>NZ_FNSA01000003.1:2164892-2474162 GCF_900104775.1 Tsukamurella tyrosinosolvens
GCTCACCCGCCCCGAGCTCACCGACGAGAACACCGCGTCGCTGCGCACGGGTCTCTACGCGATGGCGCCCATGCCGGCCGAACTGCTCACCGCGCTGCGGGCCCGATTCCCCGGCGCCGCGATCATCCTCGGTTCCGGGCAGACCGAGACCACGCCGGCCTCGGAGGTGCAGTGGACCGGCCACCAGGGGGTCAAGGACGACTCCTGGGGCCCGGCCACCGTCTCCACCGACGTCGCGATCATGGGCGACGACGGTGCGCTGCTCCCTCCGGGCGAGGTCGGCGAGATCGTCTACCGCGCACCGCAGCTCATGGAGGGCTACTGGAACAACGCCGCGGCGAACACGGAGGCGTTCGCGCACGGCTGGTTCCACGGCGGGGATATCGGCTACCTCGACGACGAGGGCGTCGTCTACTTCACCGACCGCGCCAAGGACATCATCAAATCGGGCGGCGAGAACGTCTCCTCGGTGGAGGTCGAGCGCGTCCTGCTCGGCCACGACGCCGTCGCCGAGGTCGCCGTCGTCGGCACCCCGCACGAGCACTGGGGCGAGGCCGTCACCGCCTTCGTCGTGACGTCACCGTCGGGCGACGCCGATGGTGTCGCCCTCCTCGAGTACGCACGGCAGAACCTGGCGGGGTTCAAGGCGCCCAAGGAGATCGTCTTCGTCGACGCGCTCCCCAAGACCGCCACCGGCAAGATCCAGAAGAACCTGGTCCGCACGCTGCGCGAGACCCGGACCTAGCCCGTCTAGGCCGCCGACGACAGGGCGGGCAGCAGTCCGCGCGCGTCGGTGAGGATCTGCTCGTAGTCCCGGACGTCGAACTCGTACGGCAGCTCCAGACGGAACTCGGTGACCGGCCCGGATTCCGGGGAGAACGCCGGGTCGGCGGCGAGCCGTTCGGCGATCTCCGCGATCGGCCCCACGAGATCCTCGGCGAACAGGGTGCGTTTCTCGCCGTGCGCCGTCAGCGTGCGGTCGTGGCGCGACCGCACGTACTCGCGGTACCGCGCGACGGTGGCGCGGTCGGCGCTGTCCGTCGGCACGATCACCCGGCCGACGGCGACCCGTTTGCCGGCCCCGCCCGCGGCGCGGTAGGCGTCGACGAGCGTGGCCTGGACCGTACCGAAGTCATCGGAGTCGATGCCCGCTGCCGAGACGATGTTGCCGGTCAGCAGGTGCAGGCCGGCCTCGCCGGTCCACCGCGACGAGCCGAGCGACGTTCCGCCGTACCAGGAGCGGTCCGCCAGGCCGGGGGTGTGCGGCTGCAGCCGGGGCCGCTGTACGTTGCCGGGGGACTCGATCCGCGCGTCCTCGCCGCCGAGGAACGCGCCGCGCAGGTGCTCGACGGTGCGTGCGACCCGCGCGTGGCCGAGTTCGTACGCGCGCCAGTCACCGTCGAAGACCACGTCCGCGAGCAGGTCGGCGTGCGGCATCCCGGTGGAGAACCCCGGCTGCAGCCTGCCGCGGGAGAGCGCGTCCGCGAGCGATAGGTCCTCGGCCAAGCGGAACGGGTTCTCGTAGCCGATCGGGATGACCGCGGTGCCCAGCTCGATCGTGGACGTGCGCTGCGACGCCGCCCCGAGGAAGACCGCCGCGGAGGAGATACCGTGCTCCAGGTGGCGCTGCCGCACCCAGGCGCCGCGGTACCCCAGGCCCTCGCCGAACGCGATGAGGCGCAGCGTGTCCTCGAGCCCGGCAGCCGGATCCGCGTCGAGGTAGTTGCCCGGCGTGAGGAAGGCGAGCGACTCGATCGTCACCGGTCAGAACCCCGCGGTCGGGTTGATCTCGGACTTCGGCAGTGCCGAGGTCGGGACCTTCCACTTCTCGAACAGCTTCTGGTACTCGCCCCGTGCGATGAGGGTGTTGATCGCCTGCGAGATCGCGGGCGCGATCGGAGACCCCTTCGCCGTCACGAAACCGACCACGGTGGTGGAGTACTCGCCGAGGAACTTCGTACCGGGCACCTTGTCCACCAGGTACCGCAGGGAGAGCGTCGGGCCGAAGTACGCGTCCACCTTGTTGTTCTGCAGGCTGAGGATGATGGCGCCCTGGTCGTCCAGGTACTGGACGGTGTACGCGGGCTTGCCCTTCGACGTGCACTGGTCGACGCCCTTCTCCAGGATCTGCTGGAAGGTGGTGCCCGAGCCCGTGACGATCTTCTTGCCGCACAGGTCCTCCAGCGTCTTCACGCTCGTGAGGCCGGAGTTCGACGAGCCGACGAAGGACTGGCCGTCGTTGAGGTACGTCGCGAAGTCGACGACCTCGAGGCGCGGCTTGGTGACGCCGAAGTTGCCCTGGCCCACCTGGTACCGGCCGTTCTGCACCCCCGGGATGATCGTGGAGAAGGTCCCGATCTCCTGCTTCCAGGACACGCCGAGGGCCTTCGCCACCGCGTTTCGGAGATCCACGTCGAGGCCCACCGGGTTGCCGTCGGGGACCTCGCCGCCGTGCGGCAGGTTGTTGATGCCGGGCTGGCGAGTGAGCCCCAGAGTCAGCTCCTTCGTGCCGGCCGGCAGGAGGGCCTGCGCGGCGGGGTCGACGGCGACGGACGACACCACGTCCTGCGTCGGGATCGGGTAGCCGGAGCTCTCGGCCGCCGGATCGGACGAGCCGCCGCACGCCGCGAGGACGGTGGCGGCGGCGATCAGGGGCAGGGCGAGCAGAGCGCGGCTGCGCATGGGGTCTCCTTGGACTCGGGTCTAGCGATGGACTAGCGGTGGTTCAGCGCACGGCCGCGAGGAATTCGCGGGTGCGGGAGTGCTCGGCGTCGGCGAAGATCGCCTCGGGCCGGCCGGTCTCGACGATGCGGCCGTCGTCCATGAAGATCACGGTGTCGGCGACGTCGCGGGCGAAACCGATCTCGTGCGTCACCACGACGAGGGTCATACCCGACTCGGCGAGGTCGCGGATCACGGCCAGCACCTCGCCGACCAGCTCCGGGTCCAGTGCCGAGGTGGGCTCGTCGAAGAGCACCACGTCGGGTCGCATGGCCAGCGTGCGGGCGATCGCGACCCGCTGCTGCTGGCCGCCTGAGAGCTGCGACGGGTACGCCTTCTCGCGGCCCGCGAGGCCGACGCGCGCGAGGAGCTCGCGCCCGCGCTCGGCCGCCTCGCCGGGGGAGACGCCGGTCGCGAGCTGACCCTCCGTGAGGTTCTCCAGGACGGTGAAGTGTGGGAAAAGGTTGAACTGCTGGAAGACCATCCCGATGCGGCGGCGCTGGCGCGCCACGTCGCGGGGGTGCAGCTCGCGCAGCACGGTCGCGTCGCCGCGGTGGCCGCCCTCGCGGTAGCCGATCAGGTCGTCGTTCACCCGGACGTAGCCGGCGTCGGGGCGTTCCAGGTGGTTGATGCAGCGGAGCAGCGTCGACTTCCCGGACCCGGAGGGCCCGAGAACGATGGCGACCTCGCCCTGCGCGACGTCCAGGTCGACGCCGCGCAGCACCTCGGTGCCGCCGAAGGACTTCCGGAGCCCGCGCACCTCGATCGCGCTCATCCGCGGTCTCCCGCGGTGCGGACGCTGCGGGGGAGCCGGGGGCGCAGGCGGGCCGCGTCGGCGAGGACCTCGCGGAAGGGGCGGGCGTCCCGTCGGCCCCGGTTGAACCGGCGCTCGATGAAGTACTGGCCCACGGCCAGGACGGAGGTGATCACGATGTACCAGATGGTCGCCACCAGCAGCAGCGGCATCACCTTGAAGTTCTGGTTGTAGACCAACTGCACCGAGTACAGCAGGTCGGTCACGGCGATGACGCTGACCAGCGACGTGGACTTGAGCAGCCCGATCAGCAAATTGCCGGACGCGGGGATGATGGCCGGCATCGCCTGGGGCAGCACGATGCGGCGGAAGATGCGGCGCGGGCTCAGGCCCAGCGACCGGGCGGCCTCCGTCTGGCCCGGATCCACCGAGACCAGCCCGCCGCGCACGATCTCCGCGGCGAACGCGGCCACGTCGATGGTCAGCGCGATGAACGCCGCGACCAGCCCGCTGATGAGGTGCGTGGTGTTGACCGTGACGAACTCGGGGCCGAAGGGGATGCCCAGCGACAGTTGCGGGTACAGCGACGCGAGCTGGAACCAGAAGAGCAGCAGGACCAGAGGTGGCACCGACCGCACCAGCCAGACGAAGACGAAGGACACCGTCTGGAGGACGGGACCGCCCCACAGCCGCATCGCCGCGAGGCCGATGCCGAGGACGAAACCGGCGGCGAAGGTGACCGCCGTGAGCCACAGCGTGAGCCAGAGCCCCTTGAGAATCGCGGTCTGCGTGAAGTAGTGGGCGACGGTGGGCCACTCGAAGCGCTCATTGGTGACCAGGGTGTGCAGGAGCATCGCGCCGAGGATTGCCACGACCGCGGCGGCCAGCCAGCGCCCGGGGCGGCGGCGCGGCACCAGGCGCACCGGTGCCGTCGAGGTATCCGCTGGCGGGCCCTGCGTGGCCCGCGACGGGGAGAGGATCGTTGTCGCCATGATGTCCGACCGTAAGTCGTTGGCGCGCAGAGAAGAAGGTTTTCAATCGCCCTGACCGGATGCGGCGATCCCGGAATCGAAGGCGTACCGCACGGCGTGCGCACGGTCCCGGAGCTGCGCCTTCGCGAACAGATTGTTGATGTGCGTCTTCACCGTCGACTCGCTGACGAACAGCCGCGCGGCGATGTCGCGGTTGGTCAGGCCGTCGGCGATGAGTCGCAGCACCTCGGTCTCGCGGGGCGTCAGGTCGGCGGGCGGCACGTCCGGCGGGGCCGACGGTGCCGGCCCGGCTCCGGTGCCCCCGGTCGCCGACGCGAGAAGGCGCCGCTGCACCTGCGGGTCGAGCACCGACTGTCCCGCGGCGGCAGCCATGATCGCTGCGGCGATCTCCGTCCGCCCCGCGTTCTTGGTGAGATAGCCACGGGCACCCGCCTGGAGGCCGCGGAGGATCGACTCCTCGTCGTCGAACGTGGTGAGCAGCACGACGGCGGTGTCCGGTGCGTCGGCGAGGACGCGCTCCGTGGCGCCGGCACCGTCGAGGTTCGGCATCCGCAGGTCGGTGAGCAGCACGTCGGGGCGGTGCTCCCGCACCAGGGCGACCGCCTCGACCCCGTCGGCGGCGGCCCCGACCACCGCGATCCCGGGCATCAGGTCGAGCATCGCGGCGAGCGCCTCGCGTACCGCGGCCTGATCGTCTGCGACCACCACTCGGATGTCGTTCACTCACAGCTCCTTGATCGGATCGGACGGGCGGGGCAGGACCAGGCGGACCGCCCAGCCGCCGTCGCCGGTCGGCCCGGCGTACAGCGTGCCGCCGACCTCGGCCGCGCGCTCGCGCATGCCGATGAGGCCCATGCCGGAGCCGGGAACGCCGCTCGCCGTACCCGGTCCGTTCCCGACGGTGAGCTCGGCACCGTCGGGCACGGGGAAGAGGCGGACCGTGACGGGCGCGCCCGCGGCGTACCGTCGGGCGTTCGTGACGGCCTCCTGCGCGACCCGCAGGACCGCCCGGGCCTGCGCGTCCGTCAGCTCGACCGGCCCGGTCTCCACCGTCTCGTCGGGCCCGTCCGCGAGAGCGGCGAGCGTCGTCGGCAGGTCGACGGTGTCCTCCCGCAGCGCATGGACGGCGCCTCGGGCCTCGGTGACCCCGTCCGCGATCGCGCCGCGGGCGCGCTGGACGGCGGCGCGGGCGTCGTCGGGGCGGTTCGCCTCCAGGAGGGCATCGGCGAGCTCGAGCTGCATCCCCGCGCCGGAAAGGGTGTGGGCGAGGACGTCGTGCAGGTCGCGGGCGATGCGGGCGCGTTCGGCGAGCGCGCTGCTCCGCGACTCGGACTCCGCGGTCAACTTCGTCTGTTCCACGAGCTGTTCGAGCGCCCGAGTGCGCTCGCGGCGGCTGCGACCCGCGATGCCGGCCCACACCGTCGCGGTGACCGAGACGCCGATCCAGATCGCGTTGAAATCGATGGGGCCGGAGAGCGCCGCGGTCGCGGTGACGCTGGCCCCGGCGAGCACCGCGAGCGGGACCGAGATACGTGCCGGGAACACGGCTCCCAGGTGCACCGTCGAGACGTAGAGCAGGACACCGAGCGCGCCGTTCGGCTGGAGCGCGAACAGGATGCCGGCGGCGACCACCGTCGCCGCCTCGGTCGCGACCCGCGCGGGAAGCGGGACCCGGTCCTCTGGAAGGCACCGGACGACGACGCCGGCCGCGGCGATCGCGAACAGGACGGCGGTCCACGGGCTGTCGCGGTGGAAGTCGAGGGTCGCGCCGGCGACCACGACGCCGGCCACCGCGATGACGAGCGTGATCCTCGTCCGCAAGCCGTCCACCACCTCGTCATGATGGCACGCGATCGTGCGCCGTGCTTCCGACCCGCCCGTCGTTAGGCGGACCAGGCGATTCGCGATGGCTAACATCGGGTGCATGCGCGTGATCCTGACCCTGGCGGCCCTCGCGGCCGTCTCCGCGGGTGCGTGGTTCGCCTTCCTCGGGTGGGATCAGGAGTACTACGAGGTCGACGGTGTCGCGCAGGGCCCGTACCGGCCGTGGCAGGTGATCGCGTGCGGCGCCGTGATCGTCCTCGCCTGCACCGCGGCGTTCTGCTATCTGCGGCGCGTCTGGCTGCTGGCGGTGATCCCCGTGGTCGCGGTCGTCGCCTTCGCGGTGCCGTGGGCGGCGTGGGCATCGCAGGACGACACCGGACTGTGGGTGGTGGGCCTGCTGTTGCTGCTGGTGGGCGGGACAATGGGGCTGACCGCCTGGCTGGCGGTGGGGTACGGCGTCGTCGAGGCGATCCGCGCGTTCCGGCGCCGGCGCACCGTGACCAGGGCCCGGTCGGGTCCAGGGCCAGGACGGTGACGGTGCGACCCGGCCTGCGCGCGGCGCTCGTTCTCGCCGGACTCGCCGCGACCGTGACGGTGCTCGCGATCGGCCTGGTGGCCCTGCCCGACGGGGCCCTGTCGATCGCGTGCACGATCGCGATCCTCTCGGCGGCGGCCGGCGCGCAGGTCCTGCTCGGCCGGGCGTGGGGCGTCGCCGCCCTCCCCGTGGTGACCGCGGCCGCGATGCTCGTGCCGATGATGATCGACGCGGCGGGCGAGCCCGCGGCGCACATGTGGCCGGTGGCCGTGATCGGAGTGATCGTCTTCCTGATCCCGGCCCTGATCTGCTTCCTCGCGGCGGTCCACTGGCTTGCCGGGGTGGCGCGCCGGGAGCGCGCGCGACGGGCGGGGTGAGCCGCGTTCCGGTCGAGTGGGAAAATGACCCCCATGTCTACGTCATCGATGTCCAGTGCCGCCGCCGACCTGACGGTGCACTCGATTATTGATGCCCGTGCGCGGCTCGCCGGGGTGGTGTCGGTGAGCCCGCTGCAGCACTGCGACCGGCTCTCGGCACTGACCGGGGCGAAGGTCTACCTCAAGCGCGAGGACCTGCAGGTGGTGCGCTCGTACAAGATCCGCGGCGCCTACAACCTGATGGCGCAGCTCACCGACGCGGAGAAGGCGGCCGGGGTCGTCGCCGCCTCGGCCGGCAACCACGCGCAGGGCGTCGCCTTCGCGTGCCGCGCCATGGAGGTGCACGGCCGGATCTACGTGCCGACCACCACGCCGAAGCAGAAGCGGGACCGCATCCGCGCGCACGGCGGCCGGTACGTCGAGCTGATCGCGACCGGCGAGACCTACGACGCCGCGGCCGCCGCGGCCCAGGAGGACGTCGCGTCCACGGGCGCCACCTGGGTGCACGCCTTCGACGACTCCCGCACCACGTCGGGGCAGGGCACCATCGGCGTCGAGCTCGTCGAGCAGCTCGGCGGGGTCGTGCCGGACGTGACCGTCATGCCCGTCGGGGGTGCCGGCTGCTTCGCGGGTGTCACGCGGTACCTGCGCTCGCAGTCCCCGTCCGCCACGATCGTCGGCGCCGAGCCCGCAGGCGCACCGTCGCTGGCGCGGGCGCTCGAGGCCGGCGGGCCCATCGATCTCCCGACCATCGACCCGTTCGTCGACGGCGCCGCCGTCAAGAGGATCGGCTCCATCGGCTACGACGTCGCCGTCGCCGAGGGCGCCGCGGTGTGGCCCGCGCACGAGGTCCGCGACGTGGCGGCCGGCGAGCTCGGCATCATCGGGGTCGACGAGGGCGCCATCTGCACCGCGATGTTGGACCTGTACCAGAACGAGGGCGTCATCGCGGAGCCGGCGGGCGCGCTGTCGGTGGCCGCGCTCGCGCAGCTGCGGTTCGAGCCCGGTGCCACTGTCGTGTGCCTGCTCTCGGGCGGCAACAACGACGTCTCGCGCTACAACGAGGTGATCGAGCGCTCGCTGGTGCACCAGGGCCTCAAGCACTACTTCCTCGTCGCCTTCCCGCAGGAGCCCGGCGCGCTGCGCCGCTTCCTCGACGAGGTGCTGGGACCCGACGACGACGTCACCCTGTTCGAGTACGTCAAGCGCAACAACCGCGACACCGGCGAGGCGCTCGTCGGCATCGAGCTCGGTACCGCGGGCGACCTCGGGGCGCTGCTGGAGCGGATGGATTCGTCGCGCCTGCACTGTGAGCGTCTGGAGCCGGGCTCGCCGGCGTACCGCTACCTGACGTGATCGCTCGCGCCTGCTCGGTGGAGCAGAATGGCACCGAGGAGGCGCGGTATGGCGAAACTGGAGCATGCGTTCACCGGTGATTTCGACAGGGCGTTGGAGGTGCTCGACGCGCACATCATCGGGGGCAGCGTCTCGGCCACCTTCGAGGACGGCAGCACCATCACGGCGGGTGGGGTTCGCGTCGCGGTGCGGGTGTACGAGCGGTACAGCTACACCGGATCCAACCGGGTGAGCCTGAATCTCACGCTCGTCGGGGATGGCGAGAACCTGTACCTGTCCGGGATCACGTCCGGCGGGAGCCAGGCGATGTTCTTCAAGATCAACCGCGTCGGCGAGGACGCCTTCCTGGGCAAGCTCTGGGATGCGCTCGCCCAGCTCTGAGGAGCCGCCGGTCGGGATCGTCAGGCGACCGGAACCGACGGCTGCTGCGCCCGGTGCGCGGCGACGCGCTGCTGCAGGAAGTAGTTCTGCGCGTAGAGGGTGATGCCGATGAAGAGCATCGTCGTGACGCCGGCGAAGCCGCGGCCGGTGTGGTCGCCCATCGCCATCGGCACCAGGACGTCGACGCCCACGTGCAGGCCGATCGCGACGACCCACAGGCCGATGGTGGCGGCGGTGCCCTGGCGCAGGTAGCGGCCGTCGGGGCCTGGGAAGACCTTCGTGGTCAGCGCCCGCGGGTAGGCGAGGGCGACGGCGATGACGAGGCCCAGGACCGCGGCGACGACGTGGCCCGCGCCGACTTCGCCTCCGCCCGAAACATATTGCACGGTCTGGTACAGGCCGACGGCGGCGAGGACGAGGGCGATGCGGGCGGTCTTGTCCTTGAGCGGACGGGCCTGCAACTGGCGGTAGAAGATCCAGCCGATGGCGAGGACGGCGATGACGGCGGTGGTCGCTGTGTTCATGCCGGTGACTCTGCCGCGATCCGGGCCGCGGCGGATCGACCGACGGGTGGAGATCCGGGTGGAGACGTAGCCTCGACCCATGCAGATCAGCGAGACCCTGACGCCCGCCGTCGTCGACTTCCTCTCCGCCGGAACGCGGACCGGCAACCTCGCCTACCTCGCCGGCGACGGGCGCCCGCTCACGACGCCGGTCTGGTTCGTCATCGACGACGGTGCTCTCGTCTTCGCGACGGGGCGGGACACCCCGAAGGGACGCCTGCTGGCGAAGGACCCGCGGGTGGCGCTTTCCGTCGACCTGCAGGAGCCGCCCTACGCGTTCGCACAGGTGCAGGGCATCGCGGAACTCGTCGACGACCCCGACTACCTACTGAAGGTCTGTACCGCGTGCGGTGTCCGGTACATGGGTGCCGAGCGGGGCGAGGAGTTCGGTCGGCGCAACGCCGTCCCCGAGGAGATCGTCGTGCGGGTGCGCCCGACGCGCGTCCTGTTCAACGGCGACGTCACCGCCTGACGCCGGCCCCTCCGCGCGCGGAATCTGTCGGACCCTTCCGGTACATCTCTATCCCAGGGGAGTCCCGGCGAATGACGCCGGGCGGAGGAGGACGGCATCATGCCCACCTGGGTCTCGGCGATCATCATCGTCGTATCGCTATTGCTGATCGCGTGGAATCTGTCGCGCGCGAAGGACGCTCGCTGGCGGAGGGACTACCGGTCCGTCCTCCGTGCGCTGCGCTGGTGGATGCTGCCGGGCGCGCTCCTCACCCTCGCCGTGGTGATCGGCGTGACCCAGGCGCTGTGGCAGATCCCCGCGTTGCGGACCGGGTGGTGGAACCTGGCGGGCGGGGTGGGCAACGTCTACCTGGGGCAGACGTCCAACGAGGGGATCGGGTGGCGGCTGACCGCTCTCGCGGTGCCGCTGCTGCTCGCGCTCATTCTGCCGATCGCGGCCTTCGCCGAGGAGTCGATCTTCCGCTCCGGGTTGGAGGACCAGTCCTGGGGCGTGCGCATCGGACGGCAGGTGGTGTTCGGTTTCCTCCACTGCCTCCTGGCCGGCGTTCCTCTCGCCGCGGGCTTCGCGATCAGCGTCGCGGGCGGCTACTACGCCGCGGTGTACCTGGCCGCATACCGCGCGGAGGCCAGGGCGAACCCCGACCGCGTGCTCGTCGGGCCGGGCCCCGGTGAGCGGTGGGAGGACTGGGTGCGGCAGGCGGACCAGGCGGTCGAGAGGGGTGCCGACGCGCAGCGCGGTGCGGTCGTGACCGCCGCGGCGGCGCATCTGACGTTCAACGCCATCATCCTGACGGTGGTCATCGTCGCCGCCGCGATCGCGGTCTGATCAGCCGAGCTCGTCGACCGCGCCCTTGATCAGCTCGAGGCTGTGCTTGCGCTCCGCGAGGCCGGGGATCATGCCGGAGATCATCAGCTCCTGCGGCTGGGTGCGGGTGAGCAGCTCGTGCAGCTCGTCGCGGACCGTCTCCTGGGACCCGACGATCCATGCCGACGTGGTCGGGGCGATCGCGTGCTCCTGCTCGGGCGTGAGCGGCTGCGCAGCGGCCTGTTCGTAGGTCATCATCCGGCCCGGGTTACCGGTGCGCACCCGGTACATCGACGCCTTCGCGGGGCCGGCGATGCGCTGCGCCTCCGCGTCGGTGTCCGCCGCCACGACGGTGACCGTCAGCATCGCGTTGGGGGAGTCGAGGTCCCCGGGGCGGAAGGTCTCCCGGTACTCGGCGAGCGCGGGCAGCGTGGCCTGCGGCGCGAAGTGGCGGGCGAAGGCGAACGGCAGGCCCAGCAGGCCCGCGAGCTTCGCGCTGAACGTCGACGAGCCGAGCAGCCACATCTGCGGGTTCGAGCCGACGCCCGGCGTCGCGGTGATCGCCACGTACGGGTGGTCGGCGGGGAAGTCGTCGTTCAGGAACGCCCGCAGGTGCGCCAGGGCCTGGGGGAAGTCGTCGACGGACTCGCTCACTTTGCCACCGCGGAGCGCGTGCGCGGTCAGCTGGTCGGTGCCCGGCGCGCGACCGATGCCGAGGTCGATGCGATCGGGGAACAGCGCGTCGAGAGTGCCGAACTGCTCGGCCACGACGAGCGGCTGGTGGTTCGGCAGCATGACACCGCCCGAGCCCACGCGGATCGTCTCGGTGGCCGCCGCGATCTGACCGATGAGCACCGCGGGCGCGGAGCTCGCGATGCCCGGCATGGAGTGGTGCTCCGCGACCCAGACCCGCTCGTAGCCAAGGCGTTCGGCCTCCTGTGCGGTCGCGATGGTGTCGCGGAGGGCGTCGCCGAAGGACGCACCGTCGACGACGGGGGCGAGCTCGAGCAGGGACAGGCGGGGGCGGGGGAACGGTGCTTCGGTCACAGAAGAGACAACCGGGGGCGGCCCGGAAATCATCCCGGACCGCCCCCGACGGCGTCGTGGCGACGGCTACACGAGCTCGCGCAGCGCCTCGATCTGCTTCACCCGGCCGGCCGCGTCCTCCGCGATCGGCACGACGTTGAGCACGGTGGCGCCGGCCTCCTCGAACGCGGCGATCCGCTCCTTCACGTAGCCCTTCGGGCCGATGAGGGAGACGCTGCGGGCCAGCTCGTCCGGCACGGCCTCGACCGCGGCGGCCTTGTCACCGGCGAGGTAGAGCTCCTGGATCCGGTCGGCCTCGGCGCCGTAGCCGTAGTTGGTGGCCAGGGTGTGGTAGAAGTTCTTGCCCTTGGCGCCCATGCCGCCGATGTACAGCGCGAGGTGCGGCTTGACGAAGCCGAGCAGGTGGTCGACGTTCTCGCCGATCGCGAGCGCGGGGCCCGCGTAGACGTCCAGCTCGCCGAGCGACGGGTCGCGCTTGGCCTTGCCCTCGGCGACGGCGTCGCCCCACACGTCCTTCGCCTTCTCCGGCAGGAAGAAGATGGGCTGCCAGCCCTCGGCGACCTCCGCCGCCAGCGCCACGTTCTTCTGGCCCAGCGCGGCCAGCAGCACCGGGATGCGCTCGCGCACCGGGTGGTTGATCAGCTTCAGCGGCTTGCCGAGCCCGGTGCCGCCGTCCTCCTGGGTGAGCGGCATCGTGTAGAACTTGCCGCGGTGCTCGAGCCGCTCGCGGCGCCACACCTTGCGGCAGACCTCGATGATCTCGCGGGTCCGGCCGATCGGAGCGTCGTACTTCACGCCGTGGAAGCCCTCGATCACCTGCGGGCCCGAGGCGCCGAGGCCGAGGATGAACCGGCCGTCGGAGACGTTGTCCAGGCCCGCGGCGGTCATCGCCGTCAGCGTGGGCGTGCGGGTGTAGATCTGCAGGATGCCGGACGCCAACTGCACGCGCTCCGTCTTCGCGGCGAGGTAGCCCAGCGCGCTCACCGCGTCGAACGAGTACGCCTCGGGGACGAAGACGATGTCCAGCCCCGCCCGCTCCAGGTCGAGGACCTCGTCGGCCGTGGCCTTGAACCCGTCCGTGTAGTTGATGCCCAATCCGATTCGCATAGGCGTTAGGTTCTCACAAAGCAACCGCTTAGCGACAGGGTGCCCGAGGATTGTGGTCAGGTCCCGCGGCGGAGCACCACGAAGGAGTGCCCGGGCACCGTCGTCGCGCCGTCCGCGATCGACGGCTCCTCCCACGACAGCACGGGGGACCCGTCGAACGGCGCGGCGACCGGCGACGGGGAGAAGTTCACGACCAGTGTCAGGTCGCCCCGGTGCACGGCGAACCAGGTGGCCTCGCCCGGGTGATCGCAGGCGACGGCCCGCAGGTCGTCTGCGGCGAGGGCGGGGTCGCGACGGAGCGCGATGAGGGCGCGATGGGTCTCCAGCAGCCGCGCGTGCTCCGGACTCGCCGGCTCCGACCAGTCCAGGTGCGAGACCGCGAAGGTCTCGGGATCCTGCGGGTCGGGCACGTCGCCCGGCGGCCAGCCGTGCTCGGCGAACTCGGCCTTGCGACCCTCCGCGGTGGCGCGCGCCAGCTCCGGCTCGGGATGGCTGGTGAAGAAGCGGAAGGGCGTCCGCGCGCCCCACTCCTCGCCCATGAACAGCATGGGCGTGAACGCGGAGAACAGGACCAGCGCGGCCTTCACCGCCAGTTGGCCGTCGGTCAGGTACGCCGCGGGCCGGTCGCCGCGGGCTCGGTTGCCCACCTGGTCGTGCGTGCACGTGTAGGCCAGGAGCTGTGACGGTGCCACCCGCGCGGGGTCGATCCGTTCCCCGTGGGTGCGGCCGCGGAACGAGCTGTACGTGCCGGCGTGGAAGAAGCCCTCGGTGAGGACCGTCGCGAGGCACTCGGGGCTGCCGAAGTCGGCGTAGTACCCCTGTCGCTCGCCCGAGACGATGGTGTGGATCGCGTGGTGCACGTCGTCGTTCCACTGGGCGGCGAGCCCGCAGCCGCCCAACTCGGTGGCGGTGACCAGGCGCGGGTCGTTGAGGTCCGATTCCGCGACGAGGGCCAGCGGACGGCCGAGGTCGGCGGAGAGGCTCGCGGCCAGCGCGGCGGCGTCCTGCAGGATATGGCGGTCGGAGTGGTCGACGAGGGCGTGCACTGCGTCGAGCCGCAGCCCGTCGACGCCGTAGCGGCGCAGCCACCAACCGATGTCGTCGAGCAGGAACCGACGGACCTCGGCGCTGCCCTCGCCGGACAGGTTGATGGTGCGACCCCAGGAGTTCGCGCCGTCGGTCTCGTACGGGCCGAAGCGCCCGAGGTAGTTGCCCGACGGTCCGAGGTGGTTGTGCACCACGTCGAGGAGCACTCCCAGTCCGAGGTCGTGCGCCGCCGCGACGAAGCGCTCCAAGCCCGACGGTCCGCCGTAGGGCTCGTGCACCGCGAACCAGCCGACACCGTCGTAGCCCCAGCCGTGCTCCCCGTTGAAGGCGTTGACCGGCATCACCTGCACGAAGCCGACGCCCAGGTCCCGTAGGTGCGGCAGGCGCTCGATGGCCGCGTCGAACGTGCCCTCGGGGGTGAACGCGCCGATGTGCAGCTCGTAGACGACCGCACCACGCAGCGCGCGGCCCGCCCACCGCGGGCCGTCCACCTCCGGGATCAGCGCCGACGGGCCGTGGACCCCGTCGGGCTGGCGGGGCGAGCGCGGATCCGGGAGGACCGTCTCGTCGTCATCGAGGAGGAAGCCGTATCGCGCACCGGGCGAGGCCGGCGCGGTGACCCGCCACCAGTCGCCGGTGCCGCGGCGCATCGCGTGGACCGCACCCTCGAGCCAGAGCCGCACCCGCCGGGGCCGCGGAGCCCACACCTCGAAGGCGTGGTCGGCGGCGGCGACGGGCGGGGTGGACATCGGTTCGCAACGATAGCGTCAGTGGAGGCTCTCCCACTCCGCGGTGCGGGCGCGGTGCAGCTCGATCGCCGCGAGCGCCGACTCCGCCGTCTCGTGCCGGCCGCCGGTGATGCACCCGATCGGGCGGTAGTCGTGCTGGTCGAGGGCGCGGAACCGCCACACGTCGTCCAACGAGTGGGTGCAGACGTGCGTGGTCAGCGTGACCACGGCCGGTTCCCCGAGGCACGCGCTGGCGTCCTCGGCGAAGACCTCCGCAAAGGTGCGCTCGCCGAGGCGGACGTACAGCGTGTCGCTCATCGGCACTTCGCTCAGCACGGTGCGATCCCCGGCGAGGATCAGCCGGTCGTGGATCTCAGCCGTGAGCGCCCAGGCCGAGGCCATCCCCGCGCAGCGGATCAGCAGGTGCGCGACCTCCTCCGCGTCGTCCAACAGCCCCAGGATGGAGTTGCGGCCCTCGCGCAGCGCCCGCACCTCGATGGCGCCGCCCGGCAGCGTCTGCGCGGTGAGGCGCGACGTTCCGGAGACCACGACCAGCCGCCCGGTGGGCAGCAGGTCGGCCGGGAGGCCGTGGTCGCGCAGCGATTCGGCGACCCGCGCGAGCGTGGAGGCGCGGATGCGGTTGCCGCTGACGCCGACGCGCGCGGTGGCGGACTGGGCGAGTGCCGTGGAGAGCGGCCGCGGGGTTTCGCTGTTCATGCCCCGAGTGTGCGCGGACCCACTGACAAGTTTTCTACTCGCGTACCAGCAGGGCGACAGGATGTTCGAGGAAGACCTCGTTGAGCGGTGTCCGACCTGCGACGACGTTCCCGGTCAGACGATCGGTCCAGCTGTCGTCACCGAGGTCGACGTGCGTGTCGCGCCAGCCCCCGGTGCGCTCGAGGCGGAGCGAGTGGCGCGTCGCGAGCGCGGCGACATCGGGGGCCCCGTCGCGCGGGCCGCGGAGGAAGCCGAGCAGGTGGTCCGCCGCCGGTCCGTCCGCGGCGATCGGGGCGTACGAGCCCTCGACGAAGCTGCCCGGACGCTCGCGGCGCAGCCGGAGCGCGGCACGGACGAGGCGCTGCTTGGGATGGGCGTCGTCCGCCGCGTCCCAGTCGACGGGCCGCCGGTTGTCCGGGTCGACCAGCGAGTCCTCCCAGCGTTCGGTGCCCTGGTAGACGTCCGGCACGCCGGGGCCCGCGAGTTGCAGCAGCTTCTGGGCGAGCGCGTCCGAGCGGCCGTGCGGCGCCAGCCGGGCGACGAGGTCCGTGAGCGCGGCACCGTCGAACAGCGCGTCGAGGAAGGCGTGTCCGGCGGCCTCGAAGGCACCGTCGGGCGAAGTCCAGGAGGTGCCGATGCGGCCCTCGCGCATCGCCTTCTCGGCGTACGCGTGCAGACGCCCCCGGAGGTCGTCGGTGATCGCGCCGTCATCCGGCCAGACCCCGAACGCGGTCTGCAGGAGGAACAGGCCCGTCACCGGGTCCAGCAGGGAGGGGCGCAGGAGCATCCACCGGTCGACGACGGGGGCCCAGTCGGTCGGGCACTGGCTCAGCACGCCGATCCGGGCCCGCACGTCCTCGCCGCGCTTGGTGTCGTGCGTCGAGAGGGTCGTCATCGTCGCGGGCCACTCGGCGGCGCGGCGGGCGAACGCCGGGTGCGGGTCAGTCGGCCCGAAGTCCGACGGTGCGCCGCCGACCTCCTGCAGGGAGATCAGTCGCGCGGTGCGGTAGAACAGCGTGTCCTCGACGGCCTTCGCGGTGAGCGCGCCCGTGAACTGGGGGAAGCGCGCCGTGGTCTCGGCGCCGCGGTCGCGGGCCTCGGCGAGCAGGTCGACGGCGTCCGTGCTGCCGGGCTCGTCCTCATCGCACTCCTGGGAGCGGGTGCGGACGTCCTCGCGCAGCCGGGCCGCGGCTGTCGCGAGCACGGGGTAGTCGTCGCGGTAGTACGGCGTGACCTGCGCCCATCGCACGATCGCCTCCTCGATCAGCGGCTGCGGAGGCGGCCCGGCGAGCGATTTCGGCGTCGATTCGCGCAGCACTGCCCGCGCGAGCCGGCGCAGCTCGGGGCCGAGATCGCCCCGGGCGAGCCCGTCGCCGATCCCGAGGCGCGCGGCGTGCAGCGCCTCCGTGCCGCCGTCGTCGCCCGCCCAGCGCTCGTGCACCGCGCTGAGGCCCACCGCGCCGGCGGGATCCAGCAGGGCATGGCCGAGCTCGCGGAGCGCGTCGTAGCCGGTCGTCCCGTCCACGGGTAGCCCCGGATCCAGCGGCTCGTCCGGCTCGAGGATCTTCTCGATCACGATCCAGGCGTCGGGGCCGGTCAGCTCGCGCAGCCGGCGCAGGTAACCGGCGGGATCGGCCAGTCCGTCCGGGTGATCGACGCGCAGCCCGTCGGCGATGCCGTCCGCGAACCAGGACCCGATCTCGGCGTGCGTCGCGGCGAAGACGGTGGGATCCTCCACGCGCACCGCGGCCAGGTCGTCGACGGTGAAGAACCGGCGGTACGCGCGGACCGGGGAGTCCCACGGCACCAGCCGGTAGGGCTGGGCGTAGTGGACGCGCTCGGCGTCGCCGCCGCCCACGTCGCGGCCGATCGGGAAGACCCGGTCGTGGTAGCGCAGCACCGGCTCCGGACCGGTCCGGTCGAGGCTGATCGCCGCGGCGTCGGCCTCGGAGGCCAGGACGGGGAGGGCGAGTTTGCCGCCCGCGCCGTTGCGCGGGTCCCAGTCGATGTCGAAGTAGTGCGCGAACGGGGACTTCCGGCCGTGCGCGAGCACGTCCCACCACCACGGGTTCTGCTCGGGGCGGCCGACGCCGAGGTGGTTCGGGACGATGTCGATCACCAGGCCGAGTCCGTCGACGTGCGCCGAATCCGCGAGGCGTTCCAATCCCTTACGCCCGCCGAGCTCGGCGCGGACCGTCGTCGGATCGGTCACGTCGTAGCCGTGCGTCGAGCCGCGGACCGCCTCGAGGACGGGGGAGAGGTAGAGGTGCGTCACGCCCAGATCGGCCAGGTGGGGCACGCGACGGGCGGCGTCGTCGAAGGTGAAGGACGGCCCCAGTTGCAGCCGGTAGGTCGCGCCGACGGGTCGCACTACGCCGGAAGACATGGGCCCGATCATGCCATCCGCGATCGCCGCCGCCGGTCGGCGCCACACCCACCCGGCGGATGGCCACGCGGCGCGGCGCACCGCTAACGTGGCCCGACATGACGCCCGACGAGATCCTCGACCTGGACACCCGGACGCTCTGGCACCCGTACAGCGCCGTCGGCGGCGCGGGGGCGCGGGTCGTCACCTCCGCCGAGGGAGTTCGCCTGACGCTCGGCGACGGCACGGAGGTCATCGACGGGATGAGCTCCTGGTGGGCGGCGATCCACGGCTACCGCAATCCCGTGCTCGACGCCGCCGCCAAGGCCCAGATCGACACCATGTCGCACGTCATGTTCGGCGGGCTCACCCACGAGAGCGCCGCCCGCCTCGGCGAGCTGCTGGTGCGCATCACTCCCGACGGCCTCGACCGCGTCTTCCTCGCCGACAGCGGCTCGGTCTCCATCGAGGTCGCCGTGAAGACCGCCCTCCAGTACTGGCGAGCCCGCGGCGTCGCCGGCCGCAACCGCCTGCTGACCTGGCGCGGGGGCTATCACGGCGACACGTTCACCCCGATGAGCGTCTGTGACCCGGACGGCGGCATGCACTCGCTGTGGAGCGACGTCCTCACGACGCAGGTCTTCGCGCCCGCGCCGCCCGCCGAGTACGACGAGGCCTACGTCGCCGAGCTGGATCGGCTGGTGGCCGAGCACGCGCACGAGCTGGCCGCCGTCATCATCGAGCCGGTCGTGCAGGGTGCGGGCGGCATGCGCTTCCACCCGCCCGCCTACGTGGCGGCCCTCCGCGAGATCACGCGGCGGCACGACGTCCTGCTCATCTGCGACGAGATCGCCACCGGCTTCGGCCGCACCGGCACCCTCTTCGCCAGCGAAGCCGCCGGCATCACGCCGGACATCCTGTGCGTCGGCAAGGCCCTGACCGGCGGGTACCTCACCCTCGCCGCCATGCTTTGCACCGATGAGGTCGCGCTCACCATCTCGCGCTCGGACCAGGGTGCACTCATGCACGGCCCGACGTTCATGGGCAACCCGCTGGCCTGCGCGATCGCCGTCGCCAGCACGGAGCTGCTGCTCTCTCAGGACTGGGCCGCCCGGGTCGCGGCCATCGAACAGGGGCTGCGGGACGGCCTCGCACCGCTCCGCGAACTCCCCGGTGTCGTGGACGTCCGGGTGCTCGGCGCCATCGGCGTCGTGCAGCTCGAGAAGCCCGTCGACATGGCCGCCGCGACCGACGCGACCATCGCCGCGGGCGTCTGGCTGCGCCCCTTCCGCGACCTCGTCTACACGATGCCGCCGTTCGTCAGCACCCCCGACGACGTCGCGGCGATCTGCGGAGGCGTGTCGGCCGCAGTGCGCGCGGCGCTACAGTGAGGGCATGAACGGTGTTCAACTCCCGGCTCGCCGAGACGTGCAGGCGGACGCGCTCGGGTGGCTCGACGGCTACGCCGCCGACCGAGCCGACGCGGGTCTCCGCCGGTCGCTGACGGCGCGCCGGCCCGGGGAATCCGGCCTCGACCTCGCCTCGAACGACTACCTGGGGCTCAGTCGCCACCCCCGCGTGCTCGATGCCGCCGCCGAGGCGCTCCGCGTCTGGGGCGCCGGCGCGACCGGATCGCGCCTGGTCACCGGTACGACCGAGCTGCACGAACGGTTCGAGCGCAACGTCGCCGCCTTCGTCGGCGCGGAGGCCGCCCTCTGCTTCTCGTCCGGGTACCTCGCGAACCTCGGTGTGGTCACCGCCCTCGCCGGCCGGGGTGCGCTCGTCGTCTCCGACGGCGGCTCCCATGCCTCCCTCGTCGACGCCTGCCGCCTGTCCCGCGCCCGGATCGTGGTCACCCCGCGGGGCGACGTGAACGCCGTTCGAGAAGCCCTCGCGGAGCGCTCCGAGGAGCGGGCGATCGTCCTCACCGACTCGGTCTACAGTGCCGACGGCGTCCTCGCGCCCGTCGGCGACCTGTACGCCGCGGCCCGCGCGCACGGTGCCGCGCTCGTGGTCGACGAGGCGCACGGCCTCGGCGTCCGTGGCGACGGTGGGCGCGGCCTCGTCCAGGAGCTGGGGCTCGCGGGCGCGCCCGACCTGGTCGTCACCGCCACCATGTCGAAGGCGCTCGGCTCGCAGGGAGGCGTCGTCCTCGGCCCCGAGCGGGTGCGCGCGCACCTCATCGATGCCGCGCGTCCCTTCATCTTCGACACCGGCCTCGCGCCGGCCGCCGTCGCCGCCGCGGACGCCGCCCTCGGGGAGCTCCGGGCCGATCCCGCGCTCGCCGGCCGGGTCCTGAGCCGGGCGCGCGCCGTCGCGGCGGGCATCGGCGCGCCCGAGCCGACGTCGGCCGTCGTCTCGCTCGTCCTCGGCGAACCCGAACGGGCCGTCGCCGCCCGCGATGCCTGCGCGGCACAGGGCGTGCAGGTCGGCTGCTTCCGGCCGCCGTCGGTCCCGGAGGGCACGTCGCGCCTGCGGATCACCGTGCGCGCCGACCTCACCGATGCCGACGTCGCCACGGCCGTCGGCGCGATCCGGGCGGCCGTCGCGTGATCCTCTGCGTCACCGGCACGTCCACCGGCGTCGGCAAGACCGTCGCGACGGCGGCCCTCGCCGCCGCCCTGCTGCCGAGCGGCCCGGTCACCGTCGTCAAGCCCGCCCAGACGGGGTTCGCCGACGGTGCGGTGCGGGACGAGGACGGCCAGCTCGCCGACGCGGCCGAGGTGGCCCGCCTCGCGCCGGGCGCCGTCACCGTCGAGCACCGTCGGTACCCCGAACCCCTCGCGCCGCTGACCGCCGCCCGCCGGGCGGGTCTGCCGCCCCTCGGGCGCGACGAGGCCGTCGTCGTCGTGCGGCAGGCGAGTGGTGCGGTGCTCGTCGAGGGTGCCGGCGGCGTCCTCGTACGCCTCGGTGTCGACCGGAATCGCACACCGTTCACGCTCGTCGATCTGGCGGCCGATCTTGACGCACCGGTCGTCGTGGTCGCCGACCCGGCGCTCGGCACGCTCAATCACACCGAACTGACGGTCCGCGCCCTCGAGGCGGGCGGCGTCGCCTGCGCCGGCATCGTGCTGTCCCGCTGGCCCGACGCCCCGGGCCTGGCCGAGCGGTGCAACCTCGACGACCTGCCCGAGGTCACGGGCGTGCCGATCGTCGGGCGGATCCCCGACGGTGCCGCCGCGCTCCCGCCCGCGCGGTTCGCGGCGGCGGCACCCTCGTGGTTCGACGGGCCCTGGCTCAGCGCGCGATCCAGGCGCTGAGCAGGTCGATCCGCTGCCAGCCGCCCGGCACGTCGAGCGGGTAGCCGGCCGGACCGGCGGTGCGGGCGATCCGCTCGCGCAGCTGATCGTCGGTGAGGCCGGGATGCGCGGCACGGAGCAGCCGGACGGCGCCCGCGGGCACCTGGACGGGGGCGTCGCCGCCGACGCGCGGCAGGCCCCAGCTCAGGTCGCGCCGGTACGCCGCGGCCCCGGCTCCCGTCTCGACGTAGTTCTGCTGGCACGCGACGACCTCGGCGATGCCGGCGCCGGCGCGCGCCGAGAGGACGGCGCGCAGCTCGGTGCGGGCGCCGGCGACCAGGTCGGCGAACCGCGGGTCGGCGAGCGCGTCCGAGACCGCCGCCTGGGCGAGGATCCGCCCGCCGATCACATCGAGCGGATAGTGCACCCCCAGGACCACGCGGTGGCGGCCGTAGTCGGCGCCGCGCGCGAGGAGCTGCGGCCCGAGCTCGGGGAGCAGCGTCGCGATGACGATCGCCTCGGCGTACCCCCAGGCGGTGTGGCCCGACGGGTACGAGCCCGAGCCGCGCACCGAGTCGTACAGGTCGGCGCGGCCGTCGCCGTAGCGGGTGATCCGATCCGGGGCGATCTCGAACGGGCGCCGGTACTGGAAGTGCTTCTTCGCGGCGGAGGTGTCGACATAGGAGTTGATCAGCGCCTTCTTGCCCACCAGGAGGGCGGTGGTCTTCGGGAGCTCGCCGGCTTTCTCGGCGGCGCGGAAGGCGGGGGTGAGGCGGCTGCCGAGGGCGTTGAAGACGGAGTCGTCGAGGATGCCGTAATTGTCGTTGACGGCGTAGCGCTGCTCCGCGGGGGTCGCGGCGCGGTTGGTGGCCACCGCCGTGTCCAGGTTCGCGTCGAGGACGGATTTCGGCAGGCCGGAGAAGGCCGCCAACTGATCGATGTACGAGTTGGGCGCGACCTTCGAGCCGCTCGCCTCCGCGGAGAACGGGCTCGCCGACGGCGCCGGCTTCGGGGTGAGCGTGCAGGAGGCACCCGGGGCCGCGGCGGCGGTACCCGCCGTCGATCCGAGCGGTCCGGTCAGGGAGGCGATCGCGATCGCTGTGACCAGTATCTTCTTCGAGCGCAACGTCATGGGAACACTGTCGCGGCGATAGATAGAAAAGGGAAGGAAACGAATTCGGTCGAGTCGGTGAACGTTTCCCGCCGTCGCGAGGCGAGCCTTGAACACTGTTCATGAATTGAACGCTGTACAGTGCTCGGTAACCGCGACGCCTCGGTGTCGCAGACCACAGCCGAACGACCACAGCCGACGAGGGAGATCACATGACCGGGGTCCTGGCCGACATCATCGAGGTCGCGCGCGAGCAGGTGCTCGAGCGCGGCGAGGGGCTGAGTCAGGAGCAGGTGCTCGCCGTGCTCCAGCTCCCCGACGACAAGCTCGACGAGGTGCTGCAGCTCGCGCACGAGGTGCGCATGAAGTGGTGCGGTCCCGAGGTTGAGGTCGAGGGCATCATCAGCCTCAAGACCGGCGGCTGCCCCGAGGACTGCCACTTCTGCAGCCAGTCCGGCTTGTTCGAGTCGCCCGTGCGCTCGGCGTGGATCGACATCCCGTCGCTGGTCGAGGCCGCGAAGCAGACCGCCAAGACCGGTGCCACCGAGTTCTGCATCGTCGCCGCCGTCCGCGGCCCGGACAAGCGCCTCATGAGCCAGGTCGCCGCCGGCATCGAGGCGATCCGCAACGAGGTCGACATCCAGATCGCGTGCAGCCTGGGCATGCTCACCCAGGAGCAGGTCGACGAGCTCAAGGCCATGGGCGTGCACCGCTACAACCACAATCTCGAGACCTCGAAGTCGCACTTCCCGAACGTCGTGACCACGCACTCCTGGGAGGAGCGCTGGGGCACCCTGCAGATGGTGCGCGAGGCCGGCATGGAGGTCTGCTGCGGCGGCATCCTGGGCATGGGGGAGACGCTGGAGCAGCGGGCCGAGTTCGCCGCGAACCTCGCGGAGCTGGATCCCGACGAGGTGCCCCTCAACTTCCTCAATCCGCGCCCGGGCACACCGTTCGGCGACCTCGACGTCCTCGAGCCGAACGAGGCGCTCAAGTCCGTCGCCGCGTTCCGGCTCGCGCTGCCGCGCACCATCCTGCGGTTCGCCGGCGGCCGCGAGATCACGCTCGGTGACCTGGGTGCCGAGAAGGGCATCCTCGGCGGCATCAACGCCGTGATCGTGGGCAACTACCTCACCACTCTGGGCCGCCCGGCCGAGACCGACCTGGACTTGCTCGGCGAGCTCAAGATGCCGATCAAGGCCCTCAACGACACCCTGTGACCCTCGTGGCCGACAAGGAGCCGGTGTACGACGTGTACACCGGCAAGCCGCTCGCCGAGGGCGCGCCCGTCTTCGCGGCGGCGCTGCTCGGGCTCGAGCCGCCGCGCTATTGCACGTACTGTGCGCGCCGGATGATCGTGCAGGTCAGCCCGCACGGCTGGACCGCACGGTGCTCCCGGCACGGCGAGTTCGATTCGTCGAGCGGCGAACGCTGATCGGCGTTCACAGCTCCTCTCGCTAGGCTGCGTCCCGATGACTACTGCAGCCCCGCCCCGGTCCGCGTCGGACGTCGTGGTGCCGGCCGTGATCGCCGCGGTCCTTGGCGCCGCCGGAGGCCTGCTCTGGGGCCTGACGGTGCCCGGCGTGCGCGGCGTGCTCACGCGGTCCGGCATCGTCTGGCGCGAGGGCCAGCTCGACAACATCTTCCAGGCCACGGTCCTGTTCGTCGCTGTCGCCGCGGTCGGCGGGCTGCTCACCGGCGCTGCGGTCTTCGTCCGTCGACGGCGTACGCCGCGGGGCGTCGCGATCACCCTCGGTGCCGCGGTCTTCGCGGTGTTCATCGCGACGGTGCTCGGTCAGGCCGTGGTCGATGCCCGGTTCGCGGGTCCGGGGGAGCCGGGCCTCGACTTCACCGCGGCACCGTCGATCCGGCTCGACGGTGCCAACGTCTTCGCCGTCGCCGACCACTCCGGCGGAGTCCTGGGCGATCTCGCGTCGTGGGTGCTGGTGCTCGTGTGGCCGGCGTCCGCCGCCCTGTGGTGCACGCTGGCCGCCCTGGTCGGGCGGCTCCCGGCGGAGTCAGTCGCCGGTGTGCCCGCGGAGCAGGTCCGCGAAATCGGTGACGGGCCCCAGGTCGAGGGCCTTGCCGGAGCGCCGGGGGGCGCCGAGGTCCGACGGTCCGCCGAAGCCGGCGACGGCACCGTCGGACTGGACGAGCGCGCCGGCGAGCTCCGCCCCGGCCCGTGAGACCCTGGCTCCGAGCTCGGAGGAACCGAAGTCCTCGGTCGCGGCGAACACGCCCGTCGGGAGGATCTGCGCGCGCAGGTAGCTGAACAGCGGCCGGAGCGCGTGGTCGAGGACCAGCGAATGCCGCGCCGTGCCGGCGGTGGCCGCGACGAGCACCGGGACGCCGGTGAGGGCCTCGGGGTCGAGGGCGTCGAAGAACATCTTGAACAGCCCGCTGTAGCTGGCGGTGAACACCGGCGAGACGGCGATCAGGCCGTCCGCGGTGGCGATCGCGTCCTTCGCCGCGCTGAGGGCGGGCGTCGGGACGCCGGTGGTCATGACGGTCGCGAGGTCGCGGGCGAGCTCGCGCACCTCGATCACGGTGACGTCCACGGCCTCACCGCGGGCCGACACCGCGGCGCGCGTGGCGTCGGCCAGCTGATCCGCCAGCAGGCGGGTCGACGACGGCTCGGAGACGCCGGCCGCGACGACGACGAGTGAGCGGGGCACGGTCAGACCTCCTGTCGTGCAGTGGGGAGCGGCATGGAGAGGAAGGTTCCGGTCATCGTCAGGCCTCCTTCGCGGCGGCGAGGTCCTGGGCCGGCAGGACCAGGTGGTGCGGCGAGTCCGGGCCGGCGGCGACGAGCGAGGCGTGGGTCGGCGGGTCCGACGGGACGTGCGCCGGGCGGCGCAGCTCGAACTCCTTGCGGAGCACCGGGACCACTCGGGTGCCGAGTATCTCGACCTGCTCGAGGACCTGGTCCAGCGGGAGTCCGGCGTGGTCGAGCAGGAAGAGCTGGCGCTGGTAGTCGCCGGCGAAGTCCGCGAAGCCGAGCGTCTTCTCGATCACCTGCTCGGGCGTGCCGACGGTGAGTGGGGTCATCTGCTCGAAGTCCTCCAGCGACGGGCCGTGGCCGTAGACGGGGGCGTTGTCGAAGTAGGGCCGGAAGCGCCGCTTCGCCTCGGCCTCGGTCCCGGCCATGAAGACCTGGCCGCCCAGGCCGACGATCGCCTGGTCGGCGGAGCCGTGGCCGTAGTGCTCGTAGCGCTGCCGGTACAGGCGCACCATCTGCTCGGTGTGCTCCTTGTTCCAGAAGATGTTGTTGTGGAAGAAGCCGTCGCCGTAGAAGGCCGCCTGCTCGGCGATCTCGGGCGAGCGGATCGACCCGTGCCAGACGAAGGGCGGCGTTCCGTCGAGCGGCGCCGGCGTCGACGTGTAGCTCTGCAGGGGCGTGCGGAACTGGCCCTCCCAGTCGACGACGGGCTCGCGCCACAGGCGGCGCAGCAGGTGGTAGTTCTCGATGGCCAGCGGGATGCCCTGGCGGATGTCCTTGCCGAACCACGGGTACACCGGACCGGTGTTGCCGCGGCCCAGCGTGAGGTCGACGCGGCCCTCGGCGAGGTGCTGGAGCATCGCGTAGTCCTCGGCGATCTTCACCGGGTCGTTCGTGGTGATGAGCGTGGTCGCGGTGCTCAGCGTGAGGTGCTGCGTCTTGGCGGCGATCCAGCCGAGCAGCGTGGTGGGGGAGCTGGGGACGAACGGCGGATTGTGGTGCTCGCCCGTGGCGAAGACGTCGAGGCCCACCTCCTCGGCCTTGAGCGCGATCTTCGTCATCGCCTCGATGCGCTCGTGCTCGCTGACGGTGGTGCCGGTGGTCGGGTCCGTGGTGACGTCGCCGACGCTGAAGATTCCGAACTGCATGTCCATCCTTCCCGATCGGGCCCCTGCCGGGCCCTTCGAGAACTGTAACGGACTGCGGTCCGATTATGTTCCGCGGGGCGGGTCCGCGGCGTCGTGCCGGGTCAGAGGGGCTCCCGGCGCAGCACGTCGGAGGAATTGAGGATGATCACCTCGCGGTCGGACTCCGTGAGCGCGGTGAGGAAGCCGGACTCGACCTTGAGCACGTGCGCCGTGACGACTCCCGTCCTGGTATGCAGACGCTCGGCCGGGGACCAGGGCGTGCGCTCGACCGCGGCGAGCAGCAGCACGGCGATGGCCGCGTTGGAACCGACCTCACGGACCGCGAAGTCGACGGTCCGGCCGCTGACGCCCTCGGCGGACCAGCGCTTCACCGCGAGGATCGCCAGCGCGATCGCGGCGGCGCCGATCGGTACCCAGACGTAGCCGTAGGTGACCGTGAGGGCGATGCAGGCCGTCGCGAGCACCGCGACGAGCAGCGCCGACCACACGCTCGTCGGCGAGTCGGTGTGCATCCGCCACACGAGGCGCACCGCCGAGAGCGGGAGCAGGATCATCACGAGGACGCTCGTGAACTCGGGGTCGCTCATGAGGGTGCCGAGCACGATCGTGAGGGCGCTGTTCACGTCGGTCACGGCCATGATCCGCGACGCGACGCGCCAGTCCCACTCCGAGACGACGAGGAGCCGCAGCACCACGAACAGCACGGCCACGCTCGCCCCGGTGCCGAGGGTGCGCACGATCCGCGCGTCGGTGGCGTCCGCCAGCTTCTTCGCGATCGCCCGGTCCTGCGCGGTTTCGTCGGTCTCCGCATCGCTCACACGCGGATCGTAATCACGGCACGGCCGTCCGTGGTTGCGATCGCGAGCTCCTGGTCCGCCCAGTCGCGCCGAGATCCTTGCTTTCGTTCCGCAATTCTTCCTGCGGGAACCGGGATCGGCGTCCTACCATCGGATTCGTCCGTACCCGACCGAGGCGCTGATCATGTCGACACTCACCGACCTGCAACTGCTGACCGAACTCGAACCCGTGGTGGGCGAGAACATCGACCGCCACCTGGGCGTGGCGAAGGACTGGAGTCCCCACGACTACGTGCCGTGGGACGACGGCAGGAACTTCGCCGCGTTGGGCGGCACCGACTGGGAGCTCGCGCAGTCGCCGCTGTCCGAGGTGGCACGCGTCGCGATGATCACCAACCTGCTCACCGAGGACAACCTCCCGTCCTACCACCGCACCATCGCCGACAACTTCTCCCTCGACGGCGCCTGGGGTACGTGGGTGGGCCGGTGGACCGCGGAGGAGAACCGGCACAGCATCGCCCTGCGCGACTACCTGCTGGTCACGCGCTCCGTCGATCCGGTGAAGCTCGAGCGCGACCGCATGACGCACCTCGAGCTCGGCGTGGAGGCGCCGGACGAGTACGGCGGCGTGCTCGACCAGGTCGTGTACGTGACCATCCAGGAGCTCGCGACCCGCATCAGTCACCGGCAGACGGCGCGGGTCTGCGACGAGCCGGTCGCCGACGCGCTGCTCAAGCGGATCGCCACCGACGAGAACCTGCACATGATCTTCTACCGGAACCTGACCGCCGCGGCGCTGGAGATCGCGCCCGACCAGGTGCTGAAGTCGATCGCCAAGGTCACCACGAACTTCGTCATGCCGGGCGAGGGCAAGCCCGACTTCCGGCGCAACGGCGTCCTCATGGTCAAGCACGGCATCTACGACCTGCGCCAGCACCTCGACGACGTGCTCCGGCCGATCTTCAAGGTCTGGGGCCTGTTCGACCGGAACGACGTATCGGCCGCCGGCGAGCAGTACCGCGATGAGCTCGGGCGTTATCTGGAGAAGCTGGAGGCGGACGTCGTGCGGTTCGAGGAGAGCCGGGCGCGCGCCGTCGAGCGCGAGCGGGCGCGGGCGGAGCGCAGGTCGGCCTGACGACGACCGGTCCGACGGTGCGCCGCCTGCCCGTCAGCCGGGCGGGCGCAGCGTCGCGAACTCGTCGGTGATCCGCAGGTAGGAGTCGGTGAACCGGTACAGCGCCGGCGGGCGGCCACGGGTCGCCTGCCCGGTCTCGCCGGTCGCGGTGATCACCGATCGACGGGACAGGATGCGCAGCAGGTTGGTCGAGTCCACCGGGTAGCCCAGGACGGCGACGTAGATGTCGCGCAGCTGGGAGACGGGGAAGGCGCGCGGGGCGAGAGCGAAACCGATGTTCGAGTAGGAGAGCCGGGCCGCGAGCCGGGCGCGGGCGCGGTGCACCATCGCGGCGTGGTCGAAGGCCATCGTCGGGAGCGCCTCGACGGGGTGCCACGTCGTGTCGTCGGGCAGGCGCGGATCGGTGCCGGAGCGGACGAGGCCGAGGAAGGCGGACGCCAGCGTGCGGTCGGCGTCTGCACTCGCGGGAACGCGGTGGGGGTCGGAGAACTCGGCGAACTGCTCGAGGTGCGCGACTTCCGTCAGGTCGACCTTCTCGGCGAGGAGCCGGCGGGCGCTGGTCGGGAGGTCCTCCCGGGCGTCGAGCAGCCCACCCGGGAGCGACCATGCGCCCTGGTCGGGGGCCAGGGCGCGCTGCCACAGCAGCACCTCGACGGTGCCCTCGCTCACGCGGAACACGACGGAAAGGACTTCGTGTGCGACGTGGTGCGCGGGAGCGGTGCTAGCATCGGCCATATATCGATCATAGGTCGATAAATCATCGGATCGAGGAAAGGGAGGCGAGATGACCACAGCCACGTCCGCCACCACCGAGTTCAGCTCCCCGCTCTACGACCGGATCGTCGAGGGCGGTGGGATGTACACCGGCGTCGACGGCGACCGCGAGTGGGCGGCCGAGGTCAAGCGCCTCGCGAAGCTCCGCGACGCCACGATCCTCGCCCACAACTACGAGCTGCCCGCGATCCAGGACGTCGCGGACTTCGTCGGCGACTCGCTCGCCCTCTCCCGGATCGCGGCCGACGTCTCCACGTCGACGATCGTCTTCTGCGGCGTCCACTTCATGGCCGAGACCGCGAAGATCCTCAGCCCCGAGAAGACCGTGCTCATCCCGGACCAGCGGGCCGGCTGCTCCCTGGCCGACTCCATCAAGGCCGTCGAGTTGCAGGAGTGGAAGGACGAGCACCCCGGCGCCGTCGTCGTCTCCTACGTGAACACGACCGCCGAGGTGAAGGCCCTCACCGACATCTGCTGCACCTCGAGCAACGCCGTCGAGGTGGTGCAGTCGATCCCCGAGGACACCGAGATCCTGTTCCTGCCGGACCAGTTCCTCGGTGCGCACGTCAAGCGCGTCACGGGTCGGCAGAACATGCACATCTGGGCGGGCGAGTGCCACGTGCACGCCGGCATCAACGGCGACGAGCTCGCCGCGCAGGCCAAGGCCCACCCGGACGCCGACCTGTACGTGCACCCGGAGTGCGGCTGCGCCACCTCCGCCCTGTATCTCGCGGGCGAGGGGGCCGTCCCGGACGACCGCGTGAAGATCCTCTCCACCGGCGGCATGCTCGACGCGGCCCGCGAGACCGGTGCCACGGAGGTCCTCGTGGCCACCGAGGTCGGCATGCTGCACCAGCTGCGGATGGCCGCGCCCGGCGTCGAGTTCCGCGCCGTCAACGACCGCGCCTCCTGCAAATACATGAAGATGATCACCCCTGCGGCCCTGCTCCGCTGCCTGGTCGAGGGCAAGGACGAGGTCTTCGTCGACGCCGCGATGGCCGACGCCGGCCGCAAGGCCGTGACGCGGATGATCGGGATCGGGCAGCCCGGCGGCGGGGAATGACCACCACCGCCGTCGCCGACCTGCTGATCGTCGGCGCGGGCGTCGCCGGCCTGACCGCCGCCGTCGCCGCGGCGGACGCCGGCCTGACGGTCACGGTGCTGTTCAAGCCCTCGACCGGGGGCGCACCGTCGACGTCCACGGCCTACGCGCAGGGCGGAATCGCCGTGGTCGACCCGTCCGACCCCGAGGACTCGATCGACCGGCACGTCGCGGACACCGTCGGGGCCGGCGGCCCGCTCGTCGACGTCGTGGCGACGCGGTCGATCCTGGCCGACGGGCCCGCCGCCGTGGACCGCCTGATCAGCTGGGGCGCCGAGTTCGACCGGCGGCCCGACGGCCGCCTGGGGCGCACCCGCGAGGGCGGGCACACCGTCTCGCGGATCATCCACGCCGGCGGCGACGCCACCGGCGCCGAGGTGCAGCGAGCCCTCACCGCCGCCGCGAAGACCCGGCCGACCCTCACCGCGCGCCCGGGCCAGGCCTACGCGCTGCTCGCCGACGGTGACCGCATCGTCGGCGTGCGCACGGCCGAGGGCGATGCCTTCGGCCGCACCGTCCTGCTCGCCACCGGCGGTGCGGGACACCTGTTCTCCAGCACGACCAATCCGCTGGGCGCCACCGGTGACGGCATGGCCCTGGCGGAGGCGGCGGGCGCCGATGTCCGTGAGCTCGAGTTCGTCCAGTTCCACCCGACGATGCTCTACACCCCGGGGGCGCGCGGCCGTCGGCCGCTGATCTCCGAGGCGGTGCGCGGCGAGGGCGCGCACCTCGTCGACGCGAACGGCGACGCCGTCATGGACGGCGTGCACCCGATGGGCGACCTCGCGCCGCGCGACGTGGTCGCCCGCGCCGTGACCGAGGCGATGGAGCGCACGGGCGCGCCGTGCGTCTACCTCGACGCGACGATGATCCCCGATGTCGCGCACCGTTTCCCGACGGTGACCGAGGCGGTCCGCGCTGCGGGCCTCGACCCGCAGACCGACCTCATCCCGGTGGTCCCGGGCGCGCACTACCTGTGCGGCGGCGTGGTCACCGACCTGCACGGCGCGACCGGCGTTCCCGGCCTCTACGCCGCGGGCGAGGTGGCACGCACCGGCCTGCACGGCGCGAACCGGCTCGCCTCCAACAGCCTGCTCGAGGCGCTCGTGATGGGGCTGCGGGTAGCGGCCGCCGCGCGATCCGCGCCTGCACTCGACGACCGAACGTTCTCCACCGGCGCGATCCGGGAGATCGCGCCCCCGCCCGCCCGCGCGCAGCGGGAACCCCTGCAGGACGCCATGACCCGGTACTGCGGCGTCCGGCGCACCGTCGACGGCCTCACCGGCCTGACCGAACTGCTGGCCGATCCCGGCTTCGTCGCCGACGCGCCCGCGGTATCTTCCCGGGACCGGGAGGACGCCGTGCTCACCGCGGTGGCCCGACGCATGGCCGGGCAGGCCCTCGCCCGGCAGGAATCCGTGACCGAGGTACTGGAGGTACGTCCGTGACCGAGCTGACGCTGGAGCCCGACCGCGCCGAGGTGGTCCGTCTCATCCGGACCGCGCTCGACGAGGATCTCCGCTACGGCCCGGACGTGACCAGCGAGGCCACCGTGCCCGCCGGTGCCACCACGCTCGCCAAGGTGATCAGCCGCGAGCACGGGGTGCTGGCCGGCATCCCGGTCGCGGAGTGGGTGCTCGACGAGGTGGTCGGCCCCGGCAACTACCGCGTGCCCGCGAAGATCGCCGACGGCACCGTCATCGCCCCGGGCGATGTTGCCATGGCGATCGAGGGGCCGACGCTCGCCCTGCTCACGGCCGAGCGCACCCTGCTCAACATCGTCACCCACCTCTCCGGCATCGCGACCGCGACGGCCGCCTGGGTCGCCGAGGTCGAGGGCACCGGCGCGAAGGTCCGCGACAGCCGCAAGACGCTCCCCGGCATGCGCGCGCTGCAGAAGTACGCCGTGCGCGCGGGCGGGGGAGTGAACCACCGGATGGGCCTCGGCGACGAGGCGCTCATCAAGGACAACCACGTCGTCGCCGCCGGCTCCGTGACCGCCGCGATCGAGGCCGTGCGGCGCCGGGCCCCCGGCGTCCCCCTCGAAGTGGAGGTGGACTCGCTCGACCAGCTCGAGGAGGCCTTCGCGCTCGGCGTCGACCTCGTTCTGCTCGACAACATGCCGCTGTGGATGACGCAGTCCGCCGTCCAGCGCCGTAAGAAGCTCGCGCCGCGCACCAAGTTGGAGTCGTCGGGCGGGCTCTCGCTCGACGTCGCGGCGGACTACGCCCGGACCGGCGTCGACTACCTGGCCGTCGGTGCGCTCACGCACTCGGTGCGGGCTCTCGACCTCGGCCTCGACCTCTGAGCCGACCGCGCAGCGCCGTGGCCGGCGACCAGCGGCGTGCGAGCTCGCCGCCGGCGAGGACCGTCGCCGCGAGCACGACCATGACCGGGTACTGCACGACCAGTTGGTCCGCGGCCCAGTAGAAGCCCAGCAGCCCGGTCGCGACGAACGCCGTCGCCCGCGGCAGGAGGCCGAGCAGCGCGGCGACGCCGAGGGCGACCTCGGTCAGCGGCACCACGACGCCGAAGACCGTGGCGAAGCGGCCCATGACCTCGGTGGCGAACCACGCGAACGCACCGGGCACGCGGGGATTGCCGGTCGCGCTCCCGACGACCAGGAGGATGTCGCTCCGGCCGAAGCCCGCGTGGTACTTGACGTACCCCTCGTGCAGCCAGGCCGCGCCGAGCCCGAGCCGGGCGGCGACCACGGCCACCGTCGCCGCCCGGGCCGCGGCCGGGGTCATCGCCCGAGCTGCGCGGCGCCGAACACGGCGAGCGCCTTGTCGCAGTGCACCACCAGGTGGGTGTACTCCGCGGACGAGACGCCTGCGGGAATCGTGAACCGCTGCGCGGCCTTGTCGTAGGCGATCGCGCCCAGACGGACGCCGCCCTTCACGTCGGCCTCGGTGGTTCCCTTGGCCAGGTAGAGGTGCAGGTCGGGGCCCTCGTCGGAGGAGAAGCCCGTGAGTTCCACCGCGTCGCCGGTGATCGTCGCGGTGCCGGCGACGTTCTTGCCGTTGAGGCCGGCGAACATCCCCGTGACGGCGGCGGTCGACGGTGCGGACATGGGCATCGACATGGGCATGGACATCGACATGGAGGCGGCGCCGGTGCTCGTCATGGGCTCGGCGGCCATGTCCTTCGAACCGCCGCACGCCGTCAGGGCCAAGCCCAGGACGACGGTGGCGACAGCGCCGGTGAGGTGGGAAGCGCGCATGATGGGTACTCCTTCTCGATCACGTGGCCGGCGGCTCGGGCGCCGACTCGGGATCGAGTCAATCGCCGGTCGGGGGCCGGGAGAAGGAGAGTGTCAGCGCCGTAAGGGCTCCTTTCAGTTCTGTAAGGAACGGCGCGTGCGCCGCCGCCCCGCCTAGTCTCGGACCCATGCACGAGGGGTCACGGGTGATGGTCGTCGAGGACGATCCAGCGGTCCGCACGGTCGTCGCCGACCATCTGCGGCTCGCGGGATGTCTCGTCGCGCAGCACCGCGACGGCGCACAGGCGTGGGAGGCCTTCCAGGCCGACCGCCCGGACCTGCTGGTGCTCGACCGCATGCTCCCGGGCCTCAGCGGCGACGAGCTGTGCCGGCGGATCCGCGAGGTCTCGGCGGTGCCGATCATCATGCTCACCGCGCTCGACGGCGTGGACAATCGCATCGACGGCCTCGAGAGCGGCGCCGACGACTACCTCGCGAAGCCCTTCTCCCTCCGCGAGCTCCAACTCCGCGTCAACGCCCAGCTGCGGCGCAGCGCACCGTCGGAGGCGGAGCTCGTCCTCGAGGCGGGGCCGTTCCGCATCGATGCCGCGCACCGGCGCGTCTGGGTGTCCGGCCGTGAGACGCCGCTGACCACGCGGGAGTACGAGCTGCTGCTCTACCTCGTGCGCAACCCCGACAGGGTGATCAGCCGCGACGAGATCCTGCGCGAGGTGTGGCGCTGGGGCTTCGGGGACCCGTCCACGGTGACGGTGCACGTGCGCCGCCTGCGCGAGAAGATCGAGGACGACCCGCGCAATCCCGCGTACCTGCGCACGGAGTGGGGCGCCGGGTACCGGTTCGGGTGGGGCCGATGATGCTCGACGGCGCGGCACTCGCGCAGATCGCGGCGACCGCGCTGGTGGTGACCATCCTCGTCACCCTTCTCACGCTGGGGGTCCTCCGGCTGACCCGGCGCTCGAGCATCGGCATCCGGGCGGCGATCGCGATCGCCGGGGCGCTGATCTCCGTCGTGGCGTCCACGCTCGCGATCGCGGTGCAGATGTACCTGTCGCGGCACGACCTCACGGTACTGCTCTGGGTGATCGGCACGTCCGCGGTGTTCAGCGTGGTCGCGACCCCCTTCGTCGTCGGCCGCGCCGTCGGCTCGTCGATCGCCGCGCTGCGCACCGCGACCCGCCGGGTCGGTGACGGCGACGTGGTCGAACCCACCCGCACCGGCCTCGCCGAACTCGACGCGGTCTCCGCCGAACTCGCCGACACCTCGCGGCGGTTGGAGGAGTCACGGGCGCGCGTGGCCGAACTCGACGCGGCCCGGCGGCAGTTCTTCGCATGGATCTCGCACGATCTGCGGACGCCGCTCGCCGGGGTGCGCGCTCTCGCCGAGGCGCTCGACGAGGGCACTGCGCCCGATCGCGCCGCCTACCTCGCCGCGCTCCGCGGCAAGGTAGAGACGCTCAACGCGATGATCGCCGACCTCTTCGAGCTGTCCAAGCTCCAGACCGGTACGTTGCGCATCCACCCCGAGCCGGTGGTCCTCCTCGATCTGATCAGCGACGCCGTCGCGGACTGCCGGGCGGACGCCGAACGGCGTGGGATCACCATCGCGCAGGACGGGATCGACGGGCACCTCGTGCTCGTCGATCCGCGGGAGCTGACCCGCGTGATCGGCAACCTGCTCACCAACAGCCTGCGGCACGCGCCCGAGAACAGCGAGGTCGTCGTTCGGGCCGACCTGCTCGACGGCCGCCTGGTGCTCAGCGTCATCGATCAGGGGCCCGGCGTCGCCGCCGAGGACCTGGGCCGGATGTTCGACGTGGGGTGGCGGGCCGACACGGCCCGGTCGGCCGAGGCCGACGGTGCACCGCCGGGCGCGGGCCTGGGCCTCGCGATCGTGCGCGGCATCGTCGAGGCGCACGGCGGCACCGTCGTCGCGCGCAGCACCGACGCGGGCTTCCGGCTGGACCTGACGCTGCCGGTGGCGGACCGCTGATCAGCTGCCGCTGGCGAGGCTCACCACCAGGTTGATCGTGGTCGCGAGGATGCCGTTGGCGAAGACGAAGGACAGCAGCGTGTGCCGCAGCGTCTCGGCGCGGACGTCACTCGAGGTGATGGCGGTGTCGGAGACGCAGTAGGCGGTCCCGAAGGACAGTGAGATGTAGGCGAAGTCGGTGTAGCGCGGCGGCTGGGTCTGGTTGAAGTCGATGCCGCCGGGCGGCGGGGTGTCGTAGTAGGTCTGGGCGTAGCGCAGCGTGAACAGCAGGTGCATCATCAGCCAGGACAGGATGGTCGTGCTCAACGCGAGGCCGCCCAGTGCGAGCCGTCCGTTCGGCGTCGCCGTATGAGCGTCCGCCATGACGATCGCCACGGCGACGAGGCTCGCCAATGCGCACGTCATGGTCAGGAAGTTACCGAGGCGGCGCTGCGGATCCTCCTCCGTGGAGTGCGCCGCGGTGGTCTCGGCGTCCATCGGCGAGATGGTGAGCCATACCCAGACCACGTAGATGCCCGCCGCGGCCGCCCACCCGGCGGCGGGCGCGTGCCGCCACGAGTCGAGCAGGCCCACGGCCACCGCGACGCCGCCGCCCACCAGGACCATGACGGTCGCGCGGACCCGGGCAACGGCGGCCCGTCGCCTCGCCACGGCCGGCCGGCTGTTCTCCGAACCGGTTGCAGTCGCATCGTTGGACATGGGGCGATCTAAGCACCCGATCGCGACTTCCGTAGCCCGCGCGGAGAATCCGGCGAGCGCCCCGGGGTCGCGCGGCGGCGCGTGCGGACGGGGCGCACAATGGAAAGCATGATCGTGAACGCATATGGAGCCGTGTCCGCAACCGAGCCGCTCGAGCCGATGACGATCGAGCGCCGCGATCCCGGTCCGCACGACGTGCAGATCGCCGTTCGGTATGCGGGCATCTGCCACAGCGACATCCACACCGTGCGCAGCGAGTGGGGGCCCGCCCGGTACCCGGTGGTGCCCGGCCACGAGATCGCGGGCGAGGTCACCGCGGTCGGCTCGGATGTCACGAGGTTCGCGGTCGGCGACCGCGTGGGCGTCGGCTGCTTCGTGGACTCCTGCCGCGAGTGCGCCGCGTGCCTGCGCGGCGAGGAGCAGTACTGCGAGCGCGGCATGGTCGGCACCTACAACGCGAAGGGCCGCGACGGGCAGCCCACGCAGGGCGGCTACTCGACGGGCATCGTCGTCGACGAGAACTACGTGCTCCGGGTCCCGGAGAGCATCGACTACGCGGCCGCCGCGCCGCTGCTGTGCGCCGGGATCACGCTCTTCAGCCCGCTGCGCCACTGGAACGTCGGCCCCGGTAGCAAGGTCGCGATCATCGGTCTCGGCGGCCTCGGCCACATGGGCGTGAAGCTGGCCGCGGCGATGGGCGCCGAGGTGACCGTGCTCAGCCAGTCGCTCAAGAAGATGGAGGACGGTCTGCGCCTGGGCGCGCAGCACTACTACGCGACCTCCGATCCCGACACCTTCAAGGTGCTGCGCAATCGCTTCGACGTCATCATCAACACCGTCTCGGCGAACCTCGACATGCACCCGTACTTCGGGATGCTGGCCGTCGACGGCACGCTCGTCGAGGTCGGCCTGCCGGAGCATCCGGTGCCGGTCAACGTCTTCGACCTGACCCGCAATCGCCGCAGCTTCGCCGGCTCGATGATCGGCGGCATCGCCCAGACCCAGGAGATGCTCGACTTCTGCGCCGAGCACGGCATCGGCTCCGAGATCGAGCTGATCTCCGCCGATCAGATCAACGAGGCCTACGAGCGCGTGATCGCCTCGGACGTGCGGTACCGCTTCGTGATCGACACCGCGACGCTCGAGGCGCCCGCCGCCGGCTGAGCCCCGGAGCGAGCGGCCCCGGGCCGGTCGATCAGAGCTGGTTGATCCGGATCAGGTTGCCGGCCGGGTCGCGGAACGCGCAGTCGCGCACGCCGTAATCCTGGTCCATGGGCTCCTGCACCACGTCGGCACCCGCACCGGCGACGCGTTCGAACAGGCCGTCCAGGTCGTCGGTCGAGAGCGTGACCGCGGTGTAGGCGCCCTTGGCGATGAGGTCGAGCACCGTCTGCCGCTCGTCCGCGGTGACGCCGGGGTCCATGGCCGGCGGGTGCAGCAGGATCGACGTCTGCGGCTGGCCGACGGGACCGACGGTCAGCCACCGCATGTCCTGGTAGCCGACGTCCTTGCGCACCTCGAAACCGAGCAGGTCGCGGTAGAAGCCGAGGGCGGCCTCGGCGTCGGTGTGGGGGAGGTAGGCGAGCGAGATCGTGATGGTCATGCGGCCCAGGTTATTGCGGCGGGGCGTGCGGTGCTTCTCGGTTCCTGACCGGTCGCATGACCTGCCGGGCGAGGCACGCCGGGATGCCCTCCGCGGCGGCGCTGTGGTCGCGCTTGTAGACGCTCGGCGGCACGCCCACGAGTTCGGTGAACCGGGTGCTGAACGTGCCCAGCGACGAGCTTCCCACCGCGAAGCACGCGTCGGTCACGGAGACGTCGCCGCGGCGCAGCAGCATCATCGCCCGCTCGATCCGGCGGGTCATGAGGTACGAGTAGGGCGATTCGCCGTAGACGCGCTTGAACTCGCGGCTCAGGTGCCCCGCGGACAGGTGGGCGCCGCGGGCCAGTTCCTCGACGTCGAGCGGCTGCGCGAACTCGCGGTCGATGCGGTCGCGCACGCGGCGCAGCACCGCCAGGTCGCGCGCCCGCTGCGCCGGGTCAGGACTCCGGGCGCCACTTCTTGGCGTACTCATCCACGTACTCCTGCCCGGTGAGCGACTGGATCTCCTGCATGAGCCGGTCGGTCACCGAGCGCTCCAGCGCGTGACGCTCGTCGGGATCCGACGGGATGTCGTACTCGATCGGCTCGATGGGCTTGGCGAACTTCACCTGCACCCGCTCGGCGTGCCAGCTGAACGGACCGGGGGGCGAGACCTTGTCGGTGCCGATGACGCCGACGGGGATGATCGGCACATTCGCCTCGAAGGCGATCCGGACCAGGCCGGTGCGGCCGCGGTAGAGCCGGCCGTCGGGGGAGCGGGTGCCCTCCGGATACATGCCGACCAGGCGGCCCTCGCCGAGCAGCTTCTTGGCGGTGTTCAGCGCGGCCGTCGCCGCGTCGCCGCCGGCGCGGTCGATCGGCACCTGCCCCGTCTGCGTGTAGAAGAACTTCTGCAGCTTGCCGGAGACGCCGGGCGCGGTGAAGTAGTCGCTCTTCGCCAGGTAGGAGATGCGGCGCGGCACGACCAGGGGCACGAACAGCCAGTCGGCGATCGACAGATGATTGCCGGCGATGAGGGCCGGGCCGTCGACCGGGATGTTCTCCAGGCCCTCGACGGTCGGCCGGTTCACCAGCCGGATCGTCGGTCCCACCGACACGTGCTTGATCAGCCAGTACAGGAGGCCCTGGTCCCCGTGGTTGGTCTCAGCCATGGCGGACAACTTACCGGACCGTCAGGTGCCCCCGGGGCCCGAAGCCGAGGTGCGCGGCCGCCTGTGACGGCACCCACACCGGTGGTCGACGGCATCGCCGGTCGGCCGGTGCCCGGCCGGATACCCGGTGGCGCGGCACCCATAGAATGGGGGCATGTCTGATCTGCAGCTGAGCCGTCTCGACCTGCGCGGTCGTCGCCCGTCGCTCGCCGAGCTGCGTGCGGCGCTCCCGCGCGGCGGCGTCGACGTGGACGCGGTGGTGCCGCAGGTGCGGCCCATCGTCGACGCGGTCGCCGAGCGCGGTGCGGAGGCCGCCCTCGAGTTCGGCGAGAGGTTCGACGGTGTCCGCCCGGCCACCGTCCGGGTTCCCGCTGCGGCGCTGGAGCGATCGCTGGCCGAGCTCGAGCCCGCGATCCGCGAGGCGCTGGAGACCGCGATCGGCAGGGTCCGCGCCGTGCACGCCGACCAGAAGCGCACGGATACCGTCACCGAGGTCGTGCCCGGCGGCACCGTCACGGAGCGGTGGATCCCCGTCGACCGCGTCGGCCTCTACGTGCCCGGCGGCAACGCCGTCTACCCGTCGTCCGTCGTGATGAACGTGGTTCCCGCGCAGATCGCGGGTGTCGGTTCGCTCGTGGTCCTCTCGCCCGCGCAGAAGGACTTCGACGGGCTGCCCCATCCCACGATCCTCGCGGCGTGCGCGCTGCTCGGGGTCGACGAGGTGTGGGCCACCGGAGGCGCGCAGGGCATCGCGCTCGCCGCACACGGCGGCACGGATCTCGACGGTGCCGAGCTGGCTCCCGTCGACCTCATCACCGGTCCCGGCAACATCTACGTCACCGCCGCGAAGCGGCTGTGCCGCGGCCTCGTCGGCATCGACGCGGAGGCCGGGCCCACCGAGATCGCGATCCTCGCCGACCACACCGCCGACCCGGTGCACGTCGCCGCAGATCTGATCAGCCAGGCCGAGCACGACGTCATGGCGGCATCGGTCCTGGTCACCACGTCGCCCGAGCTCGCAGACCGCGTCGACGAGGCGCTCACGGCCCAGCTCGAGATCACCCGGCACCGCGAGCGGGTGGACACTGCGCTGCGCGGCCCGCAGTCCGGCACCGTGCTCGTGGACGGCATCGACGAGGGGCTCGCGGTGGTCAACGCCTACGCGGCGGAGCACCTGGAGATCCAGACCGCCGACGCCCGGGAGGTCGCGGGCCGGGTTCGCGCCGCCGGAGCGATCTTCGTCGGCCCGCACTCGCCCGTGAGCCTCGGCGACTACGCCGCCGGCAGCAATCACGTGCTGCCGACCGCGGGCTGCGCGCGGCACAGCTCGGGGTTGTCGGTGCAGACCTTCCTGCGCGGCGTGCACGTGGTCGAGTACGACGAGGCCGCGCTCAAGGACATCGCGGGCACGGTGATCACCCTGGCGAACTCGGAGGACCTCCCCGCACACGGCGAGGCCGTGCGGCTGCGGTTCGAGTCGCTGAAGGGCGGCCGCGCGTGAACCCGCTGCCCGGTGAGGCCGTGAGCCTCGACCAGCTGCCCATCCGGGACACCTTGCGCGGCAAGCAGCCCTACGGCGCGCCGCAGCTCCCCGTCGCCGCCGCGATGAACACCAACGAGAACCCGCACCCGCCGAGCCCGGCGCTCGTCGCCGACATCGCCAAGGCCGTCGGTGAGGCGGCGGCCGCGATGAACCGGTACCCGGATCGCGACCTCGCCGCGCTGCGGAACCGGCTGGCGGAGTATGTGACCGAGCGGACCGGCACCGTCGTCGGGCCGCAGAACGTGTGGGCGGCCAACGGCTCCAACGAGATCCTGCAGCAGGTGCTGCAGGTCTTCGGCGGGCCGGGGCGTACCGCGATGGGCTTCGTGCCCAGCTACTCGATGCACCCGATCATCTCGGACGGCACGGATACGCACTGGATCCCGGGGAAGCGGACGGCCGACTTCGGCCTCGACGTGGACTACGCGGTCGGGGCGATCGACGAGCTGCGCCCCGACGTCCTGTTCCTCACCAACCCGAACAACCCGACCGGGCACCTCATCGCCGAGGACGACCTGATCCGGCTGATCGAGGCTGCGCCGGGCATCGTCATCGTCGACGAGGCGTACGGGGAGTTCAGCGCCGGGCCGTCGGCGGTGCGGCTGCTGGACCGCTTCGGCGAGAAGCTGATCGTGAGCCGCACGATGAGCAAGGCCTTCGCCTTCGCGGGCGGGCGCGTCGGCTATCTGGTGGCGGCGCCCGCGATCGTCGGCGCGATCCAGCTCGTCCGCCTGCCCTACCACCTCTCGGTGTTCACGCAGGCGGCGGCGATCGCCGCGATCGACCATCGCGCGGAGACCCTGGCGTCGGTCGCGCACCTGTCGGCCGAGCGCGACCGGATCTCCGCGCGCCTGCGGCAGCTCGGCTACGACGTGATCGAATCGCACGCCAACTTCATCCTGTACGGCGGCTTCGCCGACGAGGCGGCCGCCTGGCGCACCTACCTCGACGGCGGGGTCCTGGTGCGCGACATGCACATCCCGGGGCACCTGCGCGTGTCGGTGGGGTTGGACCACGAGAACGACGCCTTCCTCGCGATCAGCGAGAAGCTGGCGCCCGAGAAGAAGTGAGTGACTCCATGACCGATCGCATCGCCCGCATCGAGCGCACCACGAGGGAGTCCTCCATCGTGGTGGAGATCAACCTCGACGGCACCGGCACCACCGAGATCGCCACCGGCGTCCCCTTCTTCGACCACATGCTCACCGCCTTCGGCCAACACGGCAGCTTCGATCTGACGGTGCAGGCCAAGGGCGACATCGAGATCGACGCGCACCACACCGTCGAGGACACGGCGATCGTGCTCGGCCAGGCCATCGCGGAGGCCCTGGGCGACAAGAAGGGCATCCGCCGCTTCGGCGACTGCTTCATCCCCATGGACGAGACCCTGGCGCACGCCTCCGTGGACGTCTCGGGTCGGCCGTACGCCGTGCACACCGGTGAGCCGGAGTACCTGGTGCACTCCGTGATCGGCGGCTACCCGGGCGTCCCCTACTCGACGGTGATCAACCGCCACGTCTTCGAGTCCCTCGCGATGAACGCACGGATCGCGCTGCACGTGCGCGTCCTCTACGGCCGCGACCCGCACCACATCACGGAGGCGGAGTTCAAGGCCGTCGCCCGCGCCCTGCGCGCCGCCGTCGAGCCGGACCCCCGGGTCACCGGCGTCCCGTCGACCAAGGGCACGCTCTAACGGTCCCGCGCGCCGAGCGCCGGCGCGTAGGCGTCCGGCTCGCTCGGGGGACCCCGTCCTTTCGGAGGGCGGGGACGCAAACAATTTTGTAGGATCAACAAAATTGTTCGCGGGAAGCCGGGAGTGCCGATGTCCAAGGTTCGAGGCGTGAGCGCCGTCAGCATCGTGATCGTCCTCCTGGCGGGCCTGCTGGCCTGCGGGTCGCCGGACCGCGCGGGGGAGGGCGCAGGCGAGCAGAAGCCCATCGCGGTGTCCGTGGACGTCACCAACCTGCCGCAGCGCATCATCGGTGTGAAGCAGTCGATCCCCGTCAGCGCGGGCGAGGTGACCCTGCTCTACCCGCAGTGGCTGCCGGGGAACCATTCCCCGTCCGGCCCGATCGACAAGATCGCCGGCATCACCTTCTCGGGCGGCGGGAAGAAGCTGGAGTGGAAGCGTGATCCGCTCAACGTCTACGCGCTGAAGGTCACGGTGCCCGACGGCGTCGACACCCTGGACGCGGCGTTCTCGTACCTCACGCCGACGGACAGCGCGCAGGGGCGCGTCGTGATGACGCCGAACATGCTCAACCTGCAGTGGAACGCCGTGCTCCTCTACCCGAAGGGGAAGCCCGCGAGCGAGATTCCGTTCACCGCGAGTGTGACCTATCCGCCGGGATTCCAGGCCGGCACCGCGCTGGACGTCTCCGGCCGGCGCGGGGACACCGTCGACTACCGCACCGTTCCGCTCGACGTCCTCGCCGACTCGCCCGTCTACGCGGGACGCTTCCACAAGGAGATCGACCTCGCCCCCGGCGCCGAGGTCCCGGTGCGCCTGCAGGTGTTCGCCGATGCCCCGGAACAGCTCGAGGCCAAGCCCGAGCACATCGAGCAGCACAGGGCCCTCGTTGCGCAGGCGATCAAGCTGTACGGGTCCCAGCACTACGACCACTACGACTTCCTGCTCTCGCTGTCGGATCAGCTGAGCTCGAACGGGCTGGAACACCAGCGATCCAGCGAGAACGGCCAGCCGACCGACTACTTCACCGCGTGGAATCCCGAGGTCGGGAGCGACGACCTGCTCGGCCACGAGTACACGCACTCGTGGAACGGCAAGTTCCGGCGCCCGGCCGATCTGTGGACGCCGGACTTCAACACCCCGATGCAGGACAGCCTGATGTGGGTCTACGAGGGGCAGACCCAGTACTGGGGCAACGTGCTCACCGGTCGCGCGGGCCTGCGGCCGGCGGAGGTCTCCCGCGACGCGCTGGCGTCCGCGGTCGCCACCTACACCGACGGCAGGCCGGGCCTGAGCTGGCGCAGCCTGCAGGACACCACGAACGACCCGATCATCGCGCAGCGCCGCACCAAGCCGTACCGCTCCTGGCAGCTCAGCGAGGACTACTACCAGGGCGGTCAGCTCGTCTGGCTGGGCGTGGATGCGCGCATCCGGGAGCTGACGGGCAACACCAAGTCGCTCGACGACTTCGCCCGCGCCTTCTTCGGTGTCGACGGGGGAACCTGGAAGACGCAGAACACGTACGACTTCGACAAGGTGGTCGCGACCCTGAACGGCGTCGCCGCCGACGACTGGGCGAAGTACCTCCGCGATCGCCTCGACGGCAGGGAGCCGTTCGCCTCGAGCGTCGAGAAGACCGGGTGGAAGCTGGTGTACGACAACAACCCGGGAGCCTTCCTCACGGAGCAGATGAAGGCGGCGGAGGGCGCCGCCAACTACACCTACTCCATCGGCCTCAACGTGTCCGCGACGGGCAAGGTGACCGACGTCCGCTGGGACGGCCCCGCGTTCAAGGCGAAGGTCGGGACCGGCATGACGGTGCTCTCGGTCAACGACGCGGCCTACTCGCAGGCCACGATGCAGACCGCGATCGAAGCCGCCAGGACGAATCCCGCTCCGATCCGCCTGCAGGTGAAGGACTTCGACCAGACGCGGACCGTCGAGATCGACTACCACGGCGGCCTGCGGTACCCGCACCTGCAGCGCATCGAAGGCACCCCGGACTACCTCAGCCAGATCCTGGCGAGCCGCCCGTAGCCAGGGGCCCGGGGGCCCCGGGGCGGCCTAGGCCTCGCCGCGGCGCAGCAGGCGCCCGTGCGGGGTCTCGAAGTCGACCTTCTCCCCGCGGAGCCACGTGCCGCTGATGACGCCCGCGAGCGCGCGGCCGTCGTACGGCGAGATCGCGTTCTTGTGGTGGAGGTGGTGCACGTCGACGACCTGTGCGGCCTCCGGCTCGAAGATGGCGAAGTCGGCGTCGAAGCCGAGGGCGATCCGGCCCTTGCGGGTCATACCGGCCAGCTTCGCCGGGTTCGCCGACATCCACTCGAGGACCTGCTCGAGGGAGATCCCGCGCTTCTTGGCCTCGGTCCAGATCAGTTGCAGGCCCAGCTGGAGCGACGCGACGCCACCCCAGGCCACGCCGAAATCGCCGTTCTCGACGTCCTTGAGGTCGATCGTCGAGGGGGAGTGGTCGGAGACGATGCAGTCGATCGTGCCGTCCAGCAGCCCTTGCCACAGCAACTCGCGGTTCGACGCCTCGCGGATCGGCGGGCAGCACTTGTAGGCGGTGCCGCCGTTCGGGATCTCCTCGGCGAGCAGAGTCAGGTAGTGCGGGCAGGTCTCGACGGTGAGCTTGACCCCGTCGCGGCGGGCCGTCGCGATCATCGGCAGCGCGTCGGACGACGAGAGGTGCAGGATGTGTGCGCGCGCCCCGGTCCAGCGCGCGCGCTCGATGACGTCGGCGATGGCGACGTTCTCCGCGCCGCGGGGCCGCGAGGCCAGGAACTTCGCGTACTTGTCGCCCTCGGGCTCCGGGGCGTGGTCGATCGCGCGCGAGTCCTCGGCGTGCACGATCATCAGCGAGTCGAACGTGGCCAGCTCGGCCATGTCCTCCTCCATCTCGTCGGCCGTGAGATGCGGGAACTCGTCGACGCCGGAGTGCAGCAGGAAGCACTTGAAGCCGAACACGCCGTCGTCGTGCAGGCCGCGCAGCTCGCCCTTGTTGCCGGGGACGGCGCCGCCCCAGAAGCCCACGTCGATGTGGGCCTTGGGGCCCGCCACCTCGCGCTTGATGCGCAGGGCCTCACGGTCGACGGTGGGCGGGATGGAGTTGAGCGGCATGTCGACGAGCGTCGTGACGCCGCCGGCGGCGGCGGCCTTGGTCGCGGACTCGAAACCCTCCCATTCGGTGCGCCCGGGCTCGTTGACGTGCACGTGGGTGTCCACGAGGCCGGGGATCAGCACCTGGTCGTCCGTCAGCTCGATGACCTCGCGGCCCGCCAGGCCGTTGCCGAGCGGCTCGATGGCGACCACCCGGCCGTCGCGGATCCCGACCTCCCGGGCCACGGTCCCGGCGGTCGTGACGATGCGGCGGCCGCGGACCACCAGGTCGTACTCGGCGGTGTCGGTGCTCATGCGGTGTCTCCTTCGGCTGAAAATTCCGAGTGGCGGAATTTCGTCTCGATCCTGGGGCCACAGTAGGTGTGACCTGCGCCACCCGTCAAGAACGTCGTTTCCGTCGTGTGACGATCATATTCCGAGATGCGACATGGGCCTTGACAGGTGGGCGGGGATAGGTCTTACTTATCGCTACAAGTGGAACAGAATTTCCGCACAACGGAAAAGATTCGAGCGGTCAGCCAGCAGGAACGAAGGCCCAGCATGACAGAAGAACTCACCCCCCGCGTCGCGGCGGAGGCGAATCCGATCCGACTCGGCGACGCGGCCGTCACCGACGTCCCCGACGTGGACGCCCTGAACCGGCTCAGCGCCGGCCTCTACAACCAGGACCTCGCGCCCACGAAGCGGGCCGGCCGGACCTGGGGCGGCTACAACATCTTCACCCTGTGGGCCAACGACGTACACAGCCTCGGGAACTACGCGTTCGCGATCGGCCTGTTCGCGCTCGGCCTCGGCGGCTGGCAGATCCTGCTGGCCCTCGGACTCGGCGGCGTGTTCCTCTTCGTCCTGCTCAACTTCTCCGGCTTCATGGGGGAGAAGACGGGCGTTCCGTTCCCCGTGATGAGCCGTATCTCCTTCGGCATCCGCGGGGCGCAGATCCCCGCGCTGATCCGCGGTGTGGTCGCGATCGCCTGGTTCGGCATCCAGACCTACCTGGCCTCGGTGGTGCTGCGCATCCTCATCATCGCGGTGGCGCCCGGCGCGGCGACGCTCGACGAGAACCGCTTCCTCGGGCTCTCCACCCTCGGCTGGATCTCCTTCCTCGTGCTGTGGGCGATCCAGCTCGTCATCGTCAGCTACGGCATGGAGATGATCCGCAAGTACGAGGCCTTCGCGGGCCCGGTCATCCTCGTCACGATGGCGGCCCTGGCGGTCTGGATGCTCAGCAAGGCCGACTGGTCGATCGCCTGGACCACGCCGGAGTCCAAGACGGGGCTCGACATGTGGCTCCAGATCGTCGGCGGTGCCAGCCTGTGGGTGGCCATCTACGGCACCTTCGTCCTCAACTTCTGCGATTTCACCCGCAACGCGACGTCGAAGAAGTCCATCGTGCGTGGCAACTTCTTCGGCATCCCGCTCAACATGCTCCTCTTCGGCGCCATCGTGATCACCCTGGCGGGCGCGCAGTTCCGGATCAACGGCCAGGTCATCGAGTCGCCCGCCGACATCGTCAAGACGGTGCCGAACACGCTTCTGCTCGTGCTCGCCTGCCTCGCGCTGCTGGTCCTCACCGTCGCCGTGAACCTGATGGCGAACTTCGTGGCGCCGATCTACGCGCTCAACAACCTGTTCCCGAAGCACCTGAACTTCCGCAGCGCCGGACTCATCTCCGGTGTCATCGGGCTCGTCATCCTGCCCTGGAACCTCTACAACTCGCCCGTCGTGATCACCTACTTCCTGGGCGGCCTCGGTGCGCTGCTCGGCCCGCTGTTCGGCATCGTCATGGCCGACTACTGGCTGATCCGCAAGACCAGGGTCAACGTGCCCGATCTGTACTGCGATCTGCCCGACGCCCCGTACTTCTACAAGAGCGGTGTGAACCCGCGCGCCGTCATCGCGCTCGTACCCACCGCCGGTGCGGCGCTGCTCATGGCCTTCGTGCCCGCCTTCCACGTCGTGTCGAACTACTCGTGGTTCATCGGCGCCGGTCTCGGTGCTCTGGTGTACCTCGTGGTGGCCGACCGCAAGGGCCCGTTCGTCGACGTCTCCGGCGAGCCGATCGCCGTCCCCAGCAAGCACTAGGAGTCCGGCATGCGCATTCTCGTCGCCAACGTCAACACCACCGAGTCCATGACGGCCGCGATCGCCGAATCGGCGCGTTCCGCTGCCTCTCCCGGCACCGAGATCGTCGGAATCACCCCGCGGTTCGGCGCGGACTCGTGCGAGGGCAACTTCGAGTCCTACCTCGCGGCGATCGCCGTCATGGATGCGATCACGCGGTACGAGGGCCCCTACGACGCAGTGATCCAGGCCGGCTACGGCGAGCACGGGCGGGAGGGCCTGCAGGAGCTGCTCGAGGTGCCCGTCGTGGACATCACCGAGGCCGCCGCCTCGACCGCGATGTATCTGGGCCACAAGTACTCCGTGGTCACCACGCTCGACCGGACGGTCCCCCTCATCGAGGATCGGCTCAAGCTGGCCGGACTCGACGCCCGCTGCGCCTCGGTGCGCGCGTCCGGCCTCGGCGTCCTGGAGCTCGAGTCCGCGCCCGAGCGGGCCGTCGAGGCCATCGTCGCCCAGGCGCGCGACGCCGTCGAGCGCGACCACGCCGAGGTGATCTGCCTCGGCTGCGGCGGCATGGCGGAGCTGGAGGAGAAGGTCTCCGCGGCGACGGGCGTCCCCATCGTCGACGGTGTCCGGGCCGCCGTGACGATCGCCGAGGGGCTCGTCCGGATGGGGCTGAAGACCTCCAAGGTGCGTACTTACGCCCCGCCGCGACCCAAGGTCGTGACGGGCTGGCCGTTCGAGAACTGAGACGGCCGCACCGATAGTCGGGCAACGAAGGGACGGGCCATGACCACCACTGAGGCGCCGAAGAAGAAGCCCTGGTACAGATCCCTGTTCGTGCAGGTGCTGATCGGCATCGCCGCCGGCATCGCCACGGGCATCTTCTTCCCGGGATTCTCCGATCACCTCGCCCCACTGGGGCAGGGCTTCATCAAGCTCATCAAGATGCTGGTGTCGCCCTTGATCTTCCTCGTGGTGGTGACCGGCATCGCCAAGGTCGGCAGCATGGCGGCGTTGGGCAAGATCGGTGCGAAGGCCCTGCTCTGGTTCACGGTGTGCACCACGTTCGCGCTCGCGCTCGGCCTCGTCGTCGGCAACGTCGTCCGCCCCGGCGCCGGCTTGAACATCGACCCGTCGACCCTCGATGCGAGCGCGCTCGACGAGAAGACCCACGGAGAGCACCTGCCGGGTGGTGTCGACTTCGTCATGAACATCATCCCGACGTCGGTCGTCGACGCCTTCGCCAAGAACAACCTGCTGCAGGTGCTGCTCTTCGCCGTGCTCTTCGGTGTCGCACTCGCGGCGATCAGTGAGAAGGTCCAGCCCGTCCTGCTCGAGGTCATCGACCAGGCGATGCACGTGATCTTCCGGATCGTCAGCTACATCATGTATCTGGCGCCGATCGGCGCGTTCGGAGCGATGGCGTTCACGGTGGGCAACTACGGTGCCGACTCGCTCAAGTCCTTCGGGATGCTGGTGCTCGCGTGCTACGGCGCGGCGGTCGTGTTCATCCTCATCCTCGCGGTCGCGGTGCGCCTCATCACGGGCGTGAGCACGTGGAAGTTCCTCAAGTACTGCCGCGAGGAGTTCATGCTCGCACTGGGTACGGGCTCATCCGAGGCCGTGATGCCCTCGGTCATCAAGAAGCTCGACGCCGCCGGGTGCGATCGCTCCGTCGTGGGCCTCGTCATCCCGACCGGCTACTCGTTCAACCTCGACGGTGCCGCGATCTACCTGTCGCTCTCGATGATGTTCCTCGCGCAGGCCGTCGGCGTGGACCTCAGTGTGGGTCAGCAGATCACGATCATGGGCATCCTGATCCTCAGTTCCAAGGGCATGGCCGGCGTCCCCGGCTCCGCGTTCGTCGCGCTGTCCGCCACGGCCGCCGCGGTGGGTGCCTTCCCCGTCGCCGCGGTCGCGCTGCTGCTCGGCGCGGACCGGCTCATGGATTCCATGCGCGTCGCGACCAACCTCCTCGGCAACTGCCTCGCCACCTTCGTCATCGCCCGGTGGGAGGGCCTGCTCGACACGGAGAAGATGAAGGCGGTCCTGGAGGGCACGCTCGTCGTCGACGATCCCGACGACGTGCGCGCGCACCCGGGCCACGGCGCGGCCGCGTTCCCGCCCCCGCCGATGCCGTGTCGCCGGTCGCGGCCGGCGACGGGACGGCCACCGATGCCGAAGGAGCGAAGCATGTCTGACGCCACCGCGCCGTCCGGCGCCGACGCCACGGTCGCGATCCTCGGGAGTTGGGGCTACTACGGCCTCCTCGACGACGCCCGCTCCTACCCCGTGGACACGCCGTACGGCGCACCGTCGGACGATGTCGTGATCGGGACCGCGCACGGACGCCGGGTCGCCTACCTGACCCGGTCCGGCCGCGAGCGGAACATCCCGCCGCACCGGATCAATCACCGTGCCAACGTCTGGGCGCTGCACCACCTCGGGGTGCGGCACATCCTCGCGGCCACGCCCGCCGGAGCCTTCGATCCCGCGGTGGGCGTCGGCACCGTCGTGGTCCCGGACCAGCTCGTCGACCGCACCGGGCGCACCGACGACACCTTCCACGACGACGAGGACGTCCGCGTCTCGTTCGCGCAGCCCTTCTCCGACCCGACCCGTGCCGCCGCGATCGCCGCGCTGCGCGACCAGCGCTGGGTGGTCGCGGACGGCGGCGTCGTCGTGGCCATTCGCGGCCCGCGGTTCTCGACCGCGGCCGAATCCCGCTGGTACGCGGCGCAGGGCTGGGACGTCGTGTCGACCACGCCCTACCCGGAGGCGGCGCTGGCCCGCGAGCTCGGCATGGGCTACGCCTGTGTCGCGCTGGTGACCGACCACGACGTCATCGCCGAAACCCCATGGCCCGTCAGCCAGGAGCGCGTGCAGGAGGAACTGGACGCGAACACCCTGCGGCTGCGCGAGGCGCTCGTGCGCGCCGCCGCGACGCTGTCCTGACGCGTCTTTCCACGACGGAAACGACGGTGCCCCTCCCGGATCCGGGAGGGGCACCGTCGTATCGCAATGGCTACAGGACGATCTGGCGGTTGACGTCCTTGTAGAGCAGGTAGCGGAAGTTCGACGGTCCGCCGGCGTAGCAGGCCTGCGGGCAGAAGGCGCGCAGCGACATGTAGTCGCCCTCCTGGACCTCGACCCAGTCGCCGTTGAGGCGGTAGACGGCCTTGCCCTCGAGGACGAACAGGCCGTGCTCCATGACGTGCGTCTCCGCGAAGGGGATCGACGCGCCCGGCTCGAACGTCACGATGTTGCAGTGCATGTCGTACGCGAGGTCCTGCGGGTCCAGGATGCGGGTGGTGCGCCACTTGTTGTCGGTGCCCGGCATCGGCGACGGCTCGATGTCGCGCTCGTTGCCGACGGCGACGCGTGGGGTGTGCCCGGCGAGCGGCTCGTAGCGCTTGCGGATCCACTGGAAGACGGCGGCACCGTCGGCGGTGTTGGCGACCGCCCAGGGCGTGCCCGCGGGGATGTAGGCGTAGCCGCCCTCGGTGAGCGTGTGCGCCTCGCCGTCGATGGTCACCTGCAGGGCGCCCTGGGTGATGAGCAGGAAGCTCTGTACCTCGGGCTGGGGCTCCGGGGCCTCGGAGCCACCACCGGGGGAGACCTCGACGATGGACTGCGCGAACGTGGTCGAGCCGCCCGCGACGGGGCGGTTGAGCACCCACGCGCGGGTGTTCGTCCAGCCGGGGAAGACGGAGGTCACGATGTCGCGCATGACGCCGCGCGGGATCACGGTGTAGGCCTCGGTCACGATGGCACGGTCCGTGAGGAGGTCCGTCTGCGGCGGGTGGCCGCCCTGCGGCGAGTAGTAGACGGGTGCGGACGAGCTCATCGGGTCTCCTCGGGCTGGATGGTGGTGGGGCGGTTCAGGGCGAGGTCGCGGACCGTCTCGACGGTGACCTCGGCGGCGGACGCGACCTCGGCGGCGGTGACCGCCCCGCAGGTGACGCCGCGATGGATGAAGGACGCGAGCGCGCGGGCCGTGGCGGGCTCGTCGAGGATCGCGGAGTCGATGCGGTGCACGTAGTTCCGCAGTCGCGTCGCGGCGGCGGGGAAGCCGTCGCGGTAGAAGGCGTAGGTCGCCAGGAATCGCGTGACGAGCTGGGCCGGGTGCAGGTCCCAGCCCTGGTAGATGCCGCGTTCGAGGTGCCGGCGCACGAGGCGCGCGTGCAGCCGCCACGCGTCGGCGACGTGCGCCGGGTCGCCGATCGGCAGGATGTTGGTCGAGCCGTCGGACATGTGCACGCCCGTCCCGGCGACGGCGAGCTGCATGACGTTCTTCGCGTGGTCGGCGGCCGGGTGCTCCATCGACTGGTACTGCGCGGCGATGCCGAGCGAGGCCGAGTAGTCGTAGGTGCCGTAGTGCAGAGAGGTCACGCGGCCGTCCGCGGCGTGCAACAGGGTGGCGACGGGCGCGGTGCCGTCGGCCCCGAGGATCACCTGCGGGGTCTCGACCTGCACCTCGAAGCGCAGGCGCCGCTCGTCCAGGCCGAGCGCGCCCTCCAGGGCGCGGCTCGCGTCCACCATGGCCTCGACTTGGCCGACCGTGGTGACCTTCGGCAGCGTGATGGTCAGGCCCTCGGGCAAGGGGCCGCCGGCGGCGAGGCCGCTGACGAAGAGGTCGAGGGTGCGCAGGCCTCGCGCCCGGACCGGTGCCTCGAAGCACTTGAACCGGATGCCGACGAACGGCGGCGCCGATCCCTCGCGGACGGCGACGGTGACGGCATCGACGGCACGCGCCACGTCGGCGTCCTCCGCCTCGTCGCCGCGGTCGCCGTAGCCGTCCTCGAAGTCGAGCCGCAGATCCTCGATGGGTTCCTCGGTGAGCTTGCGCCGCACCAGCTCCGGGAGGTCGGGATCGTCCAGCCCGACGGTGCGCGCGACCTCCGCGAGCCCGCCTGCGGCATCGGCGGCCGCGAGGGCCTGCTCGCCCCATTCCCGCGCGGTCGCCGGGGTGAACCGGTCCGCCGGGAGGTAGACGGTGTGCACCGGTTGGCGGCGGCCGTCGTCGCCCGGGTAGTTCCGGGCCAGGAGCTCGTCGGTGGCGGCCAGCCGACGCTCGATCGCGGCCAGGGCGTCGTCGGTGAGCGAGCGGCTGGGCATGGGACCTCCGTCTGATCTAAATGGAAAAGAAATTCCGTATGGTGGAGTCTACGCGGGTCCTGTGGTCCGCACAAGGATTTTCGCAGCGTGGTCCCGGCCGCGGAGAGCTACGCGGCGACCTCGTCGCCGCCGATCCAGACGCGCGCGACGTCGGCAGGCGTGGCCAGCGAGAAGATCTTCGCGAGGGCGTTCTCGGCCGATTCGGCGTGGCGCAGGCCCACGTCGAGCGGGTGGCCGGCCGTCGGACGCAGGAGGATCGCGTCGAACTGCCGCCCGACGGACAGGTCGCCCACCTCGTCGAGCCCCAGAGCGGTCGCGCCGGCGCGGGTGGCGAGGTGCAACAGGTGCGCCGCGGTGAGCGGCACGCCGTCTCCCTGGAGCAACTGCTGCATGAAGTAGGCCTGCAGGCCTTCCTTGAAGAGCGAGAAGCCGCTGCCCGCACCGACATCGGTGCCGAGGGCCACGGTGACGCCGTGGTCGAGGTGGCGGCGGAGCGGGAAGGAGCCGCTGGCGAGCGCGGAGTTGGAGGTGGGGCAGTGGGCGACCGACGCGCCGGTCGAGGCCATGAGTGCGAGCTCGGAATCGGTCGGGTGCGCGTTGTGCGCGAGCACCGCGCGCTCGTGGATGAGCCCGTGCCGGTGGTAGGTGTCGAGGTAGTTCGCCGATCCCGGGAACTGCTCGATGACCGCCGCGATCTCGGCGGGGTTCTCGTTGATGTGGGAGGTGAACCAGAGGCCGGGCACATCGGCCGCGAGCGCCGCCCCGCTCTCCAACATGCCGGGTGACGTCGAGTAGGAGAAGCGCGGCGTCACCGCGTACCGGAGGCGACGATGCCCGTGCCAGCGCTCGGCGAGCTTGCGGCCCTCGTCGTACGACCGCGCCGGCGTGCTGAGCAGCGGCTCCGGCAGGTTGCGGTCGCTGGTCACCAGACCGGCTGTGACGCGCACCCCCACCCGGTCGGCCTCGGTGAACAGCGCGTCGACCGCGTCCGTGAAGTGCGACCCGAAGACGAGCGCGGTCGTCGTGCCGGCGGCGGTGAGGCCGGTGAGGAACTCGCGGGCGACGGTGCGCGCGTACTCGGCGTCCGCGAGCTTGCACTCCTCGGGCAGGGCGCACTGATCGAGCCAGTCCAGCAGCGGCATCCCGAGGCCGCCGATGGCCCGGATCTGCGGGTAGTGCACGTGGGTGTCGACCATGCCGGGAAGGAGGACGCCGTCGCGCAGGTCGACGACCTCGGCGTCCGGGTGGCGTTCCGTGACCGTGCGGAAGGCGCCGCGATCGACGATCACGCCCGCCTCGACCGCGATGCCGGCGTCGTCGTGCGAGCGCAGCTCACCCCCGCTGAAGGGGTCGTCGGGCGTGTCCAGGACGCGGCAGCGGTAGATGGTCATGAGGGGTCTCCTTGCACGGATGAGGGGAAGCGGGCGAGCAGGTCCGCGGCCACACTCACGGCGATGGTCGCCGGGTGCTTGCCGCCCAGGGTGCTCAGCCCGATGGGGGATTGGATGGTCCGGATGGTCGCGGCGTCGTGACCGGCGTCGGCGAGCATGGCGCGGAACCGGGTCCACTTCGCGGCGGAACCGATCAGTCCGACGCTGCCGAGGCCGGGGGTGCGCAGCACCTGGTCGCAGAGGCTGAAGTCCTCCGCGTGGTCGTGCGTCATGATGAGCACGTGGCAGCCCGGAGGAAGTTCCTCCAGGACCTCCTCGGGCAGCATCGAATGGCGCAGGTGCACGGTCGCCTCACCGGGCTCCAGACCGCGGGCGGCCTCGAGCTGCTCGGGGCGGGAGTCGGTGAGGTACAGCTCGACGTCGTGGCGCGCGAGGATGCGGGCGAGTTCCAGGCCGACGTGGCCGACCCCGAAGATCGCGACGGCCGGAACCACCGGCAGCGGCTCGAACAAGAGGACCACCTCGCCTCCGCAGCATTGGCGCCCGTGTTGATTGCGGGCCTTGTCGTTCAATCGCAGGGTGAGCGTCTCGGGCGTGGTGACCGCGTCCCGCAGTAGTTCGCGGGCCCGGTCGATCGCCGTCAGCTCCAGGTTGCCGCCGCCGATCGTGCCGAATTCGCCGTCGGCGGTGGCGATCATCTTCGCGCCCGCCTCGCGGGGCGCGTGCCCGCGGACGCCGATCTGGGTGATCAGGACCGCGGGGACGCGCTGCCGACGGAGGCGGGCGGCGTCGCCCAGCCAGGTCATGGCGGGCTCAGCCGAGGGGAGCGGGAGCCGGTGCCGCCGGGGCGGATCCGGCCGCCGGGACGGATGTCCGACGGTGCCCGTTCCCCTGCGGATCGGCCGGAGCCGCGGGGCGCGTCGGCGCCGCGGCGCGCGCGGCCTCGACGGCCCAGTACACGGCCTCCGGCGTCGCGGGCGACGCGAGGTTCACGGACGTCCCGGGCGGCCCGAACGCCGCCGCCGCCTGGCGTAGGGCCTCGCGCACCGAGAAGGCCAGCATGAGCGGCGGCTCGCCGACGGCCTTCGAGCCGTACACGGCACCGTCCTCGTGTGCCTTGTCCAGCAGCGCGACGCGGAAGTCCGGCGGCATCTCCGAGAAGCTGGGCAGCTTGTACGTGCTGGCCGACTGCGTGAGAAGTCGCCCGCGGGTGGGCCGGTCGCTCTCGTCCCAGCGGAGGTCCTCCAGAGTGAGCCAGCCGGCGCCCTGCACGAACCCGCCCTCGATCTGGCCGATGTCGATCATCGGGGAGAGCGAGTCGCCCACGTCGTGCACGATGTCCACGCGCCGGAGGCGGTACGCGCCGGTGAATCCGTCGACCTCGACCTCGCTGGCGGCCACGCCGTACGCGAAGTACTTGAAGGGCTCGCCCTGCATCGCCTTCGCGTCCCAGTGCAGGCCCTCGGTCCGGTAGTACCCGGAGGCGGAGAGCTGCACCCGCTGGAAGTACGCGGCGTGCACCACCTCCTCCCAGGAGAGTTTCGGGGCCGCGGCCCCGAGCCCGCTGATCGTGCCGTCGCTGAACCGCACGTCGGACGGGTTGGTGCCGATGAGCGACGCGGCGACGGCCGCGAGGCGGTCGCGGATCTGCTCGCACGCGTTCTTGACAGCGCCGCCGTTGAGGTCGGCGCCGGAGCTCGCAGCAGTGGCGGAGGTGTTGGGCACCTTGTCGGTCCGGGTCGGCGCGAGGCGCACCCGGGACAGGGGCACGCCCAGTGTGGTGGCGGCGACCTGCAGCATCTTCGTGTGCAGGCCCTGGCCCATCTCGGTGCCGCCGTGGTTGATCAGCACGGATCCGTCCTTGTAGACCAGGACGAGGGCACCGGCCTGGTTGAAGGCGGTGAGGTTGAACGAGATCCCGAACTTCACCGGGGTCAGGGCGAGCGCGCGCTTGACGTTCGGGTGCGTCGCGTTGAAGGCGTCGATCTCGGCTTCGCGGGCCGCGACCTCGCCGGATTCGACGACCTGCTCCCAGGCGGTGCGGACGCGGTCGGCGTGCCGCACGGGCTGGCCGTACGGCGTGCTCTGACCGTCCCCGTAGAAGTTGCGTCGCCGCAGTTCGCGCGCCGACAGTCCCAACCGCGGGGCGCACGTGCCGAGGATGTCCTCGATGACGAGCATGCCCTGCGGGCCCCCGAAGCCGCGGAACGCGGTTTGCGAGGTCTTGTGGCACTTTGCGATCCGTCCGTGGACCGCGATGTTCGGGATCCAGTAGGCGTTGTCGATGTGGCACAGCGCGCGGGCGAGCACCGGCTCGGAGAGGTCGAGGCTCCAGCCGCCGTCGGCGGTGAGGGTCGACTCGAGAGCGGTGATGAGCCCGTCGGCGTCGAAACCGACTCGCCACGTGGCATGGAAACCGTGGCGTTTGCCGGACATCGTCATGTCCTGCGTCCGGTCCAGCCGCAGCCGCACCGGCCGGCCCGTGAGCGTCGCGCCCAGCGCGGCGATGGCGGCGAAGCCGTGCGGCTGCATCTCCTTGCCGCCGAACGCTCCGCCCATCCGCAGGCACTGCACCGTGACGGCGTTGCTGGGCAGGCCGAGCACGTGCGCGACGATGTCCTGCGTCTCCGACGGGTGCTGGGTGCTGGACTGGATGAAGATCTGGCCGCTCTCGTCGACCTGGGCGAGGGAGGCGTGCGTCTCGAGGTAGAAGTGCTCCTGACCCGCGAACTCGAACTCACCCGAGTAGACGTGCGTCGCTTCGGCGAATCCGGCGTCGGGATCGCCGCGCCGCACCGTCGGGCGGGCGCCGTGGAAGCTCTCCGCGGCGATGGCGTCGCCGACCGCGATGAGGGAGGGGAGCGGCTCGAGCTCGAGTCGCACGGCAGCGGCACCGAGCCGGGCGGCTTCGAGCGTCTCGCCGAGCACCCAGCACACGGCGTGCCCGTAGAACATGACCTCGTCCTCGGGGAACAGGGGCTCGTCGTGCTTGACGCCGGCGTCGTTCACGCCCGGGACGTCGGCCGCCGTGAGGACCCGGACGACGCCGGGGACCTGCAGCGCCGGCGCGGTGTCGATCGAGACGATCCGCGCGTGGGCGCGGTCCGACTGGACGGGGTGGGCGTGCAGCGCGCCGGGTGTCCGACCGACCAGATCGTCGGTGTAGAGGGCGGAGCCGGTCACGTGCAGGGTCGCGCTCTCGTGCGGGATCTCCTGGCCCACGATGGGATTCGCGGGGCGTTCGGACAGGTGGCTCATGACAGCTCCCCTCGGGCCGTGGTCTCGGCGAACAGCTTCTCGAGCGACCGGCCGAGCATCGCGACGCGGTAGGCGCCGGACGCACGGTGATCGTCCATCGGGGTGCCCTCGGCCCGCAGCACATCGGCCGCGGCACGAACGGTCTCCTCCGACCACGGGCGGCCCACGAGGGCCTGCTCGGTGGCGGTCGCGCGGAGCGGGGTCGCGGCCACGCCGCCGAGGCCGATCGCGGCCCGGGTGATCGTGCCCGCGTCGACGGTGACCGCGAAGGCGACGGCGACGCTGGAGATGTCGTCGAAACGGCGCTTGGCGATCTTGTGGAACGCGGTGAGCGGGCTCAGCGGCAGCGGGATCCGTATCGCCTTGATGAGTTCGTCGGGCCGGCGCACCGTCGCGCGGTAGCCGGTGAAGTACTCCGCGAGCGGGACGGTGCGCTCGCCGTCGCGCGAGGCCAGTACCAGGCGCGCGTCCAGGGCGAGCAACGCGGGCGGGGTGTCGCCGATCGGCGAGCCCGTCCCGAGGTTGCCGCCCAGTGTCGCGGCGTTGCGGATCAGGCGCGAGGCGAACTGTGGAAAGACCTGGGCGAGCAGGGGGACGCGGCCGTCGAGGCGGCGCTCGATCTCGGACAGCGTGAGCGCCGCTCCGATGTCGAGTTCGTCGTCGTTCCAGTGCAACTCACGGAGCTCGGGCAGGCGGTCGATGGCCACCACGAGGGGTTCGCGGCGCCCCTTGAGGTTCACGTCGACGCCGAAGTCGGTGGACCCGGCGACGAGGACCGGGGATTCCCCGTCGGCGAGGAGATCGAGGACCTCGTCGAGTCCGGCGGGCCGGACGAAGCGGCCCTGCGGGCCGGCGACCTCGGTGTGGGCGGCGGCGGGTGCCGGCGCGGTACGGCGGGCGGCGAGCGGGTCGTCGGGCGCGGGGGCCGCGGGGAGGCCGTAGGCGGCGTCACGGATGGGTCGGTAGCCGGTGCAGCGGCACAGGTTCCCGGACAGGGAGTGCAGGTCGAAGCCGTTGGGCCCGTGCTCCTCGTCGTGAGCGGGGCATGCGGCGTCGCCATCGGCCCGCGGGTTCGACGCGGCCCGATCGGGTCGGTAGAACTCGGCCGCCATGCTGCAGATGAAGCCCGGCGTGCAGTAGCCGCACTGCGAGCCGCCGCGGAGCGCCATCGCGGCCTGCACCGGGTGCAGGTCGTCGGGCCCGCCGAGTCCTTCGGAGGTGATCACCTCCTGGTCCGCCAAGGCTGCTGCGGGGGTCAGGCAGGCGTTGATGGCGGTCCACCGCGTCCGGTCGTCGGGGGCATCGGGGTCGCCTGGGCGGGCGACGAGGATCGAGCAGGCGCCGCACTCACCCTCGGCGCAGCCCTCCTTGGCTCCGGTGAGGCCCTGGTCGCGCAGCCAATCGAGGGCACTCGTGTGCGCCGGGCCGGTGAAGGGTCGGGATCGACCGTTCACGGTCACATGACATCCGGTCAGCGTTTCGGTCACCGCTGCATCCCTACTGAACCGCCGCACGCGGTTCGGACAGGCATGGTTTGCGAGGCTGAGCTGGACCGCTGGTTTTCCATGCGAACACGATCCAGTGCATTTCATGATAGGTGACGGGGATCACATCGGGAAGGGTATTTGGAATCTTCTTTCCGCATCACGGAGTGTGATGCGGGAGCCGTTCCGGCTCGACTCTGCGTCGTTGCAGGTCAGCCGCCGATCAACGCGGTGATCGGTCCTCGGACGAAGTAGAGGATGAATCCGATCGAGACCGCCCACAGTAGCCAGTGCGCCTTCTGTCCGCGACCGCTGAGGACGCTCAGGAGCGCCCAGGTGATGAAGCCCACGCCGATGCCGTTGGCGATCGAGTAGGTCAGCGGCATGGTGACGATCGTGAGGAAGGCGGGGAGGGCCACCGAGAAATGGGTGAAGTCGATCTCGCGGATCTGCGCCACCATCATCGATCCGACGACCACCAGGGCGGCCGCGCCGACCTCCATCGGGATCACGCCGATGAGGGGAGCGAAGAACATCGAGCCCAGGAACAGCACGCCGGTCACGCAGGCTGCGAGACCCGTGCGCGCACCCTCTGCGATCCCGGACGCCGAGTCGACGAAGACGGTGTTCGACGAGCCGGAGGTCGCGCCGCCGGCGACCGCGCCCATGCCCTCGATGACGAAGGCCGAGCGGATGCGCGGGAACGTCCCGTCGGGCTGGCCGACGCCCGCCTGGCGCGCCAGGCCCGTCATGGAGCCCATCGCGTCGAAGAAGTTGGTGAACACCAGGGTGAACACCAACATCGTGGCCGCTAGTGCGCCGACCCGCTCGAAGGCTCCGAACAGGTCGAATTGGCCGATCAGGCTGAAGTCGGGGAGCGCGACGATCTGACCGGGCAGCTCAGGGGCGCTGAGGTTCCAGCCCTTGGGGTCCGGGTGGCTCGGGTCGCCGACGGTGCCGAGCTTGGCGAAGTGCTGGATGACGATCGCGGCGATCGTCGCGACGATCATGCCGATGAGGATGGCGCCGGGGACGCGGCGCGAGACCAGGACGGCGATGAGCAGCAGGGCGAAGATGAAGACGGCGGTCGGGATCGCGTCGATCGACCCGTCGTGGCCGAGCTGGACCGGCGGGCCGGCCGGGGTGCGCGTCACGAAGCCGGAGTTCACGAAGCCGATGAAGGCGATGAACAGGCCGATGCCGACCGTGATCGCGGTCTTCAGCTCGGCCGGGACCGCGCGGAAGATCGCCGTCCGGATGCCGGTGGCCCCCAGGAGCACGATGATCACGCCGTTGATGATGACCAGGCCCATGGCCTCCGGCCACGTGACGTCCTTGACCACCGCGACCGCGAGGAAGGAGTTCATGCCGAGGCCCGCGGCGAGCGCGAACGGAAGTCGCGCGACCACGCCGAACAGGATCGTGATGACGCCCGCCGTCAGGCCGGTGACCGCCGTGACCTGCACGAATCCGAGGGTGCCCTGCGCCGCGTCGGAGGAGCTGCTCAGGATGAGCGGGTTGAGCACGACGATGTAGGCCATCGCGACGAACGTGACGAGCCCGCCCCGGATCTCGCGGGGGATCGTCGAGCCGCGGCGGGTGATCTCGAAGAAGCGGTCCAGGAACGGCGCGCCGGCGCGTGCCGGGCCGTCGGTGCGTTCGGTGGGCGCCGGGGGTTCGACGTGTTCGTCGGCCCCGTTCTGCTCTTGCTGGCTGGTCATGGTGGTCCTCTCGGTCCGGAACGCCGGGCTGGGCCCGTCGCGTTCAGGCGCTCCGGGGAGCGACGGCGAAGTGGGGCTGATCGAAGGCGACGCGTGGTGGCGATCGCGTGGGGCTCCGCAGATTTGCGTTCCGCCCATCGGAAATGTGATTCCGATCACGTCGAGTGAAGCATGCGCTCCCAGGCCTGTCAAGCACATGTTCTGCATGGTTCTCCGCGACTTCCGCCGCGCGACAACACTTGCCGGTCCGGCCTTATGTGTTGACCGGTCGCCGGTCGAGGCGAGTGCTTCAGACGGTGTTCCGTATCGTGGCGGATGACTTTCGGTCAGCAGTCGTCCGTCGCGCCATGTGGTCGGCGGCGGATCGACATCGATACCGCAATACGGAACGCAGGATGGAATTGTGCGCGTACCGTCGTGATTGGAACAGCAAACGACCAGACGTCCGGGGAGGCGATCATGGCGGGGAAGTCCACCTCAGGTGTGCAGTCGGTGGAGCGTGCGTTCGAACTGCTCGAGCTCATGGGGCGCGCCGGCGGCGAGTGCTCGCTCAGTGAGCTGTCGGCGGGCACGCCGCTGCCCCCGCCGACGATCCACCGGTTGCTGCGCACGCTCGTGGGCATCGGCTACGTGCGGCAACTGCCCAACCGGCGCTACGCGCTCGGGCCCCGGCTGATCCGGCTCGGGGAGGTCGCCAACCGCCAGCTCGGCGCCGTCGCCGTGCCCGTGCTGCAGGCTCTCGTCGACGAACTCGAGGAGACGGCGAGCCTCGCGGTCCTCGACGGCGACATGGTGATCTACACCGGCCAGGTGCCCTCGCAGCACAGCATGCGCACGAACAACGAGGCCGGCCGACGGGTGAACCTGCACAACAGCGGCGTCGGCAAGGCGGTCCTCGCGGAACTCGACGACGCCCGCATCGTCAAGCTCGTCGGGCAGGCCGGGATCCCGGCACCCACGCCCAATAGTGTGAGCACCCTGTCCGGGGTCTTCGCCGAGGTGGAGAAGGTCCGCGCCCGCGGCTACTCGATCGACGACGAGGAGCAGGAGGTGGGCGTGCGCTGCTACGCGATGGCGGTACCGGGCGCCCCGACCCCGATGGCGGTCGGCATCTCCGGCCCCGTCTCCCGCCTGAGCGACGACTTCGTCGACCGCGCGATCCCCGCCCTCGAGCGCGCCACCGGCATCATCTCCGACGCCCTGATCGGCGCCCGCGAGATCTGAGCTTCAGTCCGACCAGACGACCACCGCGAGTCGCCGCCGCGCGGCCTCCACGTAGAAGTCGCGGAGCGCGTGGAAGTGATCGGCGATGTATCCGCGCGGGTCGCTCGGTGCCTCGAACCCGAGATCCCGCTCGGCCTGCGCGGGGTCAGCCGAGATCGCGCGTACGGAGTGATCGATGTCGATCGACAAGAGCTGCCTCGCGACGACGGGAAGATCGTCGGGTCCGATCGCCCGCGGCGCCCAGTCCAGGCCGAGGTAGTCCTCGTCGGGGCCGTCGAATGAACACAGCCGATCGAGCACGTCGACCGAGCGGGAGCACGTCGCGAGGTGTTCGCCTGTCACGCGCGCCAGCTGCTGTGTCACAGCCATGGTGCAGTCCCTCCGTCTGATGGTCGTCGAATGATCACTGTCGACGCACGGTAATGCGTGTCCGCACCGTGCGGTACCGGATTTCGGTCGGGGTGATTCGAGGCGGAATTGTCGGCCGCCGGTGGCGGTTGGAACGGTCATGGCGAAAGCAGTAGTGGCACAGGCGTTCGGAGGGCCCGAGGTCCTCGCGGTGGTCGAGCGGGAGCTGCCGGCCCCCGGGCCCGGTGAGGTCGTGGTCGAATTCAAGGCGATCGGGGTCAACCCCATCGATTACAAGCTCTACAGCGGAGCGTTCGGCGACGATCCGTCGACGCTGCCGCAGACCGTCGGCAGCGAGGGTGCGGGGGTGGTGACCGCGGTCGGTCCCGACGCCGTCGGACCGAGGGGCCCGATCGCCGTCGGCGACGAGGTCGTCGTCTACCGGGGTGACGGTGTTTACGCCTCCTCGGCGATCCAGTCGGCGCAGGCGGTGCTCCCGAAGCCGGAGAGCCTGGGCTGGGAGGACGCCGCCGGGCTGCTGCTCACGGGCGCGACGGCGTGGGACGCCGTGGAGCGCATCGGAGTCGCCGCCGGCGACACCGTGCTCATCCACGGCGCAGCCGGCGGGGTCGGGCTGCTGGCGGTGCAGCTCGCGCGGCTCCGCGGCGCCACCGTGATCGGCACTGCACGGACCGCGAACCACGAGTACCTGCGCGGGATCGGCGCGATCCCCGTCGCGTACGACGACGGGCTCGCCGAGCGGGTCCGCGCCGTCGCGCCGGACGGGGTGACCGCCGCCATCGACACCGTGGGCACCGACGAGGCCGCCGACGTCTCGCTCGAGCTGGTGGCGGATCGGCAGAGGATCGTGACGATCGCGGGATTCGGTCGCGCCGCCCAGGACGGATTCCTCGCGATCGGTGGGCCCGACCCTGACAGCGCCCGCATCCGCGACGAGGCCCGCGGCCCGTTGCTGGATCTCGCGGGTGAGGGGAAGCTGGTGAATGCGGTCGCGAAGACGTTCCCGCTCGCCGACGCTGCGCGCGCTCACACCGAACTGAAGGCCGCCCATCCGATCGGGAAGTTCATCCTGATCCCTTAGAGCTGTTCGCGGAATCGCCGACGTTTGGACGGCAATGAGCGCTCAGCGGGCTTCTCCGAGAATGAGATACGCCGCTGCAGTGATCTGGTGAGCCTGGTCGGTTTGCGGAGCCTCCACTGCGGAGACGTAGCGGCCGCGAGATACGAAGCAGGTCGTCATCAGGATCGCTGATGCGGTTTCGCCCAGGCGGTACACATGACAGACCGACCCGGGTACCTGATCTACCGAGAATCGCTTCCGGATCAGGGCACCATTCAGTCGAACCTGGCCGGCGAGGAAGTCTCTGAGCGCGTCGGCGTCGGATGTCGTTCGCGCTCGGTAGACGGTGTTGATTCCCATCCCGACGAGGTCGACGCCGGTTCGGTCGAACGTGCTGCTCGCGGCGACGGTGTCGGGTTCGTCGAGGGCCTGGATGCGGGCGCTGCGATATCCGTACTCGGCGTAGAAGCCGTATTCGCTCGGAGTCTGATTCTGGACCGTGTACGACACGATCTGATCGCGGTCCGCGGTCAACATCGTCGCGAGTTCACCTTCAGGTGCGTGGTACCCGCCTAGACGGTCCACCTGCAGGTCGATGGCCTTGCCCACGAGCTCCTGGGCCCGCCCGGTCGTGCGCGCAAAGGCGGTGATGTACGCGACGGTCGAACCTACAGATGAGATCGCCACCAGCGACCGACTCCCCGCTCCCGGGATTGTCGTATCGGTGATCGGAACCCGGCGGTCCGCCGAGTCGCCGACTCGGACGCCGCTGTCGGCGGTCCTCAGGTCGTCGGCGAGAGACTTCGCATGATCCGGTGTATCGGTCTGGAAGAGTTGCGTCGACATCATTTCGCTGTAGTCGCCGGTCTGGCGAACCGACTTGTAGCCGTACCGGTATCCGTTCCGGCGGAGGATCGGCGCGCTGTTCGAGATGGGGGCCGCGTTGTCGGCGGACATGAGCGGCCCGAGGTATCCAGCAGACCGGGTGAGGCTCGGATCCACGTCGGGGGCTGACAGAATCCTCTCACCTAGATAGTTCGCGGCGAGTACGAGGCGTTGCGCGTCATTCGGTGGCAGCACGGGACGCGGTGCGGTGTTGTACGAACCGGGGTTGATGGATGTGCCTGCGGTCGACGCCGAGGGGTTCCCAGGGATTGCTGCGGAGCACGCGGTCACCAGCATCAGGAGCATTGCCACGGTCCCCAGTCGCCACGCCCGCGTTGCTTCTCGTTGGTGCACCGTCTGATCGTGGCACGGTGTGCTTACCCATCACTTGCTCTTCGGTTGGAGCCATTCAGGCAATGAGGCCGTGAGGAGAAGTGTCGCCCACTGAACCTCATCGTGGCCGCCGGAGTAGACGGTGTGCTCGACGTCGTGACCCGCGGCGCGCGCCGAGGCGGCCAGATCGCGCACGCCCGGCGTGAGTTCCTCCTCGAAAGCCCCGGAGGCAAGGCGGATCGAGAACCCGCCGGGCGGGCACCCGCGGACCACATCGTGGATCCAGCCATGCCGTTCCGTGACGTCGGAGGGCAGCCCGGTGAGGCCGGGCCGCCACCACACGGAGGGGGAGTAGGCGAGAACCTCGTCGACGAGATCGGGGTTCCGCGCCGCGAACGCGAGTGCCGCGAGGCCGCCCAGGCTCTGACCGGCGATGGTCACCCGGCCAAGGGGGCCCGTCACCATCCGAGCGGCAGGGAGCGCATCCTCGGTGATCGCCGGGAACAGGGCATCGTGGGCACCGAGAAACCGGAGGCGCTCACTGGGATCGGCGGGCGAGTCGATGCCGAGCACGGCGCACCGTCGGCCCGCGGCGGCGAGGACGTCGGGCAGGCGGAACCGGTCGAGCCACACGTCGGCGTCGAAGGCGATGACCAGGTCCATCGCGCCCGCGCCGGACGGCACGGACAGCCGGTACCGGAGGGGCGCAGGTGCCAGATCGACGGTGCGGTCGAGCGCCGTCGACGTCGTGGCCGGCGATGCGGTCCAGACGTCGATCCGGGGTGCGTCGGGTCCGGCGAGGACCGATCCGAAGGGCGAGTTCGCCAGCGCGGCAGCGTTGTGCGGGTCGATCCGTGCGCGGCGGAGCAGTTCGCGCGGGGGCGGGATCTCCTCGGTCCCTGCATCGCCCGCGGCGTGCAACGGGAGCATGCGGTAGGTGGCCAGCACGTCGCGCGGTACGGCGAGCTCGACGAACCACAGGTCGCTCGCGGCCCGGCGCCGCATCATTCCGCGGGCCACGTGCCGCTTGTCGGTGAGGCGGTTCACCCAGAGGTATGCGCCCCCGGCGGGGTCCCCGGGAGCGGGGCGCCACGTGAAGAGCGCCCGTACCCGCGTCGGGTCGTCGGGGTCGTCGGTGAGGAGCGGTCTGCCGAGAGACTGCAGCGTGGCCACGGTCGCCACGGCGAGTGGCTCGACCTCGTGGACGATGCAGTGCCGCAACGCATCCGGCGACGGCGCCGGGTGGACCGTCATGTCGTCGGCTCCAGCCCCGTGACCGGCGCCGCGTCCTCGGGCTCGGCTCGGGTGCCCCGGCGGACGCAGTAGGCGGCGAGGAAGGCTCCGGCCGCGGTGATGGAGCAGAGGACGGTGGCGGCGACGTCGTTCTTGTGCTCCACCTTGCGAACGCTCCTGGTGCGTGCGTAGTCGTACGGGGACGGCGCGGCCGAGATCCCGCGTTGTAGTGCGGCACGGTGGGCATCGAATTCCGAGACGGGCGCCGCGGCGGCCGGCGCGTAGAGGTCGAACGTCGAGTTCCCCTTCGAGACGATCATCCAGCAGGTGTCGGCCGGCCCCATGGGGCGTCCCTCACAGCGCACCGCTCCGCCGGGCTCCCGCACGAGGTCCGTGCCAAGGGTGATCGCGCGCCAGGTGACGACGACGCCGATCACGATCAGCAGAACCGGCAGCACTTTCGCGGCGAGGCGGTCGTTCTCGGCCGCGAGCTCGGCGCGGTAGGCCTTCGCCTCCTCGCTGCCCTCGTCCGCCCGGTCGAACACCCCCACCAGCCCAGCGTAATACTGCGATGCGGTGCCTTCTCCGGGCCGATTAGGCTGGACGGCATGAAGACGGTGGCGATCCTCGACTACGGCTCCGGCAACATCCGGTCCGCGCATCGCGCGATGGAGCGGGCCGGCGCCGAGGTCACGGTGACCTCGGACGCGAAGACCGCGCTCGCCGCCGACGGCCTCCTCGTCCCCGGCGTCGGCGCCTACGAGGCGTGCATGGCCGGGCTCAAGGCGGTGCAGGGCGACCGCATCATCGGCGAGCGGCTCGCCGGCGGCCGACCCGTGATGGGCATCTGCGTGGGCATGCAGATCCTCTTCGAGAAGGGGATCGAGTTCGGCGTCGAGACCGAGGGCTGCGGCGAGTGGCCCGGCACCGTCGAACGGCTGCAGGCCGAGGTCGTTCCGCACATGGGCTGGAACACCGTCGAGGCCGCCGAGGGCTCGAAGCTCTTCGCCGGCACCGATGCCGACACCCGCTTCTACTTCGTGCACTCCTACGCCGCGCAGAAGTGGGAGCTCGACATCGCCGACCACATCCGCGCGCCGAAGGTCACCTGGGCCGATCACGGCGGCCGGTTCGTGGCCGCGGTCGAGAACGGACCGCTGTGGGCCACGCAGTTCCACCCCGAGAAGAGCGGCGACGCCGGCGCGGTGCTCCTGAAGAACTGGGTGGGCACGCTGTGAGCGGCAAGCGCGGGCTCTCCCTGGGCCGCCTCGCCCTGTTCTCCCTCGGCGCGGCCGTCGCGGTGCTCGGCGTGGCGGTTCTCCTGCTCAACGTGCTGCGCCCGAGCCCGGCCGTCGGGCTGCTCATCGTCGCCGTGGGGCTCGTCGGCGCGGTCGCGGCGATGGGGATCGTCTCCAACCGGATCGTCGGGCGCGCCGTCGGGAACGCCGAGGACCGGGAGCCCGGAAAGTCGGATGACACGACGCACTAGGCTGGTCGCGTGAGTCTGGTACTTCTTCCCGCAGTCGACGTCGCCGAGGGCCGGGCCGTGCGCCTCGTGCAGGGGGAGGCCGGCAGCGAGACGGCCTACGGGTCGCCGCGCGACGCCGCCCTCGCCTGGCAGAACGACGGGGCGGAGTGGGTCCACCTCGTCGACCTCGACGCGGCCTTCGGCAAGGGCAGCAACCGCGAGCTCCTCGCCGGTGTCATCGGCGAACTGGACGTCAAGGTCGAGCTGTCGGGCGGCATCCGCGACGACGACTCCCTGGCCGCGGCCCTCGCGACCGGCTGCGCCCGCGTGAACCTCGGCACCGCGGCCATCGAGAACCCGGACTGGTGCGCCAGCGCCATCGCCCGCCACGGCGACAAGATCGCGGTCGGCCTCGACGTCAAGCAGCTCGACGGCCAGTGGCGGCTGCGCGGCCGCGGCTGGGTCACCGACGGCGGCGACCTGTGGGAGGTCCTCGAGCGGCTCAACAACGACGGCTGCAGCCGCTACGTGGTCACCGACGTCTCCAAGGACGGCACCCTGACCGGCCCCAATCTCGACCTGCTCGCCGCCGTCGCGGCCGCCACCGACGCGCCCGTCGTCGCCTCCGGCGGCATTTCCGCGCTCGAGGACCTGACGGCGATCGCGACCCTCGTCGACCAGGGCGTGGATTCCGCGATCATCGGCAAGGCGCTCTACGCCGGACGGTTCACCCTCCCCGAGGCGCTCGACGCGGTGTCGCGCTAGTGACCGCCCTGCCCGACGGCTTCACGGCCGACCCCGACCGGCTCCTCGCCCTCGCCGGCGAGGCGCTCGACGCCGTCGCGCCCCGCTTCATCGAGGGCGTCGGCGCGCCCGCGTCCGTCGCGAAGGGCCCGGCCGACTTCGCCACCGACCTCGACCTCGAACTGGAGCGGCGCATCACGGCCGCCGTCGCCGAGGCCACGGGAGTCCCGGTACACGGCGAGGAGTACGGCGGCCCGGCGGTCGACGAGGGCACCGTCTGGGTCCTCGACCCCATCGACGGCACCTTCAACTACTCCGCCGGGTACCCGGCCACCGGCACGCTCCTCGGCCTGCTGCACGACGGCAAGCCCGTGGCCGGGCTGGCCTGGTTCCCGCTCGTCGGAGACGCCTTCGCCGGCCACGTCGCCGGTCCCGTCCGCAACCGCGGCGAGGTGCTCCCGCGACTCGCGCAGGGCGGCCTCGACGACGCCATGATCGCCGTCGGCAGCTTCAGCCGCGGCAGCAACGGACACTTCCCCGGCGACTTCCGGTACGCCATCCTCGGCGAGGTCTCGCGGCGCGTCGCCCGGGTGCGGCAGTTCGGGTCGACCGGCGTCGACCTCGCGTACACCGCGTCCGGCGCGCTGGGCGGTGCCGTCGTCTTCGGGCACCACGCCTGGGACAACGCCGCGGGAGCGGCGCTGGTCCTCGCCGCCGGTGGCCGGGTCACCGACCTCGCGGGCGAGGACTGGCACGTCGGTTCCGACTCGGTGCTGGCCGGCGCCCCCGGCGTCTACGACGAGCTGCTCGCGATCGTCCGGTCGGTGGGCGCACCGTCGGACTACCGCGGCGACCCCGGGCATTCCGGAACCCTGAGCTACTAGACACTTTCGAAGGAGGCCTCGACCGATGACGGTGGCCGTGCGCGTGATCCCGTGCCTGGACGTCGACGACGGGCGCGTCGTCAAGGGCGTCAACTTCCAGAACCTGCGCGACGCGGGCGATCCCGTCGAACTCGCGGCCGCGTACGACGCGCAGGGCGCCGACGAGCTGACCTTCCTCGACGTGACCGCGTCGAGCTCCGGGCGCGGCACGATGCTCGACGTCGTGCGCCGCACCGCCGAGCAGGTGTTCATCCCGCTCACCGTCGGTGGCGGCGTCCGCTCGGTCGAGGACGTCGACACCCTGCTCCGCGCCGGTGCCGACAAGGTCTCCGTGAACACCGCGGCGATCGTCCGCCCGGAGTTGCTCCGCGAGCTGTCCAACCGGTTCGGCAGCCAGTGCATCGTGCTCTCCGTCGACGCCCGCTCCGTGCCGGACGGTGAGGAGCCGACACCGTCGGGCTGGGAGGTCACCACGCACGGCGGCCGCAAGGGCACCGGGATCGACGCGATCGAATGGGCCCGCCGAGGTGAGGAACTGGGCGTGGGGGAGATCCTGCTCAACTCCATGGACGCCGACGGCACCAAGGCCGGCTTCGACCTGCGGATGATCACCGCCGCCCGCGCGGCCGTGCACATCCCCGTCATCGCCTCGGGCGGCGCCGGCGCGGTCGAGCACTTCGCGCCGGCCGTCGAGGCGGGTGCCGACGCCGTGCTCGCCGCCAGCGTCTTCCACTTCGGGGACATGACCATCGGTCAGGTCAAGGACGAGATGGCCACGCACGGTCTGGTGGTGCGGCGATGACCGGACTCGACGAGGCGATCGCCGATCGGCTCAAGCGCAACGCCGACGGCCTCGTCGCCGCCATCGCCCAGGAGGAGGGCACCGGCGACGTCCTCATGCTGGCCTGGATGAACGACGAGGCCCTCGCGCGCACGCTCGCCACCCGGAAGGGCACCTACTACTCGCGGTCGCGGCAGCAACTGTGGATCAAGGGCGAGACCTCCGGGCACGTGCAGGAGGTCGTCGACGTGCGGCTCGACTGCGACGGCGACACCGTCCTGCTCACCGTCCGCCAGACCGGACCCGCGTGCCACACCGGCACCCACACCTGCTTCGACGGGGACCTGCTGCTCGGCCGGGAGTGACCGTGCAGCGCTCCCAGCGCAGCGTGACCGACCTTACCTAGATCTCAGATGGTGTATCGGGTATTCATGTTGTTCATGACTACCGCGACCCTCCTGCGCCGTTTCGCCGTCACTTCCGCTGCCGTGGCGGTCACCGCCGTCGGCGTCGCCGCCCCCGCTACCGCCGCACCGGACCGTCTGAGCGCGGCGGCACTGTCGTTTCCGACCTCTGCGCTGCCCGGGTGGTCCATCAGTCCGGCCGAGGCCGGCGGTGTGGGCCTGGCGCGGGCTCCGTTCGGCCACTCGGGCACCTGGGTGTCGCAGATCCGGATCGGCGACTTCGGCCGGTCCGGACTCGACGTGAAGGGGCTCGCCAGGGCGTTCGCGGTCGAGATCACCAATGGGGGCGGTTACACCGGGCACAGTGCCCGCATCGAGGGCCTGCAGGTCACCGATGCCAGCGTTTCCGGTATCCGGGCCGCTCGCGCCACCGCGAACGTCATTCTCCAGAACGCGCCCACTCGCGGAGAGCGGCTGCGGATCACCGTCGTCGACACGAATCCCGAGACCTACTTCGTCTCGCAGGTGCCGTTCGAGGCGGCGGATCGCCAGGCGCAGGCCGCAGCAGCCGAATCCGGGCTCGTCGCCACGCGCTGACCGACCGGTCCGTGGCTAGCCGCTGAGGGTCCGGAGGAAGGCCAGCGTCTCCTCGACGTGCGCGACCGCCCGCAGCTCGCCGACCACGATGTGCAGCACCGTCCCGTCGGCGTCGATGAGGAAGGTCTGCCGGCGCACCGGCGCCATCGCGAACCTGCCGCGCTTGACGTCGTACTCGGCCGCGACCGCGCCGTCGGCGTCGGTGAGCAGGGGAAAGCCCGGTTCCATCACATCGGCGAAGGCTTGTGTCCGTACCAGCGGGTCCATGCTGATCCCGATCCGCGCCGTGCCGCGCCGGTCGAATTCCTCACCCGCGTCCCGGAACCGCCCGACCTCGGCGACGCATACCGGCAGGCCCGCGGTGAGGTAGAAGAAGACCGCCGCGCGGCCGTCGCCGCGGAGCTCGGAGAGCGTTCGGACGGTGCCGGTGCGGTCGGGGAGTGCGAACTCAGGGGCCTGCTGGCCTATGCGCATGGCCACGAACCTACCGGCGCTGGGATACTGGCAGGCGATGAGTACCGCACAGCAGCCGAACCTGCAGCCCGACGGCGCGACCACCAGCCTGGACGAGTTCCGCGCGCTCGCGGACCGGCACCGCGTGGTGCCCGTGATCCGTACGGTGCTCGCCGACGCCGAGACCCCGCTGTCGGCGTACCGCAAACTCGCCGGCGGCCGACCCGGCACGTTCCTCCTCGAGTCCGCCGCCGCGGGCCAGTCCTGGAGCCGGTGGTCCTTCGTCGGGGCCCCCGCGCCCGCCGCGCTCACCGTCGTCGACGGTGCCGCCACCTGGATCGGGAAGGCGCCCGCCGGCGCACCGTCGGGCGGAGACCCGATCGAGGCCCTCGGCGAGGTGCTGCGCCTCCTGAGCTCGGAGCGGATCGAGGGGCTGCCGCCGCTCAACGGCGGGATGGTCGGCTACCTCGCCTACGACGCGGTGCGGCGCCTGGAGCGGCTGCCCGACACCACCGTCGACGATCTGCACCTGCCCGAGATGGTGTGGCTGCTCGCGACGGACCTCGCCGCGATCGACCACCACGAGGGCACGATCACCCTCATCGCCAACGCGGTGAACTGGGACGGCTCCGCCGACCGGGTCGACGAGGCGTACGCCGACGCGGTCGCGCGCCTCGACGCGATGGAGGCCGCCCTCGCCGCGCCGCTCGCGTCGTCGGTGGCGTCGTTCACGCGTCCCGAACCGGAGGTGACGGCGCAGCGCACGGTCGAGGAGTACAGCGCGATCGTCGAGAAACTCGTCGGCGACATCGAGGCCGGCGAGGCCTTCCAGGTGGTCCCGTCGCAGCGGTTCTCCGTGCCGTCGGACGCCGACCCCATCGACGTGTACCGGGTGCTGCGCGCCTCGAACCCGAGCCCGTACATGTACCTCGTGCAGGTGCCCGCGCCCGACGGAACGGTCGCCTTCTCGATCGTCGGTTCCAGCCCCGAGGCCCTGGTCACCGTCTCCGACGGCACCGCCACGACGCACCCGATCGCCGGCACCCGGTGGCGGGGCGCCACCGCCGAAGAGGACCTGCTGCTGGAGAAGGACCTGCGGGCCGACGAGAAGGAGAACAGCGAGCACCTCATGCTCGTCGACCTCGGCCGCAACGACCTCGGCCGGGTCTGCACGCCCGGCACCGTCCGCGTCACCGACTACCGGCGCATCGAGCGCTACAGCCACGTCATGCACCTCGTGTCGACGGTCTCCGGCGACCTCGCGGACGGCAAGCAGGCGCTCGACGCCGTCGCCGCATGCTTCCCCGCGGGCACCCTCACCGGCGCCCCGAAGGTGCGAGCCATGGAACTCATCGACGAGGCCGAGATCACCCGCCGAGGCCTGTACGGCGGCATCGTGGGCTACCTCGACTTCGCGGGCGACGCCGACACCGCCATCGCCATCCGCACCGCGGTGCTCAAGGACGGCACCGCGTACGTCCAGGCCGGCGGCGGCGTCGTCGCCGATTCGGTGGGGGAGTACGAGTACAACGAATCGCGCAACAAGGCGCTCGCGGCGCTCAAGGCCGTGGCCGCCGCGAACACCATGCGCGCGGTGGCCGAGGAGGCCCGATGAACGCCAAGCGGAATCTCGCGATCGCCTCCGTCCTGCTCGCCGCCGCGGCGGGCGCCGTCTGGGGCTCGGGCCGGATGTCGTGGATGGGGGTCACCATCGCCGACGGGCTCTCGCCCGAGCGGACGATGGACGTCGCCGGCACCACCTGGGCGCCCGCCCTCTCGGCGCTGTGGCTGGTCTTCCTCGCCGCGATCGCGGCGGCGCTGGCCCTGAAGAACTGGGCGCGCGGCGTGGTCGCGGTGATCGTGGCCGTCGCCGCCATCGGCGCCGCCTATCCCGCGGTCACGGTACTGACGCAGGAACCCGACATCGGCTACCTCGAGAAGATCCTGCGCGACGCCCCCGCGAACGGCGATGCGGGCACCGCGGTGATGGGCAACAAGGACTACATCTCGCAGGTCGACCCGACCGCCGCGGGGCCGTCCGTGGCGATCCTCGGCGCGGTCCTCGCGGTGCTCGCGGCCGCGCTCCTCATGCGCGGCCTGCGGGGCGGGGGCATGGGCTCGAAGTACGTCTCGCCCGCCGCGCGCCGCGCGGCGCTCGAGCAGCGCGTCTTCGACGACACCGCCGCGGAGCCCGCCTCCGAGCGCGACCTCTGGGACGCCCTCGACGGCGGCGACGACCCCACCGCAGCAGGCGGTGCCCGTCCCGGCGCGGGCGAGGGGGCCGGACCCGAGCGCCCGCGGGCCGAGGGCTAATGTTGGAGCACGCTCCACGACCCACGAAAGGCCCGCAGCCGTGACTTCACCCACTGCTCTCGACTCGATCATCGAGGGTGTGCGCGCGGACCTCGCGGCCCGTGAGGCCCTCATCGACCTGGCGACGATCAAGGCCGCCGCCAAGGCCGCCCCGCCCGCGATCGACGCGACCGCCGCCCTCCGCGAGCCCGGCATCGCCGTGATCGCCGAGGTGAAGCGTGCCAGCCCGTCGAAGGGGGACCTGGCCGGCATCGCCGATCCCGCCGAACTCGCCTCCGAGTACGAGGCCGGCGGCGCCCGCGCGATCAGTGTGCTCACCGAGCAGCGCCGTTTCAAGGGTTCGCTGGCGGATCTCGACGCGGTGCGCGAGCGGGTGCGGATCCCCGTGCTGCGCAAGGACTTCATCGTCACGCCGTACCAGATCCACGAGGCCCGCGCGCACGGCGCCGACATCGTGCTCCTCATCGTGGCGGCGCTGGAGCAGCCGGTCCTGGTCTCGCTCCTCGATCGCATCGAGTCCCTGGGCATGACCGCACTGGTCGAGGTGCACACCGAGGACGAGGCGGACCGCGCGCTCGAGGCCGGTGCCACCGTGATCGGCGTGAACGCCCGCAACCTCAAGACCCTCGAGGTCGACCGCGACTCCTTCGCGCGGATCGCCCCGGGCCTGCCGTCGTCGGTGATCAAGATCGCCGAGTCGGGCGTCCGCGACAGCCGCGACCTGCTGACCTACGCCGGCCAGGGCGCCGACGGGGTGCTCGTCGGCGAGGGCCTGGTCACGGCCGGCGATCCGCGGACGGCCGTCGCCGACCTCGTGACCGCCGGCTCGCACCCCAGCTGCCCGCGCCCCGCGCGCTAGTCCTTCGCGCCCCGGCGCTCCAGCTCCCGCAGGGCGATCTGGATCGCACCGCGCACCGGGTCCACGGTGAGCACGCGCAGGTCGGAGATCCCGCGCATCCCGAGGTGATGCCGCACCCGCCGCTGCAGCGCGGGCTGGTGCACGGCGAGGCCGCCCGCGAGCACGACGGGGCCCGTCGAGCCGATCCGTTCCGCGACCGAGGCGGCGATGTCGGTCAGCGCGATCGCGGCCTGGTCGACGATGTCGGTGCTCACCGGGTCGCCCGACTGCGCGAGCTCGAAGACGACCCGTGCCCGGCCGGCCCAGTACCGCCGCTCCTGCTGCGCGTAGAAGTGGTCGAGCAGCTCGTCGGGGTCCTGCAGGCCGCAGTCCGCGGCGAGCTGCTGCCCGAGGTGGTCGGCCGGTTCCTCCCGGTCCAGCCGGATCAGGGTGCGGCGTACCGCCTCCTTGGCCACCCAGTAGCCGCTGCCCTCGTCGCCCAGCAGGTAACCCCAGCCGCCCGCGCGGGCGTGCTTGTCGCCGGCGCGGCCCCACGCGACCGCGCCGGTGCCGGAGATGACCGCCACCCCGTCGCGCACGCCGGCGGCCGCGAGGATCAACTGGCTGTCGTGCACCACGCGGATCCGGGCCCCGGGAATGCGCTCCGCGAGGAGCGCGGTGAGGGTCGCCGCGCCCGCCGGGGTCTCCACCCCGGCCGCGCCCGCGCACACCGCCCCCACGTCGTGGACGCCGAGCCGGCCGAGCGCGATGTCGAGCTGGCGACCGGCCTCGTCGCGACCCACCGACGAGATGTTCGCGCTGCCCGCGAGGGCCTCGGCCACGACCACGCCGTTCTCGGCGCGGACCGCCTGCGTCTTGGAGCCCCCGATGTCGAGGCCGATCACCGCGGTGCTCATGCGGTCGGGGCCCCCGCCTTGTCGGCGTCGGTCGGCCACGTGCCGTTGTTCTGCCAGTAGTACTGGATGTCCTCGAGCTTGCGGCCCTTCGTCTCCGGCGCGAACTTGAGCACGAACAGGAAGGCGAGGACCGTCAGGGCGCCGAAGACCGCGAAGGTTCCGGTCCCGCCCAGCAGGCTGCTGTTGAGCATCGTCAGCGTGACCTGGGCGACGATGGCGTTGGCCACCAGGTCCGAGGTCAGCATCGCCGACGAGCCGTAGGCACGGAGCCGGGCCGGGAAGGCCTCGCCGGCGTACACCCACACCAGGGAGCCGAAGCCGAACGAGAAGCCGATCACGACGAGCACCAAGCCGGCGAAGCCGACGACGCCCGCGGTCTCGTGGTTCTTGAAGTCGCCGTCGGCCATCTGGTAGGCGAGGATCATCACGGCGAAGGCGAGGATCATGGTGCCGATGCCGCCGAGCAGGATGGGGCGGCGGCCGAACTTGTCGACGGTGAAGATCGAGATGACCACGGCGAGCAGGCCGAAGAGCTGCACGAAGGCGGGCAGCATGTACTTGCCGAAGTTCCCGTCGTAGCCCATCGAGGCGAAGATGTCCGGGCTGTAGTAGATGATCGCGTTGATGCCGGTGATCTGGATGAAGAAACCGAGAACGACGACGAAGAAGGTGGCCCGCAGGTAGGGCTGGCGGAAGAGCTGGCTCAGCTTGCCGCCTGACTCGTCGGAGAGCTGGGCGCGCATCTCGTCGAGCTCGGCCTCGATGTCGGCGGCGGTCGAATCGGGTTCCACGGAGATGAGGGCGGCGCGGGCCTCGTGCTCGCGACCGCGGGTCATGTACCAGCGGGCGGTGTCGGGGAGCCGGACGAGGAGCAGGGTCACGATGATCGCGGGCACCGCGGCGAGGCCGAGCATCCACTTCCACGAGGTGGTGCCCATTCCGGCGAGCAGGTAGCCCAGGATGTACCCGAGGATGATGCCGACGATCGTCGCGAACTGGTACGCGACGAGCATGGCGCCGCGGCGTTTCGCCGGGGCGGACTCCGCGACGAAGACCGGGACCACCACGACCGAGACGCCGACGGTGAGGCCGAGCAGGAACCGCGCGACGAGGAGCAGCGGGACGGTGGGGGCGAGCGCGCCGAACAGCGCGAAGAGCGTGTAGCCGGCGCCGACGGAGATCATCGCCCTGCGGCGGCCGACCTTGTTGGCGAACCACCCGCCGGCGATCGCGCCGAGGATCTCGCCCACGACGACGACCGTGGCGAGCGCCTGGGTCATCCCGTCGCCGAGGCCGAAGTCCGCCCGGATGAAGTCCTTCGCCGCGGCGATGTTCGACGTGTCGTACCCGTAGATCACGCCGAGACTCGCCGCGGCGACGCCGACGAGGACCGCGCTCGATTTCGCAGCCTGCGTACTGCTCATGTCATCTCCTTGAGGTCAGCTCCAAGTGGTCTACACCAGTTGGAGTAGGCTAAGAGTGGCATAGACCACTTTGAGCGTCAAGGGGTAATGTGGAACACATGACGCTCCCTCGTTCGTCGCACACCGAGCCACCGCGCTACTTCCGCGCCAAACTCGAGCTGCAGCGCCGCATCGGCGACCTCGGGCACGGGGACACCCTGCCCGCCGAGCGGCGCCTCGCCGAGCAGCTCGGCGTCTCGCGCACGACGTTGCGGAAAGCGTTGGCGGAGTTGTCCGCCGAGGGGGTGCTCCGCCGCGAGCACGGCAGCGGTACGTACGTGGCGCCGCCCAAGGTCGTGCGCGTCCGGCAGCTGACATCGCTGAGCGAGGACTTCGGCGTGGACGGCAAGCAGGTGAGTTCGCGCCTGCTCTCGTGCGACCACATCACCGCGGACGCGGAGACGCAGGCCGCGCTCGAACTGCCGCGCGGCGCGCGGGTCTACCGCGTCACCCGGCTGCGCATCGTCGACGACGAGCCGCTCGCGATCGAGGAGGCACACCTGCGCGGCCCGTTGCGGGGTCTCGCGACGCGACTGGAGGAGCAGGCGTCGCTGTACCGCGTGTTGCGCGAGCAGTACGCGCGGGCGATCACGGCGGTCGAGGACACCGTCGAGACGGCGCTGGCGTCGCCGTCCGAGGCGGAACTGCTCGGGGTCACCGCGGGCCACCCCCTGCTCATGGTGCACCGGCTCGGCCGCGACGCCGACGGCCTCGCGCTCGAGTGGACCCGCAGCATCTACCGCGGCGACCGGTTCAAGTTCGTCGCGCGCGCGACGAGCCCGGCCGCGACGGAGGGCGTCGCGGCCGGGCCGGCGGAACTCTGAGGACGCCGAGCGTCACTTGTCGGTGATCGGCAGCCCCGGCGGGTTGATCTCCGAGGTGGGCACGGCCTCGGCCTCCAGCCCCCACCGCTGCAGGACTTTCGTGTAGTCGCCGCTGCGGATCGTCGACTCGAGCGCGGCTTGCACGGCGCGGATGATGCCGCTGTCCTTCTTCGTCGTCGCGCCGATGAGGCCCTGCAGCGTCGAGCCGGCACCCGAGACGCGTCCGACGATCTTCGTCGCGTTGGGGGTGCCCTTGGTCTGCGCGACGTGGAAGGCCGAAACGGGGTTCGGGCCGAAGTAGGCGTCGATCTGGCGCGAGGCGAGCGCGGCGTAGGTCCCGGTGTTGTCCTGGTAGTTCTTGATGGCGATGCCGGGCTTCCCAGCCGCGCGCAGGTCGGCGTCGTAGCGCTGCAGGATCCGCTCCTGGTTGGTGCCCGAGCTGACGGCCACCGTCTTCCCCGAGAACGAATCGGGGCCGGAGAAGGCCAGCCCCGAGGACTCCTGCACCTCGACGGCGAGGTCGTCCTTGCGGTAGGTGGCGAAGTCGTACTTCTGCTTGCGCGCCTCGGTCACGGTGATGTTCGAGACGCCGAGGTCGAACTGGCCGCTGTCGATGCCCAGGAACAGTCCCTCCCACGACGTGTTGGACTCCTCGAGCTTCAGCCCGAGGGCGCCCGCGATGAGATGGGCGATGTCCGACTCGTCGCCGATGAAGACGCGCTCGTCGTCCGTGGCGGGGAAGTAGAACGGCGCGTTGCCCGCCCCCGAGCCGTGGGCGACGCGCAGCGTGCCGCGGTCGCGGATCGCCGGGGGGAGCAGCGCCGCCGCGGCCTCGTTCTTCGCCGGGACGATGCGGTCCTGCTTACTGGTCAGGTTGAGGTGCTGCCCGGCCGCGCCGGTGACACTCGCGGTGGTCGACTCCGTGGTCTGCCCGCCGCAGCCCGCCAGGACGGCACCCGCGAGGGCGAGGGCCGCGGCGAGGGCGGGCAGGCGATGTCGAGCGGTCGTCCGGATGGTCATGCGGTCTCCTTGGCTGTCCAGTGGGCGAGGAAGGTGCGGGTGCGGTCGGTGGCGGGGCGGTCGAGCACGGCGGACGGCGACCCGACGGCGACGACGCGGCCGCGGTCGAGGAAGACGATCCGGTCGGAGATGCGGCGGGCGAACGCCAGCTCGTGGGTGACCACGACGAGCGTGCGGCCCTCGGCGGCGAGTTCGGCGATCACGGCGTTCACCTCGCCGACCAGCTCGGGATCGAGCGCGGACGTCGGTTCGTCGAACAGGATCAACTCCGGGTCGAGCGCGAGGGTGCGGGCGATCGCGACGCGCTGCTGCTGGCCGCCGGAGAGCTGCCCGGGGTAGTGCCCGGCGTGCGCGCCGAGTCCGACCCGGTCCAGGAGTTCGCGCGCCCGCACGTCGGCCGCGGAGCGGCCCCGGCCGAGCGTCAGGCGTTGGGGCCGCGCGACGTTCTCCGCCGCGGTGAGGTGCGGGAACAGGTTGAACTGCTGGAAGACGAAGCCGATCCGCGCGCGCTGGCGGCGCAGTTCCCGCTCCCGCAGCGCGACGAGGTGATCGCCGCGGCGTCGCACCCCGATGAGATCGCCGTCGACCCGGACGACCCCGGAGCTCGGCTCCTCCAGGTGGTTGAGCAGGCGCAGCAACGTCGACTTGCCCGAGCCGGACGGCCCGATGATCGAGACCACCTCGCCCGGCGCGACGGTGAGGTCCACCCCGCGCAGCACGTCGTCGTGGCCGAAGCGCTTGGTCAGGCCCACGGCCTCCAGGCGCGGGCGCGAATCGGTCGCGGTCATGCGGTCTCCTTCGTCGTGGACGGTACGGACGTCGTGGCCCCGTAGCCGCGCGCGAGGCGCTTCTCGAGGTAGTGCTGGCCGATCGACAGGACGGTGGTGAGTGCGGCGTACCAGGCGACGGCGACGAGCAGCAGCGGGATGATCCGGCCATTGCGGCCGTAGATCACCTGGACCTGGTAGAACAGGTCCGGCAGCGCCAGGATGAAGACCGCCGTCGTGCCCTTGAGCAGTCCGATCACCTCGTTGGCGGCGGGCGGGACGATGGTGCGCAGGGCCTGCGGCAGCGTGATCCGCAGCAGGTGCGCGGCAGGCGGGATCCCGAGGGCGCGGGCGGCGTCGTGCTGGCCCGACGAGACGCCGAGGATCCCGGCCCGGACGATCTCCGAGCCGTACGCGGCCTGGTGCAGCACGATGCCGATCACCGCGGCGGTGTAGGGCGACAGCAGGTCCTTGGTGGGCGCGTCGACGAAGGTGGGCCCGAAGGGGATGCCGAGGCCGATCGTCGGGTACAGCGCACCGAGGTAGCCCCAGAACAGGATCTGCACGATGAGTGGCACCGACCGGAACAGCCAGATGAAGCCGAAGCTGAACGCCGCCAGTACCCGGTTGCCGGAGAGCCGAGCCAGGGCGAGCACGCCGCCCAGCAGGAAACCGACGACGGCGCCGATGACGGTGAGCTGCACCGTGAACCACAGCGCCTCGAGGATCGTCGGGCTGAACAGGTAGGCACCGAAGGTGGGCCAGTCGTAGCGGGGGTTGGTCACCAGGGACGTCGCGAGTTGCGCGACGAGGACGACGGCGACCGCGACGGCGAGCCAGCGCCCCCACTGGACGCGGCGCCGGACCGGGAGTGCGGCGAGGCGGGCGAGCTCGGGATCGGTGTCGGCGGGTTGCGGCCGAGTGAGGGCGAGGGTCATGACGCTCCGGTCGGATCGGTGATGGGCGGCTGGACGAGGAGCAGGGGGAGCGCGGAGCGCAGGCGGAAGCCGAGGTGCTCGTAGACCCCGCGGGCGCCGGTGTTGTCCGCGGAGGTGTGCAGGAACGGGACGTCGCCCCGGGCGCGGATGTGGTGTCCGACGGCGCGGACCAGCCGCGCCGCGAGGCCCCGGCCACGGTGCTCGGGGTCGGTGCAGACGGCGCTGATCTCGGTCCATCCGGGAGGGCGCAGCCGCTCCCCGGCGAGCGCGATGAGGCGCCCCGAATCGTCGCGCAGGCCCAGGTAGAGGCCGAGCTCGACGGTGCGCCGCTCGAACGGACCGGGGCGGGTGCGCGCGACGAGGTCCAGGATCTCGTCCGCGTTCTGCGGCCCGAGGACCTCGGCCTCCGGGTCGGGCGCCGTGGCGAGCGCGGCACCGTCGTACTGGACGAGCCGGATCTCGTCGACGACCCGCCAGCCCGCGGGGAGCGGGCCGCGCACGCCCCGCAGGGACAGCGGCGCGCCGGGCACGGCGAGGCGCGCCAGGGCCGCGAAGTCCTCCGCGCTCGGCCGCGGCGGGTGGCCGACGAACCGCGCCACGTCGGGCGCGTAGCGGACGACGGCCCCGTCGCCGAGCCGGAAGCGGGCGTGGGCGCCGTACAGCGAGGCCCGGACGGGATCGTCGAGCACGTGGCCGAGCGTGGTGGTCATGCCCGGAAACATTCGTCGCGCCACGGGATTCGCGGAATGTTTGGCGTCGGCGTGATTTCACTTTGACGGAGTGGGGATAATCGTTCCTGTGAGCCTCCCAGAAGCCAGTACCGGACTGTCCGAACGATCGGCCTTCGAGCCCGACGGGACCGGTCATTGGGGTGCGTGGGGCGGCCGGCACGTGCCCGAGGCGCTGATGGCGGTGATCGAGGAGGTCACGGCAGAATTCGAGAAGGTGCGCTCCGACCGCGAGTTCCTCGCCGAGCTGGACCGCCTGCAGCGCCAGTACACCGGGCGGCCCTCGCCGCTGTACCCGTGCGTGCGCCTGAACGAGCATGCCGGCGGCGCGCAGGTCTACCTCAAGCGCGAGGACCTCAACCACACCGGTAGCCACAAGATCAACAACGTGCTCGGGCAGGTGCTGCTCGCCAAGCGGATGGGCAAGCCGCGCGTGATCGCGGAGACCGGGGCGGGGCAGCACGGCGTCGCCACGGCGACCGCCTGCGCGCTGCTCGGCATCGAGTGCGTCGTCTACATGGGCAAGGTCGATACCGACCGGCAGGCGCTCAACGTCGCGCGGATGCGCCTCCTCGGCGCCGAGGTCATCGCCGTCGCCTCGGGCTCCGCCTCGCTCAAGGACGCGATCAACGAGGCACTGCGCGACTGGGTCAGCAACGCCGACACCACCTACTACTGCTTCGGCACGGCCGCCGGCCCGCACCCGTTCCCGCTCATGGTGCGCGACCTGCAGCGCATCGTCGGCATGGAGGCGCGCGAGCAGGTCCTCGCGGCGGAGGGCCGTCTCCCCGACGGCGTCGTCGCCTGCGTGGGCGGCGGCTCCAACGCCATCGGGATCTTCCACCCGTTCATCGCCGACGAGGGCGTCCGCCTCGTCGGGTGCGAGGCCGCGGGCGACGGGGTCGAGACCGGCAGGCACGCCGCGACGTTCACCGGCGGCAGTCCCGGCGCCTTCCAGGGCGCGTACTCGTACCTGCTGCAGGACGAGGACGGCCAGACCGTCGAATCGCACTCCATCTCCGCCGGCCTGGACTACCCCGGCGTGGGACCGGAGCACGCGCAGCTCAAGGAGTCGGGCCGCGCCGAGTACGTGCCGGTCACCGACGCCGAGGCGATGGACGCCTTCGCGCTGCTGTGCCGCACCGAGGGCATCATCCCCGCGATCGAGTCGGCGCACGCCGTCGCCGGCGCGCTGCGGCTCGGGCGCGAGCTCGGCCCGGGCGCGGTGATCGTGGTGAACCTCTCCGGCCGCGGCGACAAGGACGTCGACACCGCCGGGAAGTGGTTCGGCCTCCTCGACGAGAACGGGGACGTGGTGGGGCAGAAGGTGGTCGGCGCCGACCTCAACACCGCACTGCGCGATGCGCAGGCGAACGGCGCGGCGACGAACGGATCGGGGGAGAACAAGTGAGCGCACTGGCACCGGTCTTCGAGCAGTGCCGGGCGGAGAACCGCGCGGCCCTCGTCACGTACCTGCCCTGCGGGTACCCGTCCAAGCAAGGCGGCATCGACACCGTCGTCGCCATGGCCGAGTCCGGCGCCGACATCGTGGAGCTGGGTGTGGCCTACAGCGATCCCGTCATGGACGGCCCCGTCATCCAGCGCGCCGCCGACGACGCCCTGCGCGGCGGCATCCGGGTGCGCGACATCTTCGCCTACGCCGAGGCCGTCGCCGCCGCGGGTGCGGCGCCCGTCGTGATGGCCTACTGGAACCCCGTGCTCAAGTACGGCGTCGAGGCCTTCGCGCGCGACCTCGCCGCAGCCGGCGGCCGGGGCATGATCACGCCGAACCTCATCCCCGAGGAGGCCGACGAGTGGATCGCGGCCGCCGATCGGCACGGCCTGGACAAGGTCTTCCTGGCCGCGCCGTCGTCGACGCCCGAGCGGCTGGCGATGACCGCCAAGGCCTCGTCCGGGTTCCTCTACGCCGCCTCGACGATGGGCGTCACCGGCGCCCGCGATGCCGTCGACAACGTCGCGCCCGAGTTGGTCGCACGCATTCGCGAGGTCTCCGACATTCCCGTCGGCGTCGGCCTCGGCGTCCGCTCCCGGGCGCAGGCCGCGGAGATCGCCGCGTACGCCGACGCGGTGATCGTGGGCTCCGCGCTGGTCAGTGCGGCGGGGGAGTCGCTGGACGCGGTCCGCGCCCTGACCGCTGAGCTCGCCGCCGGTGTCCGCGAAGCCTGACCCGTCGACCCCGCCGGGGCGCGGGCGGCGCCGAACGTCGTGGCGTCGGCTGATCGGGCGCGCCCGGCGGGAGCTTCTCGATCCGCAGGGCTGGCGATCGGCCGGCGCGGAGGAGTACGCGTTCACCACCGAATCGCTCCGCTTCATCCGCGGTCAGCGCGCGCTGCGGATCACCGTCGCGACGCTGGCGATGATGATGCTGCCGCTGGCGGTCGTGATGCAGTTCAACCCGATGGGGCCGCACGGCCTTCCGGCCCGGTCGATCCACCTCACCGTCGCGGTCGCCGGATTCCTTCTCGGCGTCCGCTGGCTCATGGGCCCGTGGCCCAGGGCACGTGAAGCGACCCGGTTCCTGTTCGCGGCCGATGTGCTGATCGGCGTCGGCGTCTCGATCCTGTCCGATCCCACGGCCCGGATCTGCGGGACCATCCACCTCGCCATGCTGGGGATGTTCGCCGCCTTCTTCCTGGGGTGGCGCATCCTGCTGGTTCACTGCGTGTACTCGCTCGTCCTCATCGGCGGGCTCACCGGGTACGCGATCCTGGCGGAGGCGCGGACGCCGATGGATCTGTACGTCTACACGACTCCCGCGATCACCACCGTGGTCGGCCTGCCGGTGATCATCCAGGTGGTCGTCGAGGCGGGAAGGTTCGGACTGACCCGGGTCTCCCGCGAGTGGTACATCGACAGCCTGACCGGCGTGTACAACCGCCGCGGAATGGATCTCGCGATGCGGCGTGCCGTGCACCGCACGTCGGGTGATGACGTGCTGGTCGCCGGTGTGCTCGACCTCGACGGCTTCAAGCGGTACAACGACGGCCACGGGCACGCGGCGGGAGATCAGATGCTCGTGGACGTGGCCGCCCGGCTACACGCGGTCCCGCGACTTCTCGTCGGCCGGAACGGCGGCGACGAGTTCGTCGTCTTCGCGGTGCGCGTGGGCACGGACGACGCGACTCGGACCGTCGACGAGCTGCGCGCGCTCCTGCACGGACGCGGTGATCCGGTGGACGCGGGCATCGCGGCGAGCCTCGGCGTCGTGCTCGCCCCCGGCCGCGACGCGGACCGACTCGCGGAGCTCGCCCTGGAGGCGGACAAAGCCCTCTACGAGGCCAAGCGGTCGGCGACATCGGCGGTCGTCGTGCGGGACCTGGCTCGGCCGCACGACGGCGCGCGGGCACCGGCACCGGGGACGTTCTGACGCGGTAGACTCATCCCCCGTGACGACCGGGAACAGCGTTGGCCGCTGACGCGCGGCGACCGTCCGGCGAGCTGTGGGGACCGGTCGATCTGCCGCTGCTGCTGCGCGCCGGATACCGGGCCCTGACCCGCCGTTCCGGCTGGCGTTACGCGGGGCGCGCGGAGTACGAGCAGGCGACGTCCTGGATCAAGGGACAGGGCGGCGGTATCGCGCTGCGGTTCGTGGTCGGATCCCTCGCACTACTGATGGTGCCGCTGTGCATCGGGGTCCTGTTCTCCGCCGCTCGCCCGCAGACCACCGGCGCGATGATCGTGTTCGCTCTCTCCGCGAGCGGCAGTGCGGTCCTGGGCGTGTGGTGGCTCCGCCTGCGTCACCCCCGGGCCGTGCACGCGATGGCGTTCGTCGCGCTCGCCGACCTCTGCCTGCTCACCGGATGTCTCGCGCAGTTCGGGATCGCCAAGGTCGCCGGCACCACCTACCTCGGCATGCTGGCGATGCTCACCGCGTTCCTGCTCGGGTGGCGAGTCCTGGTCGTGCACTGCGTCTTCTCCCTCGCCGCCATCGCCGCGTGCTCCGCTGCGGCGGTGCACGTCGACGGGGTCCCGATGGGGGAGTTGTACGCGATCCTCGCGCCGGCCGCGACGATCGACTTCGCACTGCCGATGCTCGTCCAGTTCATCGTCGAGTTCGGGCGGCGCGGGATCGGCGTGGTGACCGTCGAGCGCAACCGCGACACCCTCACCGGGCTGTTCAGCCGCGCCGGCCTGCAGGCGACCCTGCGGGGCCTGGTCCACCGGCGTGAGCACGACACCGCGGTCGTGGCCGTCCTCGACCTCGACAGCTTCAAGAGCTACAACGACACCTACGGGCATCTCGCGGGTGACCAGTACCTCGCGGACACCGCGAGCCTGCTCCGGAGCGGCCTGTCGAGCGCCCTGATCGGCCGGATGGGCGGCGACGAGTTCGTGATCGTCGCGCTGCGACTCGGCCGCACGGAGGCCGACGTCGTGATCGGAGACCTCCGTCGCCTCGTGGGCGAGGGCGGCCCGATCGCCGGCAGCGTCGGCCTCGTCGTGCGCCCGCGGATCCAGACGTCCGATCTCCCCGCCGCGATCGGCGAGGCCGATCGGGCGCTCTACATGGCCAAGGCCGACCGCTCGCTCCGCATCGTCGTTCGTGATCTCACCGTGCCGGACGTCGTCGGCCCCGACTAGGCTTTGCGATCGTGACCCCTCGCCAGCGATCGCTCGGTGCCAGCCTTCGTCGGATCGTCCGCGCCCTCACCGACCGGGTCGGATGGCGAGAGGCGGGCCGGGCGGAGTACGCCTTCGCCACGTCGGGCATCATCGGCCAGGGCGGTGGCCTCGCCCTGCGCCTCGTGGTCTCGGGCCTGGCACTCATGATCCTGCCGCTCGCCGCGGTCACCCTGTTCCTGCCGATCCGTCCGGCGACGCCCCTGGCGACCGCGGGGTACCTCGCCGCGGCTGCAGCCGGTACGACGCTCGGTCTGTGGTGGTTGTTCCGGCGCCGACCGTCGTGGCGGGACGCGATCGTCTTCGTGATCTGCGCGGACCTCGTTCTGCTGGTCGGCGGTCTCACGCAGTCCGGCTACGGTCGCATCGGTGCGACGATGTTCTTCGGGATGCTGGCGATGCTCGTCGCCTTTCTCCTGGGGTGGCGGATCCTGTTGCTGCACTGCTTGTTCAGTGCGGCGGTGATCGTGGCGGCGACCGTCATGACCATGCGCATCGACGGGATCGGGTTCAGCGAGTTGTACCCGGTCGTCGCGCCCGCGGCGACCATCGCGATCGCGCTGCCGATGGTGGTGCAGTTCGTGGTCGAGGCGGGGCGCCGCGGGCTCGGCCAGGTCACCGTCGAGCGCGATCACGACACCCTCACCGGGCTGTACGGCCGGCGCGGCCTGGACACCGAGCTGCGACGCCGCCTCCGGGGAGACGACTACCGGGTGTCCGCCGTCGCCGTGCTCGACCTCGACGGCTTCAAGGCGTTCAACGACGCCCACGGCCACCAGGCCGGCGACCGGCGGCTCGTGCAGACGGCGCAGCTGCTGCGCACGGGGGTGCGGAGCGCCGTGCTCGCGCGGATGGGCGGCGACGAGTTCCTCGTGATCGGCACCGGCACCAGCCGGGCCGAGGTCGACGCGATCGTCGGCGATCTCCGGGGCTTGGTCGCCCCGTCCGACGGTGCGCCGCTCATCGCGGGGAGCGTGGGAGTGGTCCTGGTGCCCCGGCTCGACCCGCGCCTGCTGCCGGAGGCGGTCGCGCTCGCGGACGCCGCGCTGTACGAGGCGAAGGCCGACCGCTCGTTGCGGATCGTCGTGCGCGACCCGAGCGGGGTCGTGGCCTGAGTGCCGTCCGCTGCCCCCGGCCCTGGCGCAGCGGGTGAGCAGCGTCACGGCGCGGGAAAGGGAAGTGAGGATCGGACCCCGGAAACGGTAGGCTGGACCGTTGTGATCACCGCGACCGACCTCGAAGTGCGCGCCGGCGTCCGCACTCTGCTGACCGCGCCGGGCGACCAGTTGCGCGTGCAGGCGGGCGACCGGATCGGCCTCGTCGGCCGCAACGGCGCCGGCAAGACCACCACGATGCGCATCCTCGCGGGCGAGGGCGAACCGTACGCGGGCCGCATCATCTCGTCGGGCGACGTGGGCTACCTGCCGCAGGATCCGCGCGAGGGCGACCTCGACGTGCTCGCCAAAGATCGCGTGCTCTCGGCCCGCGGCCTCGACCAGATCGTCGCGCAGATGGCCAAGCAGCAGGTCCGCATGGCCGAGCTGGTCGGGGACGAGCTGGACACCGCGGTCCGCAAGTACGGCAACCTCGAGGAGCGCTTCTCCTCGCTCGGCGGCTACGCCGCGGAGTCCGAGGCGGCGCGGATCTGCAACAGCCTGGCGTTGCCCGAGCGGGTGCTGGAGCAGCCGCTGCGCACCCTGTCCGGCGGCCAGCGTCGCCGTGTCGAGCTGGCGCGCATCCTGTTCGCGGCCTCCGACGGCTCCGGCGGGAAGTCGGACACCACGCTGCTGCTCGACGAGCCCACCAACCACCTCGACGCCGACTCCATCGGGTGGCTGCGCACCTTCCTGCAGAACCACGACGGCGGGCTCATCGTGATCAGCCACGACGTGGACCTGCTCGCCGACGTCGTGAACCGCGTGTGGTTCCTCGACGCCGTCCGCGGCGAGGCCGACGTCTACAACATGGGCTGGAAGAAGTACGTCGACGCCCGCGCCACCGACGAGCAGCGCCGGCGGCGCGAGCGCGCCAACGCCGAGAAGAAGGCGGGCGCGCTGCGCGTGCAGGCCGCGAAGATGGGCGCCAAGGCGACCAAGGCCGTCGCCGCGCAGAACATGCTGCGCCGCGCCGAACGGATGATGAGCGAGCTCGACGACGTGCGCGTCGAGGACAAGACGGCGCGGATCAAGTTCCCCGCGCCGGCGCCGTGCAGCAAGACCCCGCTCATGGTCAAGAACCTCACCAAGACCTACGGCTCGCTGGAGATCTTCACCGGCGTCGACTTCGCCATCGACAAGGGCTCCCGCGTCGTGGTGCTCGGCCTCAACGGCGCGGGCAAGACGACGCTGCTCAAGCTGCTCGCCGGCGTCGAGACGCCGGACACGGGCGGCCTCGAGCCGGGCCGCGGCCTGAAGATCGGGTACTTCGCGCAGGAGCACGACACCCTCGACGACGAGGCGTCCGTGTGGGACAACATCCGGCACGCCTCGCCCGACGCGGGGGAGCAGGACCTGCGTGGCCTGCTGGGCGCGTTCATGTTCACCGGCCCGCAGCTCGAGCAGCCCGCCGGCACCCTCTCCGGCGGTGAGAAGACGCGCCTCGCGCTGGCCGGGCTGGTGTCGTCGGCCGCGAACGTGCTGCTGCTCGACGAGCCGACCAACAACCTGGACCCCGTCAGCCGCGAGCAGGTGCTCGAGGCGCTGCGCTCGTACGACGGCGCCGTCGTCCTGGTGACGCACGACCCGGGCGCCGCCGAGGCGCTGAACCCGGAGCGCGTGATCCTCCTGCCCGACGGTACCGAGGACCACTGGAACGAGGAGTACCAGGAGCTCATCGAGCTCGCCTGAGCCGTCCGCCGGTCAGGGCAGGATCGAGTCCACGTAGCCGCCGTCGACGCGCACGGCGCCGCCGGTGGTGGCGGAGGCGAGCGGCGAGCTGAGGTAGACCACCATGTTGGCGATCTCCTCCGGCTCGATGAGCCGCTGGATCAGGGACTGCGGCCGATGCAGGCGCATGAACTCGCGCTGCGCCTCGTCCCACGGTAGGTCGCGGCTCACCAGCTGGTAGACGAAGTCCTCCACGCCGCCGGTGTGCGTCGGGCCGGCGATCACCGAATTCACGGTGACTCCGGTGCCCGCGGCCGCCTTCGCGAAGCCGCGGGACGCGCCGAGCAACGCGGTCTTGGAGACCCCGTAATGGATCATCTCGGCGGGGATGACGATCGCGGAGTCGCTGGCGATGTTGAGCACGCGGCCCCAGCCGCGGTCCATCATCCCGGGCAGTAGGAGCCGGGTCAGGCGCACCGCGGCGAGCACGTTGACGTCGAAGTAGCGCCGCCACTCGTCGTCGGAGACCTCCAGCGGGTCCTCGGCGCCGAAGACACCCAGGTTGTTGACCAGGACGTCGACCCCGCCGAGCTCGGAGACAGCGTGCTCCGCCTCGATCTCGACGGTGACATCGGCGACCACGGGCACGAGCTCGGCGCCCGGGACCTGCTCGCGGATCGCGGCGATGGCACCGTCGACCCGGCCCTCCGAGCGCCCGTTGATGCCGACGCGCGCTCCCGCCCGCGCGAGGCCGACGGCGATGGCCAGGCCGATGCCCTGGGTGGATCCGGTCACGAGGGCGGTCCGCCCGCTCAGGTCGATGCGCATGCTTTCGACCCTAGCGACGAACGGGTCAGGCGCGCTCCGCGTAGACGAGATCGTTGTTCTCGTACCCCATCGGCGGGCCGATGAACTTCCCGCCGCAGGTGACCAGGATCAGGGTCTCCGGGCCGTCGAGCCGGTTCAGGTCGTCGGTCGGCAGCACGCCCTTGCCGACGGACGCGGTGCGTGTGACGCGGTACCGGACCGCCGCCCCGTCCTTGCCGGTGAGGGTGACCTCGTCGCCGCGGGCGAGGCCGGCGAAGCGCTTCGCGTAGCCGGCGCCCTGCCGGGCGTCGTCCACGTGCCCGGTGACGACGACCGACCCGGCGCCGGACCCCGGGAGCGCGGAGTCGACCCACCAGCCGAGCCGGTTCACGTCGGTGGGCGGGTACAGGGCGCCCTGGGAGTCGGTGGCGACGGCGTCGATCGGGGCCTGCGCCCCGTCGACGGTGACCGCGACCGGCGTCGTCGGCTCCGTCGCGGTCGCGCTCACCGGGGGCCGCAGATCGCTCTGCGCGCTCGGGTTGGACGACGGTGCCGCCGCCGTCCCCTCGACGGTGCTCCCGCACCCCGCGAGGGCGAGCACCGCCGCGGCCGCGACGACGAGGGACCGTGCGCCGCGCAGCATCAGACGGTCCGTCCGGACGGGATGGACGCGATCGGCACGCGGACTCCGGGGTTGCGGACCACCGGGCCGGCGCCGATCTTCGAGTTGGTCACCCGGACCTGGAACTGTGGTGTCAGGCGTACCTCGAAGGCGACGGCCGCGGCGTCGCGGACGTAACCCGCCGGGGCGGCCGTCTCGATGGCCCGGTAGCAGCCCGACGGCAGCGAGAAGGCGGCGACGCCGTTCTCGCCGGTGGTCACGGCGCGGACGGCCTCGTCGGAGCCGCAGCGCGCGATCACGAAGGACGCGCCCGCGAGCGGGGCCCCGGTGACGCGGTCGGTCTTGACCAGCGTGCCGTTGGTCTCGACCTCGCCGGGTGGGATCGTGACGCCGCAGCGGAAGCGGAAGGCGAGCCGGTTCACGCCGTTGCCCTCGACGCGGGAGTAGGCGTTCGGGCCCAGCAGCACGCACGAGGACGGCCACGCGGTGGGCACCACGCTGACGCAGTCGCGGGGGAAGGCGCCCCCGCCGTCGCCCGCGCTGTCGGTGCGCGCCCCGCCCAGCGGCCGCCAGGTGTCGCACTCCGCGACCGCGTACTCCGAGGCGACGCCCCGGCCGTCCTGATCGCGCGCGGCGAGGGTGAAGCGGACGTGCCGGTTCGGCGGCGTCGTCGTCGACGTCGGCGGGACGATCCCGCCGCGCTCCAGGCTGAAGAGGAAGTCGACACGCCCCGAGGTCGACGTCCTCGTCTGCACCGACGGAGAGGCGAGGTGCCAGTTGGTCGGCACGTTCACCACGGTGGCGCGGACGCACGGGCCGGTCACCGTCGTGGCGCCGCCGTGCGAGAGCGTCGCCGCCGGGCCGCCGGAGCAGCCCTGGACCCGGACGGTCGCGCCGGGCACGCCGACGCCCTGCGTCTTCGCGTCGATGATCTGCACCGCGGCGACGGTGAGCCGGCCGGGCGGGCCCTGCGGCGGCGTCGTGGTGGTCGGCAGCGGCGTGGTCGGGAGCGTGATCGTCGGCGACGGGGTGACGGTCGCCGGGGTGCTCGGCGTGGGGGCCGGGGTGGTGGTCGTCGGCTTCTGCGTCGGCGTGGGCGCCGGTGGCGTGGTCGTCGTAGTGGCCGGAGCCTGCGTCGTGACCGGTGCCGGGGCCGGTGTGGTCGGCTCGGCCCCCGCGACCGCGGGCACCAGGCCCAGCATCGGGATGAGCGCCGCCGGCAGCACCAGCGCGCTTCGGATCCGGTTCCTCCGGTTCGGGTTCCGCATCGCGTCCTCCTCGTTGTGATTCCCCCTGCGGCGATGTCCGCCGACATGAGGGAATCGCGACGCGACGCGGATTCCGTTAGCCGTGTTACGAGATCGTTATGGCCCGCTCCACCGCCTCGAGCACGGCCGATGCGCCGTCCTCGGCGGTGATCGCGCTGCTCAGGGCCCCGGCGGCGGCGCGGTAGCCGGCGTCGTCCACGGCGGCACGTATCGCGTCGGCGAGGGCGGAAACCGTGACCTTCGTCCGCGGGATCGGGGCGGTGGCCGCGCCCAGCGCGTGGATCCGGTTCGCCCAGAAGAACTGGTCCGCGCCGGGCGAGGGGAGCGGCACCGTCGGGACGCCCGCGCGGAGGGCGGACCCGGTCGTGCCCGCGCCGCACGAGTGCACGACGGCGGCGACGCGCGGGAACAGCCACGAGTACGGGACGGCTCCGATGTTCAGGACGTCGGCGCGGTCCGGGACGCGCAGCCCCGCGCCGCCGGACTGGACGATGCCGCGGACTCCGGCACGGCGGAGCGCATCGTCGAGCACCGCGGAGAGGCGGTCCCGCTCCGCGGCCGGGACCATGAGCGATCCGAGGCCGATGAGCACGGGCGGCGGTCCGCCGGCGAGGAAGGACTCGAGCTCGCCCGGCGGTGCCCAGCCCTCCGGTTCGGGGGACCACCAGTAGCCGGTGACGTCGATCCCGGGCCGCCAATCGGCGGGGCGGGGCAGCACGGCGGGCGACCAGCCACCCAGGACGGGCTGCCGCGCCGCCGCACGGTCGCGCCGGAGTCGGCGGGCCGAGCGTCGCGGGAGCCCGAGGTCGCGGCGCAGGTCGGCGACGACGCCGTTGTACAGAGTGTCGACGGCGCGTTCGGCGGCCCGGCCCGCCGTGAGGTTGAGCGCGCCACCCGCCGACCGCGCGGCGAGGAGGCTCGGCGGGAACGCGCGGGTGGCGGAGACCGGCTGCAGGCGCAGCGGGATCCCCGGGACCCCACGGGCCTCGGCGAGTGCCTGGCCCGCGGGTTCGGCGAAGGGCGTCATGAGCACGACGTCCGCGGGGACGTCCTCGACGGCGCCGAGCAGGGTGCGGCTCAGCTGCCGGATCCCGGCGGGCTTGACCAGCGCCATCGCGTCCTTGAGGGAGGGCTCCCCGGACGGTTCGCCGAGGTCGATGTCGACGGCGCGCGCGTCGAGGCCGAGGGCCGCGGTCTCGGCGGCGAGCTCGGTGTTGGTGGTGATGGTGACCCCGTGGCCGGCGCGCTGCAGGCGCAGGCCGAGCCCGGCCAGCGGCATGGTATCGCCGCGGGAGCCGTAGGTGGCGATCAGGACGTGGGCCATGGGTGCCTCGATTCGTGGGTCAGGGTGCGCAGGCGCGGAGGAAGGCGTCGACGAGGTCGTCGGCGTAGCCGTCCAGGTCGAAGGCGGGGTCGACGAGGAGGTTGAACATCGCGGTGCCGATCGCGCCCCGGACGGCGGAGGCGATCGACGCGGGGGTGAGCGGGCGGAATTCGCCGCTCTCCACGCCGCCGCGGAGGATCGCCTCGAGCTCGACGCGTGTCCGGGCCTCGTCGTGCTCGCGGTCGACCGGCAGATCCCACAATCGCACGCCGCCCTTGCCGCGGAAGCCGTCGCCGATCTCGGTGATCGCGACCTGATGGGCGGGGTGGGTCCGCAGGTAGCCGAGGTGCGCGCGGATGTGGGCCTCGAGCTTGCCGGCGGCCGTCGGGGCCGCGTCGACGGCGGGGACCATGGCCTCGAACAGGGTGCGGTAGCACTCGGAGACGACCGAGACGATGAGGCTGTCCTTGTCGCCGAAGTGGTAGAGCACCACGCTCATCGCGACGCCGGCGCGGTCGGCGATCTTCCGGACGGAGGCCTGCGCGTAGCCGAGCTCCGCGATGGCGTCGATGGCGCACGCCGTGATCTGGGCGCGGCGGGCCTGCTCGGTGAACGTCTCCGTAGATCGCATGATCTAACTATAGATCACTTGATCTACACGGTCACAGGAGGCGGTCCGCCGGCGACGTGGCGCCCGCCGGTTCCAGGTAGTACTCGGTGCCGACCAGCGGCGCGAGCAACCACGCGGGGACGCGGAGCACCAGGCGGAGGATTCGCGCGACGGTCCCGGCTTTCGCGATCTCGGAGCGGTGGGCCGCGAGCGCGCGCTGCTTGGCCGCGACGTGCCTGCGCACGTCGACACGGTGCGTGATCTCGGCCGCGGGCGTGAACCAGGTGCGTGCCTGCTCGAGGTGCCCGGGCCGCAGGAACCGCAGGTGGACGGCGATCGCGAGGATCCGCAGGATCGCTTCGCGCGGCGCCGTGGCCTCCGCGAGCCGGACGCCTGTCAGCTCGGCGGCGCGGCGAGCGATGTCGTGCACGGCGAGGTGGTCGCGGTGCCGGTAGCCGCCGGCCTCGTCGGAGCCGAGCAGGAGGTCGGCGGAGACCTCGTGCAGGATCGCCGCGAGCCGCTCGGCGGGCTCCTCGATCCCGGCACGCACGAGCCGTACCCGGCCCGGCGGGTCCGGGTACAGCTCCCCACCGTGCCCGCTGTCGGCGTAACCCAGCCAGCGCACCTCGTGGACGCCCAGTTCCGCCGCGGCCGCGGACAATTCGTCGAGCCGCAGGCGCGGCTCGGGTTCGTCGTCGCCGCGCATCATCCCGTCGGTGGCGACGACGATCACGACGCGGTGCCCCTCCGTCGCGAACCGCGCGAGCGTGCCGCCCGCGAGCAGCGTCTCGTCGTCCGGGTGGGCGTTGAGCGCGACGACCGAGGCCATGCGCTCTGTATAGCAGTTCCGCGGCCCCCGGGCCCGCCGCCGGTCCGCCGCCGGGCGGCGGACCGCGCGGGATCAGGCGTCGCGCAGCTCGCGGCGCAGGATCTTCCCGGTCACCGTCTTCGGAAGCTCCTCCACGATCCGGACGTCGCGGGGGTACTTGTAGGCGGCCATGCGCTCGCGGCAGTGCGCGATCAGGTCCTCCGGGGAGGCGTCGGCGCCCGGCATCAGGCTGACGAAGGCGCGCACCGTCTCGCCCCGCACCTCGTCCGGCACGCCGACGACGGCCGCCTCCCGGACCGCGGGGTGCTCGGCGAGCACGTCCTCGACCTCGCGCGGCCACACCTTGTAGCCCGAGGCGTTGATCATGTCCTTCTTGCGGTCGACGATGAACACCCAGCCGCGATCGTCCATGAAGCCCACGTCGCCGCTGTGCAGCGCGCCCCCGGGGATCCCGGCCGCGGTCTCCTCGGGCTTGTTCCAGTAGCCGGCGACCACCTGGGGCCCCTCGGCGACGATCTCGCCGATCTCCCCGAGCGGGAGGTCCGCACCGTCGTCCCCGACGATCCGCACCACCGTCGACGGTGCCGGCAGCCCCACCGACAGCGCCCCGGAGTCCGGATCGACGGGGATCTCCACGCCGTACGGCGAGACCGTCATGGGGCTCGTGGTCTCGGTGAGCCCGTAGGCGTTGTGCAGGGGCCGGCCGGTCGCCTCGGCGAAGCGTCGCGCGGCCGTCGGGGAGATCGGCGCGCCGCCCGAGTACACGGACGTCAGGGAGGCGAGCGCGTCCCGGTCGTAGTCCGCGTGGTTGAGGAGCGCGTTGAACGCGGTCACCGCGCCGATCGTGCAGGTGGGGCGGTGCTCACGCATCGTCTCCAGCATCACCGCGGGATCGAAGCGGTAGGCCAGGATCATCGGCATCGGGGCGAGCATGCTCAGCGCGATGTGCCCGATGAGGCCGGTGATGTGGAACAGGGGCGCGATCGCGAGCACCGCCGCGTCGGGGCCGGGCGCGAACTTCGCCGCGTCCCGGTAGACCGTCGCGGTGAAGACCACGTTGCGGTGGGTGTTGATCGCGCCCTTCGGCTTGCCCGTGGTGCCCGAGGTGTAGGTGAGGAAGGCGGTGTCGCCCGGCGCGGGAGCGACCGGCGGTGGGACCTCGCCGCGGTGCGCCGCGATGAACTCCAGCAGGTCCGTCGCGCCGTCGGGCGTCGCGCGACGGGGAGCGGGGAACAGCCGCGGGTCGGCGCGGCTCTGCAGGTCGAGCCCGCTCGTGGTGAAGACCGTGCGGACAGCGGTGGCCGGGACCACCTCGCGCGCGATCTCCTCGTACAGGTCGTCGAGCGCGATCAGCGCGGTCGCGCCCGAGTCGAGGAGCAGGTTCTCGAGCTCCCGGGCGCGGCTCATCGGGTTGATCGAGACGGTGCAGCCGCCGGCCTTCCAGGCGGCGATCATGCCGATCACGAACTGCGGGACGTTCTGCAGGTAGAGCGCCAGGCGGTCCCCGGGTGCGAAGCCCTCGGCGAGCAGGCCGGCGGCCAAAGCGTCCGTGAGCTCGTCCAGCTCGCGGCGGGTGATCGCCCCGTCGAAGTAGCGGATCGCCGCCTGGTCGGGGTGGCTCGCCACGCCCGCGCGGAACATGGCGAGGGCGCTGTCGAAGGCGATGTCCACCTCGGCGGGCAGCGTCTCGTACCGGCCGGCCCACGGCCGCTGCGCGGCTCCCGGAACCGCGGTCACTTCACCACGACCGGGTTGACGGGCGCGCCGCTGCCCTGGGCGATCTTCAGCGGGGCGGCGGTGTACATGAACTCGTAGACGCCGTCGGCGGCGCAGTCCGCGGCCAGGGCCTCGAGGTCGGTGATCTCGGTGAAGACGACGCCCAGGTTGCGCATCAACGCGCAGTGCAGGGTGAGCGCGACGCCGTTGTTCTGGTCGGTGGTGACCTCGTTGGCGATGGTGTCGGTCACCAGGTTCGGGATCTCCCGGTCGGCGAACCACTGCACCAGCTCCGGGCTGTACTGGAGACCGGGCTCGCAGAAGCCCTCGTAGAACGCGTCGCCGAGCTCGAAGAAGAGCTGCAGGTAGTTGGTGCGGATGAGCAGCACGTCGCGCGGGCGCAGCTCCACACCCTGCGCGGCGGCGCACGCCTCGAGGTCGGTGTGGTCGAAGGTCTCCGCGGTGTCGAGGTGCTCCTTGCCGCGGAAGCGCGCCATGTCGAGCAGCACGCCGCGGCCCACGACGCCGCGTTGCGCGATCGGCTCGACACTGGCGACGTCCATGCCGCCGACGGTGGTGCGGGCGTCGTAGCCGTTCCACAGTTTGCCGTCGTACCAGACGTGGCCCAGGGCGTCGTACTGTGTGGAGCCCTGCAGGAAGGCGTCGATCTTGTCGTCGGCGTAGTGCAGGCCGCCGGGGAACTGCGGCGCCTCCGCGCCGTCCCAGCTGGCCTCGTCCATGATCTGCGTGCGGACCGCGGGGCTGCGGCCGGGCCAGACGGGGTCGCCCTTCGGGTCGCCGATGAGCCGCTGCAGGGTGAAGACCTTGCCGCTGCGGACCAGCGCCGCGGCGGCGATCGCCTGCTCCGGGCCGAGGTAGTTGAGCGAGCCCACCTCGTCGTCGGGGCCCCACTTGCCCCAGTTGGACGGTGCCTGGGCGAGCAGGTCGCCGAGGTCGGGCGCGGTCACGGTCTGTTCGGTCATCGGTCCTCCTACGGATGGTCCGCCGGGCCCACCCGGCGGTGACGCGTGTCACAATCGAAGGTAGGAAGCGCGCGACGGCGGGAGGTTCGCCCGCGCGCACGGTTCTTTCGCGCAGGCGCACGCGCCGCGGGAGGGGAGGAGCAGGGCGTGCCGTACACCATCGACGGCCTGGTCACCGGGGCCGAGCGGCGCCTGACCGGCTCCCGCGCGCACGGCGCGTGGCGCGACTGGTGCAGCGGCGTCCACGGCGAGTTCGACATCTCCTTCGACGGCGACGGCTACCGCGGCGACGTGCTGCGCCAACGCACCGAGGAGTACCAGCTCGTCTCCTGGACCAGCCAGCGCGAGCACGTGCGGCGCGACGCCCGCGGCATCCGCAACGACCCGCGCGGCCACTACGAGCTGTTCATGCCCCTGAAGGGTGCGCTGCACGTCGGCGGCGACGTCACGGAGGGCGCCCTGCTGCCGGGGGAGATGGTGCTCGTCTCCATCGACTCGCCCTTCGTGCTCGCGCACGACGACGACGCCTCGGCGCTCGCCCTGCTCATCCCCGAGCACCGGGTCTCCCGGACGCTCGGTTCGGTCGCCAAGGAGGGGGTACGGCTGCGCGGCGGCCGCGGCTTGGGCCGCGTCACGCGCGACCTGGCGGCGGCGCTGATCGATGAGCGGGAGCAGCTCACCGCCGCCGAGTTCGACGCCGCCTGCGACCGGGCCGTGGACCTGTTCTGCCTCGCGGCGAGCGGTGAGGCCGACGGTGCCGGCACCGCCGACGACGACGTCCGGGCCGCGGTGCTCCGCCACGTGCGCGCGCACGCCACCGAGCCGGATCTCAGCCTGGCCGGGGTCGCGGCGGCCGTCGGCTGGTCGGCCCGGCACATCCAGGCGGTGCTCTCCCGCACGGGCGAGACCTTCTCCGACGCCGTGCGCGGCGAGCGCCTCGACCTCGCCCGGGACCGGCTCACCGATCCGCGCTGGGCCGCACGCGGGATCTCCTTCATCGCCGACTCCGTCGGCTACGGCTCCGCGAGCGCCTTCAGCACGGCGTTCAGCCGGCGGTTCGGCCGCACGCCGCGCGCACACCGCGCCGGCGCAGCCGACTGACGCACGGCCGGGGCCGGATCAGCGCGACGGGGTGAGCTCGCCGAACGTCGCGTACCGGGCGTCCGAGCGGGCACCGTCGGGCGTGACCTGCTTGTCGACGAGGATGACCTGCCCGATGAACGGCTCGACGATGCCGACCATGCGGATCGGGGCGGCGATGAGCAGCTGGAAGCCGAACTGCTCGAAGGCCCGCAGCGACTGCGCCGAGAAGCGCTCATCCGACTTGCTGAAGGCCTCGTCGAGCATGAGCGGCGCGAAGGCGGGCTCGTTCGATCCGTCGATCCCGTGTGAGCCGAGCGCGAAGCTCAGCGCCGCCGCGAGGCAGAAGGCGACCAGCTTCTCCTGCTCGCCGCCGGAGTTGGTGGCGGTGTTGCGGTAGGTGACCACCGCGGGGGCGTCCGGCTCAGCGCCGGCGGCGTTCTCCTTGCCGTAGAAGGAGTAGCCCGTGCGGACGTCGAGGACGTTCTCCGTCCACCGGCGCGACTCGGGGTCGTCGCCGGTCAGGCGCAGCACCAGGCCTCGGATCCGCTTGAATTGCGCGGCCATCGCCGCCGGCTCCGCCCGCTTCGCGGCGGGGGCGTCGCGGACCATGTCGTCGACGAGTTTCGCGAACTCCGTGGCCTCCGGCGTCGGGCGGGCGGCGTAGGCGATCTGCAGGTAGGTGCCCTCGTTGAACTCCACCCGGCGCAGGCCCGCGTTGACGTCGGCGATGCCGCGGGTGATGGCCCGGTGCGTGTCGTCGACCTCCTTGAACAGGTTCGACACCGAGTGGCTGACGTCGGTCGTGATGAGCCGCCGGAACTTCTCCGTGGCCGCCGCGAGCCCGTGCGCGACGAGGTTCTCGTGCACGGCCACGAAGTCCGGGGCGGACGCCACATCGGCGGACAGCTCGGTCGAGGCGTCCGGCCACTCGCGCAGGAACTGCTCCGCGGTGCGGACGATCCGGGCCTCGGCGGCGTCCCGTTCGGCGGTGGCCGCCGCCTGCTGGCGCTCCAACTCGGCGCGGAGGTCGGCGCGGACCTCGCCGAAGGTGTCGAGGGTGAGCCGGCGCGGCTTCGCCTCGTCGGCCGTGAGCAGGTGCCACAGCGCGGTGGCGAGGAAGTCCTCGTCGGGCTCCGCGAGCTTCGGCGCGCTCTCGGCGTCGATCTTCTCGAACTCGGCCAGCAGGTCGTCGAACTCCGTGCCGGCGCGGTTCATGGTCTCGGTCAGCGCGCCGATGCGGGTCTGCGCCTCGGCCAGCTCGCCGTAGGCGTTGTCGGCCTGCAGCTCCAGCTCCCCGAGGTCGGCGTTGCCGGAGCGGGCGTCGGAGATCCGGTCGGCCAGCTCCTCGGCCTCGGCCTTCGCCGCCCAGTGGTCGAGCTCGGCCCACGACGTGTACCCGAGCACACCGGCCGCGCTGTCGGCGACGGCCTTGTGCTCGGCGAGGTCGTCGCGCAGGGTCGCCGACGCCTCGGCGGCCTTGGCGTGGACGGCGGCCAGCTCGTCACGGCGGCGCTGCAGCGCCTCGCGCTTGCTGCCGGTGTTGGTGCCGAGCACCCACTGCGAGCGGTCGGCGACGGCGCGGCGGTCGTCCTTGCGGAACCGGCCGCCCGCGTTCTTGACGAGGCCCTCGGCGGTGACGGCCTGCTCGTGCTTCTCCAGCTCGTCGGGGGAGTCCACGCACGTGTGCCGTGCGGCGCGCGCGACCGCGCCGGCCAGCCACCGTCCGGCCGCGCTCGCGGTGTCCACGGTCAGCTTGGTGGCCAGGGAGCCGGGTTCCGGGCGCGTGGGGTCGGCACCGTCGACCACCTGGTAGGTGAGCACGCCGTGCACCCGGTTCGCGTTGACGTAGTCGGCGACCGCGCGCTGGTGCTCGGCGGGCACGAGCAGCGTCGTGGCCAGCGGCCGCAGCACGCGCTCGGCGGCGCCGGCCCACGTCGCCTGCTCGTCGGGCTCGACGTCGATCAGCTCCGCCGCGTACGGCAGGTCCTCGGCGGGAACGCCGGTGGCGCGGGCGATCACGTCGCGCTGGTCGAGCAGGGCGGGCGGCAGCAGCGAGGCGCGGCGGTCGAGCACGGACAGCTCGTCGTCGACGGATTCGACGGCGCGCCGCGCGTCCGACTCGTCCGTGTAGGCGGAATGCACGCGCCCGGCGAGGGCCTCGGCGGCCTCGGTGGCGCGGTCGCGGATGCCGGGGACCTGCTCGCGCAGCGCGGCGAACTCCTCCGCCGACTCCGGCGCGCGCTCGCCCAGCTTCTCCACGGCGGCGGCGAACCGCTCGTACGCGCGTTGGCGGGCTTGGGTCTGCAGCTCGCGCGACTGCAGCTCGGCCTCGAGCACCCCGACCTCGCCCTGTTCCTGCCGGAGCCGGTGCAGCAGGTCGTTGTAGCGCATCTTGCGCTCCTCGGCCCTGTCCTCCCAGCGGGCGATCTGCGCGTCCATGCCGGCGCGCTCGCCCTCGATCCGGTCCATCTGCTCCTGCAGCAGCCGCAGCTTGTGCCCGCGCAGGTAGGACCGCACGGGCGCGCCGAGCAGGTCGGCGGCGCGGGTCGTGCCGACGGTGGCGGAGCGGTACGTCTCGTAGGCCTCCGGCATCGGCCGCAGCACCTTCTCCTGCGCCTCGGCGCGGGCCGCGGCCCGGTAGGCCTCGTCGAGCTGGGTGAAGTTCTCCACGAGGCGCTCGGCGCGGGCGTAGGTCTGCGGCCGGTCCAGCATGTAGGTGCGGATGAAGGCGTCGAGGTCGCCGACGTTCTTCATCGCCTTGGCCTTGCCGAGCAGCGCCAGCGCGGCGCTGGAGGTGCCGATGCCGACCCGGCGGCGCAGCGCGTCCTGGTAGGCGGCCTGGGTGTCGAAGGACTCGACGCCACTGTGCCGCGCGCGCCAGCCCCGGGTGTCGAAGCCGGCGGTCGCCCACTCCTGCAGGTCCAGGAGATCGAAAGCGCCGGAGTGGATCTGGTACCAGGACTTGAGCGAGGCGCCGTCGGTGCCGCTGCCCGGAAACCACTTCACGGCGACGGCCGTCGTGACGTTGCCCGCGCCGTTGTCGTAGGTCGCCGCGACCGCCGACCACGTGGCCGAATCGCCGCGCAGGTACTGCACCTTGGACTGCTGGTGCTCGTCGTCGTTGACCGACCACGCGCCGCGGACGTAGTCCGCCATGGAGCGGGCGGCGCGCTTGGCGCCCTTGGCAGTCATGTCGGCGGAGGCGTTGAAGGACTGGTCGTACGTGGGCAGCAGCACCACCGAATGCGCGTCCATCAGCGAGCTCTTGCCCGAGCCCGACGGGCCGGTGAGGATCACGCCCCGCTCGTCGATGGGGAAGTCCTTGTAGCCGTCGAACGTGCCCCAGTTGACCACCTGCAGGCGGGTCAGGCGGTACTGGCCGAGATGCTTGCGGGTCACTGCTGCTCCTGCGTCTCGTTCTCGGGTTCGACGGTGCTGTCCTCGCCGTCCTGCTCTTCTGCTCCGTCGACGGGGGCCGCCGCCTCGCCCAGGTCCTGATCGGTGCTGGCCAGGTCGCGGTACGCGGCGGTGTACAGGTCCACCTGCTCGGGGGTGAGCAGGGAGGCGATCACCGAGTGCACGGCGTACCGGTCGCTGGTGCCGACTCGGCGGATCAGGCGGCGGGTCTCCAGCTGGTTGATCGCCGCGTCGGCCTTCTTCACGAAGCCCGCCTCGTCGGTGTCGCGCGCGGGTCGGAAGGTCAGCAGGTGGTCGATCATCTCCTGCCGCTCCACGACCGCGGTCTCGTCCGGGCTGGACAGGTGCTTGAGGCGCAGGAACAGCGCCAGCACCGACCCGGCGAGCGAGAGGCTCTGCGCGCGCAGCAGATTCCGCTGCCGCGGGTCGTTCTCGCTGACCTGGCGGGTGAAGGCGTGCTTGGTCTCGCGGTTGATCTCCAGCAGGAGGTTCAGTTCGGAGAGCCGGCTGCGCAGCAGCGTCTCCTCGGCCTCGATCACCGCCCAGTTCTTCGACCGCGACGAGACGTGCGGCGCCGCGATCAGTTCCTGTAGCGCGTAGCAGACCGAGTTCGGCAGGGCGGAGGTGTCGCCGTCGAACCGCGGCGCGGTGTCGGCGCCGCGGAGCGACTTCACGGCCTCGTCGTCGGCGATGCTGAAGTCGGCGAGGTCGATCTCTGGCAGGCCCTCGTCGGCGGGTACGTCCAGCGTGTCGTCGAGCTGCGTCTCGTCGGTCATGTCAGGCCTCCTGCTCGAAGAGCGTGGTGGGCTCGGGCGCGGCCGAGGCGGGGGTCAGGGGCGGGAGCGCGGCGGCGAACGCGACGTGCGGCACCGTCATCTCGCGGGGCCCGCGCTGGGTGTGCGCGACGACGGTGACCAGGCGGTCCTCATCGACGGTGCCGTACCGCGCGCCGAGCGACCAGACGCCGACCACGTCGCCTGCGCGGGGCGCGTCGATGGCGGCGAGAACGTCGGTGAGGGTCGCACCGTCGGATGTGCCGACGGCCTCGTTGACGGCGGCGGCGAGCGCGTCCCAGTCGATCGCCTCCCGGCCGACGAGGCGGGCGGGGTCGATGGTGAACTCGCCGGAGGTCTCGCGCACCTCGGGCGGCAGGGTGACGACGCCGTCGTGGAACCGCAGCGCGCCGACGGAGCTGGTGTCGACGGCCGACATGGGGACGGCGAGGCCGGTGTCGCGGCCCGCGGAGGCGGCGTCGAAGGCGTCGACCGCGGCGCGCTGCGCCTCGGTGATGCGGGCGCGCAGCGACTGGTACTGCAGGAAGTCGCCGTCCTTGACGAACGTGTTGATGCGGCGATAGACCTGGCCGCGGATCTCGTCGACGCGCTGGACCTGCATCCACATGCGGTCGAGGAAGCCGGTGAGGGAGTCGCGCAGGTCGTCGGGGAGCTCGACCTCGTGCACGACGGAGGCGACGGAGGTCTCGAGCTGCCGGCGCAGTCGGTGGTCCGAGAGCAGCGTGTAGAAGGCGTCGAAGGCCTTGCCCTCGGGCGTGTTCGCGAGCTCGTCGTGTCCGTCGAAGAGGCGCTGCAGGGTCTTGGCGTAGGCCTCGGCCTCGCTGGAGTCGGAGGCGTCGAGGCCGTGGGTGAGGAGGGCGCGGGTGTGTTCGCGGAGCTTCTCGCCGTAGCCGAGGATGTCGGCGGGCATGCGCTCGGCGAGGGAGCTGACGATCTTGAGGTCGTCGACCACCTTGTCGCGGTCGTACTCGGGGATGAGGCCCTGGCGCAGGGCCTCGCGACGTTGGGTGAGCTCGGCGATCTGCTGGTCCAGGGCGCGGAGGTGGTCGTCGGGATCGGCGCTCACGGTGACCGCGACCGCCGACAGCCGCGCCGTGACCAGCTCCAGCGCGGTCTCGGTCGCGACGTTGCGGTCCAGCGAGACGGCCTGCACCTGGCCGAGGGCCGTCGTGGCGCCGCGGGTGAGCTGGATGACTTCGCGGTCCGTGTCGTCGAGCGTGCGCGAGACGTATCCGGCCTTCACCCAGCTGTCCAGGACGTCCGGGCCGGCGGGGACCGGACGCGCGCGCTCGGTGAAGTGGCTCTGCAGGGACTGCAGGTCGACGGTGAGCGCGTCGCCCAGCTCCTCCGCGTCGACGGGGCCCGTGCCCAGCCGCGCCGCCATCAGCGCCAGGTAGGCGACGGCGTGGGGGGAGCGGAGCAGGCGGAGCGCGACGTCGTTGTCGGCGTTGTCCGTGAACGCGGCGTACAGCTGCGCGGCCGACTGCGCCATCGTGTACCTCCCCTTGCGTATGCGACGGTCCAGTGTATCGGGGAGTCCTTCACGTCGCGGACAGGTCGGGTTCACCGTGGCGGCCTAGCGTACGGTCCATGATTCCGCGCCGCGTCGCCGTCGTCTCCGTGTGTCTCGCGCTGCTGGTCGGGGCCCTCCCGGCGGCTCCCGCCGGAGCGGCGCCGCGGACCGTCGACCTGCAGGCGCACCGGGGCGGGCTCGGCCTGCAGACGGAGTCCACGCTGGAGGGCTTCTCCGCCGCCATGCGGCTCGGCGTGACCACGCTGGAGCTGGACACGCAGGTGACGAAGGACCGGAAGGTCGTGATCACGCACGACCGGAAGGTGGACGCGAAGAAGTGCGCGGACACCGCGCCCGTGACGCCCGGCGACCCGCAGTACCCGTACGTCGGCAAGTACGTCCGCGACCTCACCTACGCGCAGATCTGCACCATGAACTGCGGGTACGAGAAGGTCACCGCGTCGCAGCGCGTGGTGGCCGGCGCCCGCATCCCCGAGCTGCGGGAGCTCTTCGACCTCGTCCGCGCGCGGCGCTCGCCCGTGCGGATGAACATCGAGACCAAGGTGGAGGCGGGGGCACCGTCGGAGACGGCGCCGCGCGGCGAGTTCGTGCGCGCGGTCGCGGGGGAGATCACGCGCTCCGGTCTCGCCCGGCAGGTCACGATCCAGAGCTTCGACTGGACGGCCCTCCGGGAGATCGGGCCGCTGCTCCCCGGCGTCGGGCTGATCGCGCTCACCAACGGCGAGCAATTCCTGCAGACCGGGAAACCCGGCGCCTCGCCGTGGCTCGGGCTCGACGTGGACACCTACGGCGGCGACTGGGTGCGGGCGGCGAAGGCGACCATCCCCGGACTCACCGCGATCTCGCCGGTGCAGGGCGACCCGCAGGACGGCGGTGTCGGGGATGTGGACTTCGTGCGGTTCACGACGGCTGCGCTGATCCGGCACGCGCACGACCTCCGACTGAAGGTCGTCCCGTGGACCGTCAACGATCCCGCGACGATGCGCGCGCTGCTGCGCGACGGCGTGGACGGGCTCATCACCGATTACCCGGATCGTGCGCGGGCGGTGTTCGGGGAGCTGGGGATCGCGCAGCCCGCCTCGTCGTAGGGCTGACCAGCACTTTCGGTGCGTGTCGGCGACGACACGCCGCTCATGGACCGCAGGATTCCACCGAGGCTGCCGTGCGCGGCCGCCCGGTCCGGCGCGGGTGGCTTCCGGCATGAATCAACATTCACGTGTGCAACACACGACTCAGTAGTGTAGTTTTCCACCGATAGACTCATTTGTCACGGAGGGCAACATGCGTGTCTCTGGTTTCTTCCGCTCGATCGTTTCGCTGACGGCCGCTGTCGCGGTCGCCGCCACCCTGGCGACGGGGCCGGCGGGGGCGGCACCGTCGACCACGACGTCGACGACGTCCCTGACCAACCAGGCGATCGACCGCCAGGCCGCGGGCGACACCGCGGGCGCGCAGGCCGCCATCAATCAGATGCCGATCGACCAGGCGCAGAAGGTCGTGGCGCTGATGACGAACGTCAACAAGGCGCTGACCTTCCCGCTCACCGACCAGGTGCCCGGCGGCGTCGCGCCCGGCACCGCGATCGTCATCCTCGGCTTCGGACTGGAGGACAACGGCGCCATGCGGCCGATCCTCGTCGAGCGGCTGACCAAGGGCCTCGCGGTCGCGCAGGCGTACCCGGCATTCCCGATCGTCGTCACCGGTGGCGCACCGAAGGCCGGCAAGACCGAGGCCGCGGCGATGAAGGAGTGGCTGCTGGCGCAGGGCGTCTCCGGCACGCGGATCTACACCGAGGAGAAGGCGGGCTCCACCCAGGGCAACGCCATCAACACCGCGGTCCTCATGCAGCAGAACGGCTTCGGCAACGGCGCGGTGCTCGTCACCTCCGCCGACCACACCCGCCGCTCGGTCGCCGACTTCCTCGTCGCCGGCATCACCCTGCAGGCCGTCGTCGCCTCCGACGCCAAGATCCAGTCCGGACCCATGTCCGCCAGCGGCGTGGCCGGCGTCTACCGGGACGCGCGGGGCGTCGCCAAGATCTAGGTCGACGGTGCTGTGGGCGGGTTCGTCACCCGCCCACGGTAATCGGATCGTGGCCGGACGAATGCGGTCGCAATCCGATGTCGCGCGAACCCTGGAAACTTGTCGGCCGGATGTGCCACCGTATCTCCCATGACCGCGTACGACGCCCCGCTGGGCGCACCCGTGTGGATCGACCTGATGACCGCCGATGTCGATGCGGCGGTGGCGTTCTACGGCGCCGTCTTCGGGTGGGAGGCCGACCCGCCCAACGAGGACTTCGGCGGGTACCGGAACTTCCGGGCGAACGGGAATCTCGTGGCCGGAGTGATGTCGCCGCCGGACGGCGGCGGGGGCCCCGGCGACGTCTGGTCGACCTATCTGCGGGTCGCCGACGCGAAGGAGTCGCTCCGCGCGGCCACCGACGCCGGCGCCTCGGTCGTGGTTCCCGTCGTCCCGGTCGGCGATCTGGGGCGTTTCGCGTTCGTCATCGATCCGGTCGGCGCCGCGATCGGACTCTGGGAGCCGGGGAAGCACGAGGGCTTCGTCGAGCGCGGCGTACCCGGCACCCCGTACTGGTTCGACTGCATGAGCCGCAGCTACGACGCGACCAAGGCCTTCTACCGCACCGTCTTCGACTGGCAGCTCGACGAGATCGGCAGCGGGGGACAGGACGGCTCCTTCGGCCCCGACCGGTACAGCCAGGTGCTCGCCGGCACGGACGCGCAGCGCGATGCCGTCGCCGGGATCATGGACGCCGCGCCGCTGTTCGACTCCGGGGTGTTCGGCGAGGGAACCCCCTCGTTCTGGCAGGTCTACCTCACCGTCGAAGACACGGCGGCGGCGGAGCAGCGCATCGTCGCCGCGGGCGGGGAGATCCTGCGCGCCGCGGAGGTGACGCCCTGGGCCACGATGGGCTCGGCGAAGGATCCCGGCGGCGCGGTGTTCCTCTACGCCACCCCGCCCGAGGGGCGGTAGTCCGCACACGGGGCACGTTCAGGCGAACGCAACCGGATCGCAAGGTCGACGGGGCTACGCTCGCCGCATGACGTACAACCAGGGCGGATACCAGCCGGGCGGCCCCTACCCGCAGGGCGGCGGCCGGCCTTCGCCGTACCCGGGGCAGCCCCCGCAGAACGCGCCGTACGGCGGTGCGCCCCAGCAGCACCCCGCACCGTCCCACCAGGGCGGGCCCTGGGGCACGCCGCAGCCCGGCTACGGGCAGCCGGTGCCGCAGTACGCCCAGCCGGGACGCCCCCAGTTCGGTCAGCAGCAGTTCGGCGGGCCGGGGCCCTACGCCGGGCAGCAGGGTCCCTACGGTCAGCCCGGTCCGACGGGGCCGGGCGGCTCGGCCCCGTCGGGCCCGCGCGGTGGGATCGGCGCGATCCTGCAGTTCCTCATCGCCGGCGCCGGTGTCCTCGTGATCCTCGGCGCGTTCCTGCCGTGGGCCACGGCGTCCGCGACGATCGGCGGTTCGTCGATCACCAACTCGGCGTCGGGCATCGACGGCAGCGACGGATGGATCACGCTGGTCGTGGCGCTGATCGCCGCCGGCGTCGCGGTGGCCGCCGCGGTCGTCCCCGCCTCGGGCGTGCCGCTGCGGTTGATCTCCGGGATCACGGCCACCGTCGCGGGCCTCGTGATCACCGGCCTCGCCGGCTACGACCTCGCCAACGTCGTGAAGCTGACGTCGACGTACTCGTCGATGGTCGACGTCTCCGCCGGGATCGGGCTCTACCTGACCCTGCTCGCCGGCATCGCGGTGCTGGGCCTCGGGATCGCAGCGCTCGTCTCCGCGCTGACGAAGCGCTAGCGGCGGCGCACGCTCTCCTCGACGAGGTCGAGGACGGCTTCGAGGCCCGCGGTCGGGCGACCCGAGGCGAGGTGCGTGACCAGGCCGTCGAGCACGAGGTCGAGGTAGCCGAGGATCACGTCGGTCGGCAGGTCGTCGCGCAGCCGGCCGCGCTGCTTCTGCCGCTCGAGGCGGCGCAGCGTGGCGTCGGTGAGTTCGGCGCTGCGCTCGGTCCATTCGGCGCGGAAGTCGCCGTCGTTCTTGAGCCGCCGCGCGATCTCCAAGCGGGTCCCGAGCCAGTCGAAGCGCTCGGGGTGGCTGAGCATGTCGCGCATGACCTGGACGAGGCCCTGCTCGGCGGCGATGTCGGCCATCCGCTCCGCGTCCTCGCGGGCCAGCGCGAGGAACAGCGCGTCCTTGTCGCGGAAGTGGTGGAAGATCGCCCCGCGGGACAGGTCGGTCGCGGCCTCGAGTCGCCGGACGGTGGCCCCGTCGTAGCCGTACTCGGCGAAACAGGTCCGGGCACCGTCGAGGATCTGGCGGCGCCGCGCGGCGAGGTGATCGTCGCTCACCTTGGGCATGTCGATGCTCCTGATCGAACGGGGACGGTTACTCGATGTCGGCTACGCGAACGGCGGGCCCGGCCGCTGGGGCCGGACCCGCCGTCACTGGTCGAGACTGCAGCTACTAGCTCTTGACCATGTTCCGCAGCACGTACTGCAGGATGCCGCCGTTGCGGTAGTAGTCGGCTTCACCGGGGGTGTCGATGCGGACGTCCGCGTCGAACTCCACCTTCGTGCCGTCCGTCTTCGTGGCGGTCACGTGCACCGTCTTCGGCGTCACGCCGTTGTTCAGCTCCGTGATACCCGCGATGTCGAAGGTCTCGGTGCCGTCGAGGCCCAGGGACTTCCACGACTCGCCCTTCGGGAACTGCAGCGGGACAACGCCCATGCCGATCAGGTTCGACCGGTGGATGCGCTCGAAGGACTCGACGATGACGGCCTTGACGCCCAGGAGGCTGGTGCCCTTGGCCGCCCAGTCGCGCGACGAACCGGAGCCGTACTCCTTGCCGCCCAGGACGACCAGCGGGGTGCCGGCGGCCTGGTAATTCATGCACGCGTCGTAGATGAACGACTGCGGGCCGCCCTCCTGCGTGAAGTCACGGGTGTAGCCACCCTGCGTGCCCTCGAGCCCGATGGTGTCGAGCACACGGTTCTGCAGGCGGATGTTCGCGAACGTGCCGCGGATCATCACCTCGTGGTTACCGCGCCGCGAACCCAGCGAGTTGTAGTCCTTGCGGGCCACGCCGTGCGCGTCGAGGTACTGCGCCGCCGGGGTGCCGGGCTTGATCGGGCCGGCGGGGCTGATGTGGTCGGTGGTGACCGAGTCGCCGAGCAGCGCCATGACGCGGGCGCCGGAGATGTCGGAGACGGGCGCCGGCTCCATCGTCATGCCGTCGAAGTACGGGGCCTTGCGGACGTACGTCGAGTTCTCGTCCCACTGGAAGGTGTCGCCCTCGGGAGTGGCGAGGTTCTGCCAGCGGTGGTCGCCCTCGAACACGGTCGAGTAGGACTTGCGGAACATGTCCTGGTTGATCGCGTTCTTGATCGTGTCGTCGATCTCCTGCGCGGACGGCCAGATGTCCTTGAGGAAGACGTCGTTGCCGTCGTGGTCCGTGCCCAGCGAGTCGGTCTCGAAGTCGAAGTCCATCGTGCCCGCGAGGCCGTAGGCGATGACCAGCGGCGGGGACGCCAGGTAGTTCATCTTCACGTCGGGGGAGATGCGGCCCTCGAAGTTGCGGTTACCCGAGAGCACCGCCACGACGGTCAGGTCCTCGTCGTTGACGGCCTTGCTGATCTCGTCCGGCAGCGGTCCGGTGTTGCCGATGCAGGTGGTGCAGCCGTAGCCGCCGAGGTAGTAGCCGAGCTTCTCGAGGTACGGCCACAGGCCGGCCTTCTCGTAGTAGTCGTTGACGACCTGCGAGCCCGGCGCCATGTTGGTCTTGACCCACGGCTTGGTGGTCAGGCCCTTCTCGACCGCGTTGCGGGCGAGCAGCGCCGCGCCGAGCATGACCGACGGGTTCGAGGTGTTGGTGCAGGACGTGATGCCCGCGACCGCGACGGCGCCGTGGTCGAGGATGAACTCGCCGCGCTCACCCTTGACGCGCACCGGCTTGCTAGGGCGGCCCTCGGCGCCGTTGGCGGCGGACTGGACGTTGACGGCACCGTCGTCCGCGAAGGACAGGGCGGCGGGGTCCGACGCGGGGAAGGACTCCTCGACGGCCTCGTCGAGCTGCGTGTGGGCGGCGGGGTGCTGCTCCTCCACGTAGTTGTGGATGTCCTTGCGGAAGGCCACCTTCGACTCCGACAGGAGGATGCGGTCCTGCGGGCGCTTCGGGCCGGCGATCGACGGCACGACGGTGCTGAGGTCCAGCTCGAGGTACTCGGAGTACGCGGGCTCGTGGTCGGCGTCGTGCCACATGCCCTGCTCCTTGGCGTACGCCTCGACGAGCGCGAGCTGCTCGTCGGTGCGGCCGGTCAGGCGCAGGTAGTTGATGGTCTCGCCGTCGATCGGGAAGATCGCCGCGGTGGAGCCGAACTCGGGGCTCATGTTGCCCAGGGTCGCGCGGTTGGCCAGGGGCACCTCGGCGACGCCCTTGCCGTAGAACTCGACGAACTTACCGACGACGCCGTGCTGACGCAGCATGTCGGTGACGGTGAGCACCACGTCGGTGGCGGTGACGCCCGGCTGGATCTCACCGGTGAGCTTGAAGCCGACGACGCGGGGGATGAGCATGGAGACCGGCTGGCCCAGCATGGCCGCCTCGGCCTCGATGCCGCCGACGCCCCAGCCCAGGACGCCCAGGCCGTTCTCCATGGTGGTGTGCGAGTCCGTGCCGACGCAGGTGTCCGGGTAGGCCTGGCCGTTGCGGGTCATGACGACCGGCGCGAGGTACTCGATGTTGACCTGGTGGACGATGCCCATGCCCGGGGGGACGACCTTGAAGTCGTCGAACGCGCCCTGGCCCCAGCGGAGGAACTGGTAGCGCTCGCCGTTGCGCTGGTACTCCAGGTCGACGTTGCGCTCGAGGGCGTCGGCCGTGCCGAAGACGTCGAGGATGACCGAGTGGTCGATGACCATGTCGGCGGGGGAGAGCGGGTTGACCTTGTTGGGGTCGCCGCCCAGGGCCGTGACGGCCTCGCGCATGGTGGCGAGGTCCACGATGCAGGGCACTCCGGTGAAGTCCTGCATGATCACGCGCGCCGGGGTGAACTGGATCTCGACGCTCGGCTCGGCCGAGGGGTCCCAGTTCGCCAGGGCGTTGATGTGATCGGTGGTGATGTTCGCGCCGTCCTCGGTCCGCAGCAGGTTCTCTGCGAGGACCTTCAAGGCGTAGGGCAGCTTCTCGGTGCCGGGCACGGCGCTGAGGCGGAAGATCTCGTACGACTGATCGCCCACCTCGAGCGTGCCGCGCGACGAGAAGGAATCGATGCTCTTGCTCACGTCAGCTCCACTCAACGTTTTGTGGTGTGCACCGACGGGCTGTGTCGGTGCCTGAGTCCATAATACAGTACGCTTGTCCTGTGAGAGTTCACGGGGCTGGAACTCGCCGGACGCAGCTCATTGTGCCTCGTTCCGGGCGGCGCCGTGGGCGTGTCGTACTGTGAGGCCCATGGGTCCGCTGCCGATTCTCACCGAAGTTCCGACCGACGTGGATCTGTCCGCGTTGCAGGCGGACCTCGCGACCGACGGCGTCGCGGTGCTCAATCCCGCGCATTCCGATTCCGTGCCCCAGCTGGTGCAGGTCGTCAAGGACGCGCGGGCCAACGGCATCGAGAACTTCCAGGTGGTCGTCCTCGCGCACGACTACAACCCCGACACCTCGCTGCGCGACCTCGGGACCGAGCTCGGCCGGCAGATGAAGGCCGACGCGGACCATCCGCTGACCGTGCTGGTGATGTCGCCCAGTCAGGTCGCCGGATACTCGACCCAGCTGTCGCGGTTCCAGATCGAGAAGGGTCAGGACGGCTACACGGGCCGGCTCGCCCTCAACAACCCGCCCAAGGCCGCCGAGGACTTCGCGACCGTCGCGAACGACGCGACCTTCCCCTGGACGGGCTTCACCGTCGGGCTGGTGCTCGTCGTCGCGGCCCTCGCGGGGTGGGCGCGCGTGGTGACCCGTCGCCGCAGCCGCGCGGTGGATGCGGCCCGCAGGGCCGCCGTAGCCGGCTCCGTCTCCGCCGCGGTCGCCGCGGAGTCCTCGGACGCGACGGTCGCGTCCGAAGAGAATGGCGGCTCCGCTGTTCGATCGAACGAATAACGCACATTCATTCGAAATTCCAGCTGTGTAATTCCCGGCTGCTGTCCGTTTCGCAAGCAATTCATCGAACGGTGATCCGTGCTGGTCAGCACGGATGATCGTCGACTCACACCTGTGTAATTTGTGATTCCTGTTTTCCATTGTTGTGGATGTGCCGTACGGTACGACTGAAGCCAATGTTGTGCGTGTGGCCCATGCGTACTCATCGGGTATGAACGAGTCTTGAGATGAGGGAGACACCTTGAGGCGTACGGCACACCCCGCCACGAATTTCGCTGCGCGGTCGTTGCTCGCGGCAGTCGCCACCGGTTCGCTGGTGGCGGGCTCCGTCGCGAGCGCAGGTTCGGTCTTCGCCGAGCCCAACGGCCCCGACGCGAATCCCGCCAACGTCGTCGCCGCGCTCGTCGACCGGATCGCCCAGGCCGACCAGCGCATCGCGGACCTCCGCGGCGACGTCGCGGCGAAGCGGCAGTCCGTCAACCGCGCGGTCGTCGATCTGCAGTCGGCCCGCGACGCCGCGACCGCCGCGGCCGGGGCGATCAAGGTCTCCGAGACCGCGGTCGCCGACTCCGACGCCAAGATCAAGACCGCGCAGGACTCCTTCGACAAGGTGGTGCGCGCCGCGTACGCGCAGGGCAACAGTGCCGGCGCGCTCGTCAACACCCTCGGCGGCAACGACCCCGGCGAGGCGGTGGACCGCGCGACGACGCTGCGGATCGTCGCGGATAAGCAGAAGGCCGCCCTCGGCGACCTCCAGGCCGCCAAGACGCGCGCCGAGGCCTCCCGCACCGCCGCCCGCGCCGCCAAGGTCCAGGCCGACGCCGCCACCGCCGCAGCGGCCGAGCGCAAGACGACGGCCGAGGACTCCATCACGCAGACCGTCGCGACGCTGACCACGCAGCAGCAGGAGCAGACCACGCTGAGCGCGCAGCGCGAGCTGGCCCAGCGCGCCCTCGACCAGGCCAAGCGCGTCGAGGACCGTGCGGCGCAGCAGAAGATCTACGCGCAGTACGTCGTGGACGAGCAGCAGACCCAGCAGATCGCCGCCCCGGCGGCGCCCGCGGCCCAGCCCGCGGCCCAGCCCGCGGCGCCCGCGGCCCCGGCAGCGCAGGCGGCGGCCCCGGCGGCCCCCGCCGCGCAGGCCGGCACCGTTGACTCCGCGGATCCGCTGGCGGCGGCCCGGACGTTCGCCCAGGGCATCGTCGGCCAGGCGTCCTCGCTGTTCAGCAATCCGTTCGGCGCCATCACGGGCCAGTCCGGCGGCGCGCAGCAGCCGGCCGCCCCCGCCTCGCAGGCCGTTCCCGGCGTCGGGAGCATGAGCGGCGCGCAGATGATCGAGACCGTCATCCAGCGCGGCATGTCGGTCATCGGCGTGCAATACGCCTGGGGTGGCGGCAACGCCTGGGGCGCCACGAAGGGCGTCCGCGACGGCGGCGTCGCCGACAGCTTCGGCGACTTCAACCGCGTCGGCTTCGACTGCTCCGGCCTGATGGCCTACATGTACGCCGCCGTCGGCATCGCGCTGCCCAAGTACTCGGGCTACCAGTACACGACCGGCAACAAGGTCCCGATCAGCCAGCTCAAGCGCGGCGACATGGTCTTCCGCGGCCCCGGCGGCACCCAGCACGTGGCGATGTACCTCGGGAACAACCAGATCCTGGAGTCGCCGCAGTCCGGCGGCGCAGTGCGCATCGCCCCGTTCGACGCCTCGACGTTCCTCTCGCAGGGCGTCCGCGTGATCAACAGCTGACCGCGGTTCATTCAGTACGCTCGGGGGAACGGGCCGCCGCGGTCCGGGATCGGACGGGCCCCGCGGGGCCGGGGGAACGAACGACGAAGGGGTCATTGCGTGACGCACTCACAGGGGCAGGACATCGCCTCGAGCGATGAGGTCAAGCTGCTGGAGCGGGCGGTCTACGAGGTCAAGCGCGTCATCGTGGGCCAGGATCAGCTCGTCGAGCGGATCCTGGTGGGGATGCTCGCCAAGGGCCACGTCCTCCTCGAGGGCGTCCCCGGCGTCGCTAAGACCCTCGCCGTCGAGACCTTCGCCACCGTGGTCGGCGGCTCCTTCTCCCGCATCCAGTTCACCCCCGACCTGGTGCCGTCCGACCTCGTCGGTACCCGCATCTACCGGCAGGGCAAGGAGCAGTTCGACACAGAGATCGGCCCGGTCTCCGCGAACTTCCTGCTCGCCGACGAGATCAACCGTGCGCCGGCGAAGGTGCAGTCCGCGCTGCTCGAGGTCATGGCCGAGCGCAAGGTCTCCATCGGCGGCCAGACCTACCCGATGCCAGACCCCTTCCTCGTGCTCGCGACCCAGAACCCCATCGAGAACGAGGGCGTCTACCCGCTGCCCGAGGCGCAGCGCGACCGCTTCCTGTTCAAGGTCGTCGTCGGCTACCCCTCCATCGAGGAGGAGCGGGAGATCGTCTACCGCATGGGCACGGTCCCGCCCGTGGCCTCGCAGGTGCTCGACCCGACCACGGTGCAGCGCCTGCAGCGCGCCGCGAGCGAGGTCTTCGTGCACCACGCCCTCGTCGACTACGTGGTCCGCGTCATCGCCGCGACCCGCACCCCGCGCGAGTTCGGCCTCGACGACGTGGCCTCCTGGATCACCTACGGCGCCTCGCCCCGCGCCACCCTCGGCATCGTCGCCGCCGCCCGCGCCCTGGCGCTGCTCCGCGGCCGCGACTACGTGGTCCCGCAGGACGTCGTCGAGATCATCCCGGACGTGCTGCGCCACCGCCTCGTCATGAGCTACGACGCGCTCGCCGACGAGGTCACCGCCGATCAGGCGATAGCGCGCGTGCTGCAGACCGTCGCCCTGCCGCAGGTCGTCGGGCAGCCCGTCCCGCAGCAGGCGCCGGCCGCGCCGCAGTTCACGCCCGCGCACCAGCCCCAGGGCTGACGGTGCCGGCCATCCCTTCCGGCCCGCCTCCCGGCACCCCGACCGGCCCCGAGCCGCGCCGGAGCCCGCTCCCGAGCTTCGCCGGCGGCGAGGTCGATGAGACCCGCATGCAGGCGTCGCTGAAGATGCTGGAGCTGCTCGTCCGGCGGCGGCTCGACGGCGTCCTCAAGGGCGATCACCAGGGCCTGCTGCCCGGACCCGGCTCCGAGCCGGGGGAGTCGCGCCCGTACACGCCCGGTGACGACGTGCGCCTCATGGACTGGTCCGTGACCGCCCGCACGACGCACCCCCACGTGCGGCAGATGATCGCCGACCGGGAACTCCAGACCTGGATCGTCGTCGACCTGTCCGCCTCGATGGACTTCGGGTCGACGGGCGGCACCAAGCGCGACCTCGCCGTGGCCGCGTCGGCCGCCGTGGTGCACCTGGTGAGCGGCGCCGCGAACCGCGTCGGCTGCCTCGTCACCAACGGCGCACAGCTGGTCCGGGTGCAGCCCAAGTCCGGGCGTGCGCAGCGGCAGAAGGTGCTCAAGGCCATCGCGACCGCGCCTCGCGCCGTCGAGGGCACCCGCGGCGACCTGCGTGTCGCGCTCGACGCCTTGCGCCGGCCGGAACAGCCCCGCGGTCTCGTCGTGGTGATCAGCGACTTCCTCGGTGACGTGGACTACGTCCGCGAACTCCGCGGCATCGCCGCGCGGCACGAGGTGCTCGCGGTCGAGGTGCTCGACCCCCGCGACGTCGAGCTCCCCGCCGTCGGCGAGATCGCGCTCCGCGACGCCGAATCCGGCGCCGTGCGCGAACTGACCGTGACCCCCGAGCTGCAGCAGCGGTTCGCCGCCGCGGCGCAGGAGCACCGCAAGCAGGTGGCCCGCACGCTGCGCGGCGTCGGCGCGCCCGTCCTCGAACTGCGCACCGACCGCGACTGGCTCGCCGACATCGTGCGGTTCGTCGCCGCGCGTCGACGTGGATTGGCTGGTGCTTCCTGACATGGGCGGACTGACCTCGCTCGCCACCCCGATCTGGCTGCTCGGCATCCTCGTCGTGCTCGCCATCCTGGCGGGGTACGTCTACAACGAGCGGCGGCGCAGCAAGCGCGCGCTGAAGTTCGCGAACATGTCGGTGCTCGACTCCGTGGCGCCGCCCGGACCCAACCGGTGGCGGCACGTCCCCATCGCGCTGCTGAGCATCGGCATGATCCTGCTCATGGTCGCGCTGTCCGGGCCGCAGGCGATGCGCAAGGTGCCGCGGAGCAAGGCCACCGTCGTGCTGGTCGTCGACGTCTCGTTGTCGATGAAGGCGACCGACGTGAGCCCGAACCGGCTCGACGCCGCCAAGGAGGCCGCGAAGAAGTTCGTCGGCGAGCTGCCGCAGGGCATGAACCTCGGCATCGTCTCCTACGCCGGCACTGCGCAGCTGCTCGTGTCCCCGACGCCGGACCGCTCGCTCGCGACGAACGCGATCGATCACCTCGACCTGGCGCAGCGCACCGCGACGGGCGAGGGCATCTACGCGGCGATCCAGTCGATCAAGAACATCCGGGACGTGCTGGGCGGTAAGGACGCCGCGCCGCCGGCCCGGATCATCCTCGAGTCCGACGGCAAGCAGACGGTGCCGACCGATCTCGACGATCCGCGTGGCGGGTTCACCGCCGCCCGCAAGGCGAAGGAGGAGGGCATCCCCATCTCGACGATCTCCTTCGGCACGCCGAACGGCACCGTCGACATCGAGGGCCAGAACATCCCCGTCCCCGTCGACGACGCGTCCCTCAAGCAGATCGCCGATCTCTCCGGCGGCCAGTTCTTCTCCGCCTCCTCGCTGAGCGACCTCAACGAGGCGTACGGCACCCTGCGCGACGAGATCGGTTGGGAGATGCAGAAGGGCGACAACTCGCGGATCTGGGTCCTATGGGCCACCGGCCTGCTCGTGCTCGGGGCCGCGGGCGCGGTCGCCTTCAACCGTCGCCTGCCGTGACCGGTGCGACGAGTGTCGCGATCGGTGACGACGGTGCCCACGCGGCGCGTCCGATGACGACTCGCGTGGCCGGAGATTTCCCGGGTCGCGAGCGCGATTGATACGTTGTCACCCATGTCGACGACTTCTGAATTCACGCCCCGGTCCGTCCTCGTCACGGGCGGCAACCGCGGTATCGGCCTCGCGATCGCGCAGCGCCTCGCCGCCGACGGCCACAAGGTCGCTGTGACGCACCGCGGCTCCGGCGCCCCCGAGGGCCTGTTCGGCGTGCAGTGCGACGTCACCGACACCGAGTCCGTCGACGCCGCCTTCAAGACGGTCGCCGAGCACCAGGGCCCCGTCGAGGTGGTCGTCGCCAACGCCGGCATCACCGAGGACACCCTGCTCATGCGCATGAGCGTCGAGAGCTTCGAGAAGGTCATCAACTCGAACCTGACCGGCGCCTTCCGCGTGACCAAGGCCGCGACGCGCGACATGCTCAAGAACCGCTGGGGCCGCTTCATCTACCTCGGCTCGGTCGTCGGCCTCATGGGCACGCCCGGCCAGGCCAACTACGCCTCCTCGAAGGCCGGCGTCATCGGCCTCGCCCGCTCGGTCACCCGTGAGCTCGGCGCCCGCAACGTCACCGCCAACGTGATCGCGCCCGGCCTCATCGACACCGACATGACCCGCGATCTCCCCGCCGAGTACACCGAGACCGCCGTCAAGCAGGCCATCCCCGCCAAGCGGATGGGCCAGCCCGAGGAGGTCGCGGCCGTGGTCTCGTTCCTCGCCTCGGACGACTCCTCGTACGTCTCCGGCAACGTCATCAACGTCGACGGTGGCCTGGGCATGGGCCACTAGGCCCTGAACATCGGGCCGCTCGGCCCGTCCGAACGCACGCCCGACGGCGCACCGTCGAACCAGCCAAATCCAGAAGGAGGCACGTCCGTGACCGGACTGCTCGCAGGCAAGACCATCCTCATCACCGGCATCATCACCGATGCCTCCATCGCCTTCTCGGCCGCCAAGGTGGCCCAGGAGCAGGGTGCCAAGGTGATCATCACCGGCATCCCCGAGCGGCTCCGCCTCATCGACCGGATCGCCAAGCGTCTCCCGCAGGAGGTGCCGCCCGCCATCCCGCTCGACATCACCGATGAGGAGTACCTCGGCGGCCTGGCCGACAAGGTGCGCGAGCTCGCGCCCGAGGGCATCGACGGCGTGCTGCACTCGATCGCCTTCGCGCCCCGCACCCTCATGGGCCCGGACGCGCTGCCCTTCCTCGAGGGCCCCGGCCCCGACGTGGCGAAGTCCTTCGAGATCTCCGCCTGGAGCTACGCCTCGCTGGCCCGCGCCGTGCTGCCCGTCATGAACGAGGGCGGCTCCATCGTGGGCATGGACTTCGATCCCCGCACCGCGATGCCCGACTACAACTGGATGGGCGTGCAGAAGGCCGCCCTCGAGTCGGTCAACCGCTACGTCGCCCGCGAGGTCGGCTACGCCAAGAAGATCCGCTCGAACCTGGTCGCCGCCGGCCCCATCAAGACCCTCGCGGCCAAGGCGATCTCGGGCACCGCGACCGACGACGCCAAGAAGCTCAACATGCTCAACCAGTACTGGGACGGCGCGTCGCCCATCGGCTGGAACGTCGACGACCCGGAGGTCGTGGGCAAGAGCATCTGTGCGCTGCTCTCGGACTGGCTGCCCGGCACCACCGGCTCCATCGTCTACGTCGACGGCGGCGCCAGCCACAACACCTGGTTCCCCGAGGACATGATCAACGCCCAGTCGTGACCCACGACGCACTCCTCGTGCTCTCCTTCGGAGGGCCCGAGCACCCCGATCATGTTCGGCCGTTCCTCGAGAACGTCGTGCGTGGCCGGGGAGTACCACCCGAGCGGCTGGACGCCGTCGAACAGCACTACCTGCGGTTCGGCGGCGTCTCGCCGATCAACGAGCAGAACCGCTCGCTCATCGCGGCCGTGTCGGAGGAGTTCGGCCGCCGGGGCCGGGACCTTCCCGTGTACTTCGGGAACCGGAACTGGCACCCGATGGTCGAGGACACCGTGCAGACCATGAAGGACGACGGCGTGCGGGACGCGCTGGTCTTCGCCACGTCCGCGTGGGGCGGCTTCTCCGGCTGCCGGCAGTACGACGAGGACATCGCCCGCGCGCTCGCCGCGGTGGGCGCAGGGGCGCCCCGGTTGACCAAACTTCCCCAGTTCCACGACCACGAGCTGTTCCTGGAGTGTTTCGCGGACTCCGCGGCCGCGGCCCTGGCGTCGGTGCCGTCCGGGTCCCGGCTGGTGTTCACGGCGCACTCGATCCCGGAGGCCGCGGACGTCAATGCGGGCCCGCCCGGGGTGTCGAATCTGTACTCGCGCCAGGTCCGGGACGCGGCCGCGAACGTCGCCGCCCGGCTGGGGGTGGATCACGACGTGGTGTGGCAGTCCCGCTCCGGCCCGCCGCAGGTGCCGTGGCTCGAGCCCGACATCTGCGACCACGTCCAGGCACTGTGGGACCAGCGGGTTCCCGGTGTCGCCGTCGTGCCCATCGGCTTCATCTCCGACCACCTCGAGGTGATCTGGGACCTCGACACCGAGGCGCGCGATCTCGCGGGGGAGTTGGGCATGCCCTTCGCCCGCGCCGCCACCCCGATCCACGATCCGCGGTTCGCGGCGATGGTCGCGGACCTCGTCGCGGACGCCGATGCGGGCCGGTCCAGCGGGCTCGGCGTCAGCGTCGACGGCGCCGCCTGTGTCGAGGGCTGCTGCCCCGCGGTGCGTCGGCCGGTCCGCTCCTGAAACCGGCATTCAGCTGGGTCGCGGCGCAGTATTTCGATCGTGTCGCAGCTGAACGCGGGTTTCAGAACTCTCCGCGCAGTTCGTCGCGGCAGACGGCGTTGACCGCGGCCACCCGGGCGGCGCGGACGGTGCGCCACAGGTCGCGGTAGGCGGCGTCGCCGCCCTGCGCAGACGCGAGGGTGAGCCCGGCGTAGGGATTCTCGGCGCCCGCGACCAGCAGGATGGCCTCCACCATGCCCGCGCTGTCGAGCACGCGGTGCGCGCGCTCGGTGGCCCCCAGCGGCAATCGGTGGGCGCCCAGATAGCGGGTCAGCTCCATCACCACGCCCCGCGGGTCCGACGCGGCGTCCGGCGCGGGCGGCAGGCTGGCCAGCGCCGACGGCGCCTCGCGCACCGCGTCCCGCAGCGCGTGCTCCGCCGCGCCCAGCGACACCGGATCCGGATCGACGAGCGCGGGCTCGTGCAGGAAAGCCTGCCAGCGCATCACATCGCCGGCCTCGGGCGTCGGCACCAGCGCGATCGTCGACGCCGCGCCGTCGAAGAGCACGACCTCGCCGCGAGCCATCGCGGCCTCCTCGAGGTCGGTGCCCGCGGGGAGGCCCCGCGCATCGCCCGGCGCGGGCAGCAGCAGCCGGACGGTGTGCGGGTCGAGAGCCCGGATCTCCGCCAGCAGGTCCGGGAGATCGCCGTCGACGACGGATTGCACCGGCGCCCACTCGCCGAGCGCCGCCAGCAGCTCGTCGGTGCCCGCCGAGCCCGCCAGCCACGCCGCCGACCACACCGCGAAGCCCTGGGCGGGCCCCGCGGTGGCGCGACGGGCGAGGGTGGCCACGGGGGAGCTCATGGGCATCCACTCTAGTCCCGCCGCGCGGACACGGCCCGCACGAGAGCCACGCGAGAATTCTGAAACATGTTCTAGCAAAGCCCGCGCGGATCTACCCTGACCTGCATGACCGAATCGGACACCTTCGCCGAGCAGGCCCGCCCGGCCTCCTCGCAGCGCACCCCGGACGAGGTGCGCGCCCAGTTGCAGCAGTGGTTCGCCGCGCGCGAACCGGGAGCCGAGGTGCTCGACCTCCACCTGCCCGAGGGCAACGGGATGTCGAGCGAGACGCTGCTCGCCACCGTCCGGTTCGGCGACGACGAGCGGCGCCTCGTCATCCGTGTCGCGCCCCGGCCGGAGTCCGACCCCGTGTTCCCGACGTACGACCTGCCCGCGCAGTTCGCGGTGATGCGGCACGTCGAGGCGTACGGGGTCGCCGCGCCGTCGTGCCTCTGGGTGGAGGAGGACCCCGCGGTGATCGGCGCGCCGTTCCTGGTCATGGACCGGGTCGACGGCGACGTCCCGCCCGACGTCATGCCCTACACCTTCGGCGCCTGGCGGCCCGACTCCACCGACGCGGACCTGCGGGAACTGGCCGACGCCTCGGTCGACGTCCTCGCCACCATCCACGCCGTGCCGGCTCCCGCCGACGGCCTCGTCCCGACGCCCGAACCGGGGGAGACGGCGCTGGCCGCGCACCTGCGCCGGCTCCGCGCGTTCTACGACTGGGCCGCGGAGAAGCACGGCGGGGCGCCCCTGCTCGACCGCGCGCTGGACTGGGCCGAGCAGCACCTGCCCGGGCACGCCGACCAGGTGCTCCTCTGGGGCGACGCCCGCATCGGCAACCTCATGTACGGCGGCCCGGCGGGTAACACGCCCGTCGCCGTCCTCGACTGGGAGATGGCGACCGTCGGCCCGTGCGAGCTGGATCTCGGCTGGTTCGTCTACCTGCACCGGTTCTTCCAGGATCTCGCCGAGCTCGCGGGTCTGCCCGGGCTGCCGGGGTTCCTGCGCCGCGAGGACGTGGCGCGACGGTACGCGGACCGCACCGGCCACGTGCCGCGCGACCTGGACTTCTACACCGCCTACGCGGCGATCGTGCACGGCGTCATCATGTACCGGATCCAGACCCGCGCCATCGATTTCGGCGCCGCCGTCGCGCCGGAGAACCCCGACGACATGATCCTGCACCGGGCGAGCATCGAGAAGATGCTCGCCGGCACCTACTGGGAGTCCGTCGTATGACGCTGTCGCCGTTCGACGACTTCCCCGTCCACCAGGTGGCCGAGGTGATCCGCCACCCGGCCACGTCGGACCGCAACTTCTACGACCGCTACTACTTCAACGCGCACAACGGCACCGCCGACGAGCCCTTCCTCGTGCTGGGGCTCGGCGTCTATCCGAACCTCGGCGTCGTGGACTGCTTCGCCGTCGCGCGTCACGGCGACGACCAGATCGTCTTCCGCGCGTCCAAGGCGCTCGGCGCGGACCGCGCCGACACGACGGTGGGCCCGATGCGCGTCGAGGTGCTCGACGGGCTGCGGCGCCTGCGCGTCGTCCTCGCGCCGGGGGCGGACTACGACCTCGCGTTCGACCTGACCTTCACCGGCACCGGCCCCGCGCACCTCGAGCCCCGGCACTTCCACCGCCAGATCGAGCGCGTCACCTTCGACACCCAGCGGTTCGTGCAGGTCGGTACCTGGGCGGGCGCACTGACCGTCGACGGCGAGAGGTTCGACGCGAGCACCTGGCGCGGCAACCGCGACCGCTCCTGGGGCGTCCGCCCCGTCGGCGAGGCCGAACCGCCCGGCCGCCGGGTCACCGAGGCCGGCAACTTCTTCTGGATCTACTCCGTGCTCGACCTCGCCGACGCCGCGATCTGCGTGGTTCTCCAGGAGGACGTCCACGGCCGCCCCGTCGTCGAGGACGCCACCTGGATCCCGCACGACGGCTCCGCGCCGCGCTGGCTGGGCCACGTCGCGCACGACATCGACTTCGTCCCGGGCACCCGCCAGGCTCGGGCGGCCCGGCTCACTGTCACGGGGTCCGACGGTGCCGCCACCACCGTCGATGTGCGCATCACCACCGCGAACCACTTCGGCTTCGGCACCGGCTACGGCCTCGACCAGGACTGGCGGCACGGCATGTGGCAGGGCGAGGAGAAGGTCGAGGGCCGGCGGTTCCGGGTGCCTGACCTCGACGTCAACCTCACCATGCTGGTGCCGGTCGAGTACCTCGCGACGTGCACCGTCCGGCACCCCGACGGGCGCACCGAGGAGGGCGAGGGCCTCTTCGAATTCGGCGCGATCGGCCCACACACGCGCTACGGCTTCACGCAGTACGTGGACCCCGCGCCGTAGAATTCGTCGCCGTGGCGAACAGCTATGGAGACATCTACGCCGGGCATGCGAGTAGGAAGGCGCGCGTGGTTCCCGAGGTGCCCGCGGACCGCGACCTCGTCGTCGAGGACGCGGCCACGGGCTTCTGCGGGGCCGTCGTCGGCTTCGACAAGAGCTACGACGGGGACTTCGTCAAGCTCGAGGACGGCCGCGGTGCCGTCCGCGTCTTCGCGATGCGCAAGGCTGCTTTCCTCATCGACGGGAAGCCCGTCACGCTGGTCAAGCCGCGGGCGAAGGCACCGTCGGCACCGCAGCGCAGCGCCTCGGGCTCGACCCGCGTGGAGGGCGTGAAGGCCCGCGTCGCGCTGCCCAGCCGCATCTGGGTCGAGGGCATCCACGACGCCGCGCTCGTGGAGCGCGTCTGGGGCCACGACCTGCGGGTCGAGGGCGTCGTCGTCGAGCAGCTCGAGGGCCTCGACCACCTCGGCGCCCGGCTCGCCGAGTTCCAGCCCGGGCCCGGCCGCAAGGTGGGCGTGCTCGCCGACCACCTCGTCGAGGGCTCCAAGGAATCGCGGATGACGCAGTCCCTGGGGAAGTACGTGATGGTCACCGGCCACCCGTTCATCGACATCTGGGCCGCCGTGAAGCCCGCGTCCGTGGGCATCGAGGCGTGGCCGCACGTGCCGCGGGGCGAGGACTGGAAGACGGGGACGTGCGAGCGCCTCGGCTGGGGCTCGCCCCAGGACGGCTGGCGCCGCGTGCAGGGGGCCGTCACCTCGTTCCGCGACCTCGACGCGTCGCTCATCGGCGCTGTCGAGCGCCTCGTGGACTTCGTCACCGATCCCGATTCCTGACCCCGTCGCTTGCGGTCGCAGTTGTAGAATCCGCAGGTGGCATCGACCCCGACGACGAAACCAGACACCCGGCAGCAGATCCTGCGCGCGGCACTCGACTGGGTCGACGAGGCGGGCCTGACCCGCATCTCGATGGGCGCGCTCGCCAAGCGGGCCCGCCTCGCGCGGGCCACGCTCTACCAGCACTTCACCGGCAAGGACGCGCTGGTCGAGGCGCTCGTCGCCAGTGAACTGGACAAGTTCTACCGCCGGATCCACGACTTCGCCGACGGGATCACCGACAACGACGAGCGGCTGGCGTCCGGCTTCGGCTACGCCTACGCGTACCTGCGGGAGCACCGCGCGCTGCAGCACGTGCTGGCCTCGAACCCCGCGCTGCTGCTGCCGTACATCACCGGTGATTCGCCGCAGATCCAGCAGGGTCGGCGCTTCTTCCTGGGGGAGATCCGGCGCGGCGAGTACCGCGACGGCGCCGACGTCCACGCCTTCGCCGACTACTTCGTGCGCCAGTTGCACTCGCTGCTGCTGACGCCGCTCCCACCGGTCGAGGGCACCGTCGACGGTCCCGACCACCGCGGCCCGAGTAGTGCGAACGTCGAGGCCGGGCGACGGTACGCCCAGGCCTTCGTCCTCCCGGTGCGCGCGACGATCGCTCCCTGACACGCCTCCCAACAGCTCGAATAGACAGTTCATTGCCAACTGTCCGGCAGTGGTGTTACGTTCGCCACATGACCGATACGACTCTGCCCGAACGCACCCGGGATGCGGTCGCCGACCGGCTCCTCGGTGGCTCCGTCAAGCGCTCCTACGCGCCCGTCGTCGACATCGACTGGGACGCCCCGATCGACCCCGACAAGTACTTCCTGCCGCCGCACATGTGCACCCTGTACGGCACCGACATCTGGAACGGCATGACCCGCGAGGAGCAGATCGCCCTCTCCCGCCTGGAGATGGTCAACCTGCTCTCGATGGGCATCTGGTTCGAGAACCTGCTCAACCGCCTGCTCCTGCGCGACCTGCTCGCCAAGGACCCCACCTCGCGCGACGCCTTCTACTCGCTCACCGAGATGGGCGACGAGTGTCGCCACATGGTGATGTTCGGCAAGGTCATCGACCGTGTCGGCGAGCGACCCTTCCGCCTGCGCGGCTGGCAGCTGGGCGTCGTGAAGTACGTTCTCGCCCCGGTGATCCGCGGCCAGGCCGTGTGGATCGCCGCCCTCGTCGGTGAGGAGATCTTCGACGCCCAGCAGCGGCAGATCAAGGACGATCCGGAGCTGCAGCCGATCGTCGCCCGCCTCATGCAGATCCACGTCACCGAGGAGGCGCGGCACATCGGCTACGCCCGGGACGGCGCCCGGCGCGGCGTCGCCGACCGCAGCCGCATGCAGACGCTCCTCGTCGGGAACCTGCACGCCGGCGCGGCCTTCGGCTTCCGCATGCTGTTCGCCAACCCGCGCATGTACGCCCGTGCCGGCCTCGACCCCAAGGCCGCCTACCGCGCCGCCATCACCAACCCCCACCACATCAAGGCCAAGCAGGACGGCTTCCGGGATCTCGGCCGGTTCCTCGACTCCGTCGGCCTCATGCGGGCGTTCGCGCGGTGGTCGTGGAAGAAGGCGGGGTTCCTCGCGTGACGTCGGACGGCCGGCCGCGCATCGTCGTCATCGGCGCGCGGGTCCCCGGGATCGACGGGACCGTCGTGGCACCGTCGGACGTGGCGGACCTGCGGTTCCGCCCCGAGCGCGACGCCTGGACCCTGACCACACCCGCGGGCGTGACGGACTACGACCTCGTCGTGCTCGCCGGCACCACGGCCGCGATCGAGGTGCCGGTGCTCGATCCGCGCGTCGCGCCGCCCGGCACCGTCGGGCCCGCGGACGCCGAGCGCGCCTACCTGGGCATGCTCGTCGACGGGGTGCCGAACCTGATCCTCACGGACGGTTCGACACTCCAGCGGGACACGCTGGACGCCTGGCTGCGGTGGATGTACACCGAGGCGGCGACGCGCCTGCTGGCGCGGCCCCCGGTGACCGCCCGCTGGATCCTCAAGGGGCGGCGGGCGCCGTCGCGGCCGGACCGGGACGCGATCGACCTGTCCAACGACCACGTCCGCGACGAGGGCGTCTACGCCGGGGAGGCCGTGCTCCGCTCCGGCGAGTTCGAGGCCGTCTCGCCCGTGCGGCTCGCCGGGCACCTCGAGCCGCTCGACGGCAACTACCACTGGTACGGCACCGTCGACGACATGGAGATCGGTGCGGCGCTGAAGAAGATGCCCCGCGGCAGCGTCACGGTGTCCATCGGCGGGGGAGAAGCGTCGCCCGCCATGGTCACCGACAAGACCGTCTGGGGCACCTACCGCCTCGTGGGCGTCGGCGCGCCGCCGTATCCGCTCTGACTCAGTCCTTCTCGGTGGCCGACCCGGAAACGAGGCGACGGACCTCCTCGACGATCACGTCCGGGTCGGTCAGCGGGACCTGATGTCCCGAGTTCGCGGCGACGACGTGCCGTCCGGTCGGCGATGCCGCGGCGCGCTCGGCGTGCGCCTCGTTGACCCGCGCCCGGACCGCCTTCCCGAGGCCCCCGCTCTTGGCCCCCGAGATCACGGTGACGGGGACGTCGCCGAGGTCGGGCGCGGACCCCTGCCACGACTGCAGCTCCGGGTAGAACGTCTTCAGCTCCTGCACCATCGTCTCGATCGCCCGCGGGGTGGCCGCCTCCCGCGCGAGGTCGGCGCGGACGTCCGCGGGGGCGCTGCGGAACAGGATGCCGCCCAGGACGCGGAGGATCCCGGTGCGGGCGAGGACCCGCATGATCGCCGTCGAGATCGCTGCGCGCCGTTCGACGTTCCCGCGGAACATGTCCTCCGCCGACTCATCCGACGGGTCGACCAGGACAAGCCCGGCGATCCGGCCCGGGCGGCGCGACGCGGCCAGGCGCACGATCACTCCGCCCAGGCTGTGGCCGACGAGCACGAACCGGGTGTCGTCGCCGTCGGCGAGGCCGTGGAGGAGGTCGTTCAGGTCGTCGGCCATGCGCCCGAAGGTGCGGTCGGCCGCGTCGGGCGCGCTGCGGACGAGCCCCGACCGGTCGTAGGCCACCGCGCGCGCGAACGCGGACACCGGCGGCTGCACCCCGCCCCAGGACGACCGGGTTCCCCCGGCGCCGGCCTCGAAGACCACGACCGGTGCGCCGCCCGGCCCGTCCAGCTCCGTGGCGTGCAGGTGCCGGCCGTCCCGCGTGGTGAGGAACCGACTCCGCCCCTGGGTGTGTGTCATGGGCCCAGGGTAGCGGCGCGCACCGACAGGTTCTCGCCCGTGCTGTCCGATTCTGGCAGGATCGAGGTATGGCAGCGGCGCTCTGGCTCATCGGCGCGATCCTGCTGGCCGTGGCGGAGACGGCGGCCGGCGAGTTCACCCTGCTCATGCTCGGCGGCGGGGCGCTGGTCACCGCCGGCGCCACGGGGATCTTCGACCTCCCGCTGTGGGCGCAGGGCGTCGTGTTCGCCGTCTCGTCGGTACTGCTGCTCGTGCTAGTGCGCCCGCCGCTGCGCCGGTACGCCGAGAGCAAACGGGGCGACGCACCGTCGTACCTGGAATCGCTCCCCGGCATGAAAGCGACGGTGCTGCAGTCCGTCTCGGGCGACGCCGGACGCATCCTGATCGGCGGGGAGGAATGGTCCGCGCGGACGCCGTACGACGGCGTGCCGATCGCCGTGGGCGTGGAGGTGACCATCGTCGAGATCGACGGCGCGGTCGCCGTCGTGGTCGACAGCTGACCGAAGGTCAACGGAGAGGAAGATCCATGGAGGGCATAGGAATCGGACTGGTCGTACTCCTCGTACTGATCCTCGCGGCGGTGGTCGTGCTGGTGAAGGCGCTGGTGCTCGTCCCGCAGGCGCAGGCCGCGGTGATCGAGCGGCTCGGCCGGTACACGAAGACGGTGTCGGGCCAACTGGCGCTGCTGATCCCGTTCATCGACAAGGTCCGCGCCCGCGTGGACCTGCGGGAACAGGTGGTCTCCTTCCCGCCCCAGCCGGTGATCACGCAGGACAACCTGACCGTGAACATCGACACCGTCGTCTACTTCCAGGTCACCCGGCCCGAGGCCGCGGTCTACGAGATCAGCAACTACGTGGTCGGCGTCGAGCAGATCACCACCACCACGCTGCGCAACGTCGTCGGTGGCATGACCCTCGAGGAGACGCTGACCTCGCGCGAGAAGATCAACGGCCAACTCCGCGGCGTGCTCGACGAGGCAACGTCGCGCTGGGGCCTGCGGGTCGCCCGCGTCGAGCTCAAGTCGATCTTCCCGCCCCCGTCGATCCAGGAGTCGATGGAGAAGCAGATGAAGGCGGACCGCGAGAAGCGCGCCACCATCCTCTCCGCCGAGGGTCACCGCGAGGCCGCGATCAAGTCCGCCGAGGGCGACAAGGCCAGCCGGATCCTGCTGGCCGAGGGCGAGCGGCAGGCCGCGATCCTCTCCGCGGAGGCCGACCGGCAGGCGGAGATCCTCCGCGCCGAGGGCCGCCGTGCCGCCGCGTACCTCGAGGCCCAGGGCGAGGCGAAGGCCATCGAGACCACGTTCTCCGCGATCAAGTCCGGGCGCCCGACGCCCGAGATGCTGGCCTACCAGTACCTGCAGACCCTCCCGGAGATGGCGCAGGGCGACGCGAACAAGGTGTGGGTCGTGCCCAGCGACTTCAACGCTGCGCTCCAGGGATTCATGCGCAACCTCGGCACGCCGGGCTCCGACGGTGTCTTCCGGTTCGAGCCCTCCGAGGACGCGCCCGCGGCCGCCCCGGACATCGACACCGACGGCTGGTTCGACACGCCGGAGCCGGTCGCCCCCGTCGTCGTCACGAAGGACGAGGTGCCCGATGCGCCGGTCGCGCCCGCGGGTGCCTCCGCAGCGCCCGCGCGCGCATCGGAACCCGAGCAGGACCCGTCGGACTCCACCGCCCAGTTGCCGCTGGGGCACGGCGCCGCGCAGTGGCAGCAGCCCTCGCCCTACGAGGTGCAGCAGCCGGGCTACGCGCCCCCGCCGCAGCACGAGGGCTGACGGCCCCGGGGACGGGCGGTCAGCGGCCCACCGCGACGGCGACCCCGGCGCACGCCACTGCCCACAGCACGGAGACGAACGTCCCGATGATGAACTGCTCGGCCGCGCCGGGGTGGCGCAGCTCGGGGTAGCGGGCGAGGCCCTTCGCGGCGACGATCACCGCGAGGCCGCCGCCGAAGTTCGCGAGTACGCACACCGCGATCGCCGCGCGCTCCAGCACGCCGATCGCGAGCCCGCCGCGCAGCGGCGACGCCGGCACCGGCTCGTCCGCCGGATCGCCGCCGGCCGGCGCACCGTTCGCGGGATCGTCGTCCGCGGGCGCGGCGTCTCGGTCGGGCTCGCCATCCGGCTCGTCCTGGCCCGTGGCGCCGGCCAGCGCGAACGCGGCGGTGACCAGGGCGCTGCCGCCCGCCATCGCGGCCAGCACCGCGGCCACGCGCACCGCGGCCAGGCCGAATCCGGTCGCCGCGGGCGCGGCCAGGGCCACCGCGGCCGCTGCCCCGAGCAGGACGGCCGGCGCCGCGGCCCACACCAGACCGGCCGTGCCGAGCGAACCCCGCCGCGCCGCGAGGACGCCGGCCACGGTGGCTGCGAGCAGGAGTGCGATGACGACGCCGATCATCGGCCGGCCTCCGCGCCGTCGGCCTCGGCGAGCAGCTCCACCGCGAGCGCGCGCCCCGCGGGCTCCACGGACCAGCCCGCCGCCGCCGCGCGCTGCGACGCGGCCTGCCGCGAGACGCCGAGCTCCGCCGCGGCCGCCGTGATCGACATTCCCGTGTTCAGCAAGGCCGTCACCTCCTGTCCCTCCCGTGATCTGCGGCCCACGATAAGACCGAGCACCGACAGGATCGCCTCGGCGCGGCCCGCGGCGGCCCCGTCGTCGCCGCGGACCTGCAGGGGGACGGCCGTGCCCTTCGCGGCCTCGACCGCCTCGCGCGCCGCCTCGAAGGCGCGGCCCCGGCCGGCGCGGGTCTGGGCGGGGAGCGGCGTCTCGACGGAGCCGACGCCGAGCCCGACGCTCCAGTGCCCGTCGGCCAGCAGCGCGAGCGCCGCATCGACGGCGACCGCCGGATCGTCGGTGACGGCCTGCAACTCGTCGCCCGCGGTCCGGTCGGGCGGGCGGAGCCAGGCGAGGGGCGACAGCAGCGCGCGCGCCGACTCGACCCGGTCGGTGTCGGAGCGACTGGCCCTCTGGTCGGCGGTGAGAACGATCATGACGCAAGTTTAAGGACTTGCTGGCAGCTAATGCAAGGGAGGATCCTTGCGGACCGGGTGCCGGGGATCAGGCGGCCAGGTCCGGGTGCCGCAGCAGCGCCCCACTCGCGAGGGCGCGGGGAACGGTCCCGCGGGCCGCGACGATCCAGCCCGCCACCAGGCCGAGGAAGTAGACGACGGCGAGCGCCGCGTATCCGGTGGCGCCCGTCGCGGCGGCCATCGCGCTGAAGCCGGTGGCGCAGGTGCCGACCGGGAAGGTGAAGGACCACCAGGTCAGCGCATACGGGAGGCCGTCCGGGGTGCCCAGGGCGGTCCGGAGGGTGAGGGTCAGCGCCACCGCGGTCCACATCAGGACCGCCACCGTGACGGTCCAGCCGTAATCGACGCCGAACCGGTGCAGCCCGGCGGCGAGGTCGTCGCCGACCGCCAGGTGCGCGGTGGCGCCGAGGCCGTTCGCCGCGGTGATCGACTGCCCGAGCGGGCCGAGCGCGATCCAGGCCGTCGGGATCATCGCGGGCGCCCACAGCGGGCCACGCAGGAGCCGCAGCAGGACCGGGGGCAGCACGATCAGGGAGGCCAGGAGCGTGAAGGCGAAGCAGCCGTAGCTGAACCACAGCAGCGACGTCCGCACGGTGCCGGCGGCCGCGTAGGGCAGGAGCACCGCGCCGCCGGAGGCCGTCACCATCGGGGAGACGACCGGCATCAACCAGCCCGCGAACGCGCCGTCCTCGCGGTAGTGGCCGCCGCTGACCATCAGGGCGGGGATGGCGAGTGCGAAGAACAGGCCCAGTGCCGATCCGATCACCCAGAGCGTGGTTCCCAGCGCCAGGGCTGCCGTCAGGCCGATCCAATCCCGGCCGACCAGCACCGCGCCGATGCCGACGGTGAGGAAGGCCATCGCCATCGCGCCGTAGAAGTTCCCGATCACCGGGTCGCGATGGTGGCGTCGGGCGAACGCGGGGTAGCGGATCCAATGCGCGACGGTGCCCGCGGTGAGCACCGCGAGCAGCACCGCGGCCAGCACCCACACGGCGGCGGCCGCCGTGCGCAGGCCGGGCACGTGCACCGGCAGGCCGACCGCCGCGTTGGCGATGATGCCGGTGCCCATGACCGACGCGAACCAGTTCGGCGTCAGGTTGGAGACGGCCTCCCGCGGGCTGCGGAGATCGCGCAGGAGCCCGGCCCGGGCGGCGCGGGGTTCGGTGGTCGTCGCGTGCATACCGACCACTCTGTTCGGGCCGAGCGGCGTTCGGAACCCACAGGGCGCCTATCTACCCATAGACTCACGCTATGGAAACGCCGTCCGTGGAATCGCTCCGCCTCCTGGTGGCCGTCGCCGATCTCGGCTCGATCTCCGCGGCGGCGCGCGCGTGCTCGATCTCCCAGCCGAGCGCCAGCTCGCGCCTGCGCCACCTGGAACGGCAGCTCCGGCTCGATCTGCTGGATCGGCGCACCCGCGGCGCCGAGCTCACGCCCGAGGGCGCCGCGGTCACCGAGTGGGCCCGCTCGGTGACGGCCGCGATGGACGCGCTGCAGACCGGTGCCGAGGCCCTCCGGTTCGACCACACCGTGCGCATCGCGTGCAGCCAGACGATCGCCGAGTACCTCATGCCGGCGTGGTTGGCCCGGCTGCGCGAGCACACCGACGAGCCGGTGCACCTCACCGTCGGAAACTCTGCGGCCGTCGTCGCGGACGTGCGCGGCCACGTCGCCGACCTGGGCTTCATCGAGGGCCCGACGGTGCCCGACGACCTCGCCTCACGCACCGTCCGGACCGACCGGATGGTGCTGGTCGCAGCTCCCGGGGACCGTCTGGCCCGGCGGCGTGACGACCGGCCGCTCACCGCGGCGGAACTCGCGGAGCTGCCGTTGGTGACCCGCGAGCCGGGCGCCGGGACCCGCGACGCGCTCGAGGCGGCGCTGCGGCGGGCGGGGTTCGAGCCGGATCCGCGATCCATCGCGCTCGGCACGAACGCCGCCGTGAAGATCATGGTCGCCGCGGGCGGGCGGGCCGCGGTGCTCAGCGAGCTCGCGGTCGCCGCGGAGCTGCGCGACGGCCGGCTCGTCGAGATCCCCACCGAGGGCGTCGACCTGCACCGACGCCTGCGCGCGGTGCGGCGTAAGGACGCCGCACCGCGCGAGGTGGTCGATACCTTGCTGGCGGTCGCTAGCGGGCGCGCCGCCGGAACGCCGAGAGCACGCCGAGGATCGCCACGGTGACCAGCACGAGGAACATGGTGTTCGCGGCCGCGCCGAACAGGTCGCCGCGGTCGGACTGGGTGAACACCGTGACGGGCAGCGTCCGCCACGAGGCGGGGTAGACCATGATCGTCGCGCCGAGCTCGCCCATGCAGAGCGCCACCGACAGTCCGGCCGCCGCGGCGATCGACGGCAGCAGCAGCGGCAGGCGCACCGTCAGCAGCAGGCGCAGCGACGACGCCCCGAGGGAGCCGCCGACCTTGTCCAGCATCGGATCGAGCTGCGAGACCGCCGCCGACACCATCGAGTAGGCGAACGCGAAGACGAGGATCGCCTGCACCAGGATCACGATCGACGGGGTGCCGCCCAGCACCAGCGGCGGCGCCGAGAAGGCCACGAGCACACCGAGACCGACCACCACCGACGGCACGGCCACGGGCAGGTGGAAGAACGCGTCGACCGCGCCGCGGAGCCGGCCGGGCAGGCTCGGTACCGCCAGCGCCGCCCAGGTGCCGGCCACCACCGCGAGCGCGGACGCCAGGAGCGCGGTCTGGACCGAGACCCCGATGCTCGCGGCGTTCTCGGGCGTGAAGACGTCGGCGACGTGGTCCGTCGTCAGGGCGGCGGGAAGGACCGAGGTCCAGCTCGCGCTGAACGCCGTGATCACGGTGACGGCGACCGGCGTGACCACCAGCGTCAGCAGGACGACGGCGAAGACCGCCCACACGGCCACGCGGGCCGCCGGATTGCGCACCAGCATCAGCGCACCCCCTTCTTCATGAGCAGGCGGTACGCGACGTACGCGCCGATGGAGATGACCAGCTGCACCGTGGCGAGGACCGCCGCCGAGGCGAAGTCCTGGCCCACGATCGAGCGGGTGTAGATGAGCATCGGCACCGTGATGACGTCCTTGGCGCCGGTGAACAGCACGATCCCGAACTCGTTCAGCGTGAGCAGGAAGGTCAGCGAGCCCGCGGCGGCCAGCGCCGGGAGCACGGCGGGCAGGATGACGCGGGCGATGATCCGCAGCGGGCCGGCGCCCAGCGACGACGCCACGTCGATCTGCACCGTCGGGAACTGGCCGAACGCGGCGAGCATCGGCCGCACCACGAATGGCGTGTAGAAGGCGATCTCGGCGAGCACGACACCCCACAGCGACGTCGTGAACGACCCCGTCGGCACGCCCAGCGACTGCGCGACGCCCACCGGGCCCAGCAGGACGCCCAGCGCCAGCGGGATGAGGAAGCTCGGGAACGAGACCACGACCTCGATCAGCCGTCCGACCGTCGCGGCGCCGGGGAAGGGCACGAACGCCAGCACCAGCGCGAGGAACGTGCCCGCGACGAGGCAGCCCGCCGTCGACAGGGCCGCGACCTTCACCGTCGTGCCCAGGGCGCTGAGCACGGCACCGTCGGTGAGGGGCTCGCGCCAAGTCGTGAATCCCGCCGGGCGCTCCGCCTTGTCGGTGAACGTGCGCGCGACGATCCCGACCAGGGGATACACGACCGCGACGAGGATGAACGCCACCGGCGGCAGCACCCAGACCCAGCGCGGCACCGCGAACGAGGGTCCGCCGGCCCGCGCCGGGGGAGCGGGCGGCGCGTCGAGCACCGCGGTCACTGCGGCACCACCATCACGTCCGCGGGGTCGACCTCGACCCACAGCGTCTCCGCCTTGAGCGGTGCCTCGGTGAGCACCGGCACGTCGACGCCGATCGTCGCGCCCGCGTCGGCGACGCGCGCCGTCACGTGCCGGACCGCGCCGCGCCACTGCTCCTGCTCGACGGTCACCCGCAGGCCGTTCGACGGTGCCGTCCGCGTGAACCGCCAGGCCCACGGCCGGACCGCGAGGAGGTGGTCGCCGTCGGGCAGCGGCCGCGAGGTGCGCAGCGCCCCGCCCGGCAGGACGTCCGCGCCGCCGAGGAAGGTCGCGGTGAATCGCGTCGGCGGGCGGTGGAAGAGCTCGTCGGTGGTGCCGATCGCCTCGAGCCGGGCGTCGCGCATGATCGCGACCCGGTCCGCCAGGGCGAGGGCTTCGCTCTGGTCGTGCGTCACGTAGACCATCGCGACGTCGGGCAGCTCGGCGCGCAGGCGCTGCAGCTCGCCGAGCATGTCCTTGCGCATCCCCGCGTCGAGCGCGGAGAGCGGCTCATCGAGCAGCACGACGTTCGGCCGGGTGGCCAGCGCGCGGGCGATCGCGACGCGCTGCTGCTGGCCGCCGGACAGCTGCCGCGGCAGGCGATCCGCGTACTCCGCCATGCCGACCATGCCGAGCACCTCCGCGACGCGGGGCGCGATCGCCGACCGGTCGGCGCCGCGCGAGCGCAGGCCGAAGGCCACGTTCTTCGCGACGGTCATATGGGGGAACAGGGCGTAGCTCTGCACGACGATGCCGATGCCGCGCCGGGCGGGCGAGAGGTGCGTGACGTCGCGGCCGTCGATGGTCACGGTGCCGGACGAGACCCGCTCGAAGCCGGCGATCGCCTTGAGGGCGGTGGACTTTCCCGACCCTGACGGCCCGAGCAGGGCGACGGTCTCGCCGCGCGCAACCTCGAAGCTGCAGTCCTGCAGGGCGACCGTGTCGCCGTAGGTGACGCTCACGTTCTGGACACCGACCGCCACCGTCCGGCGGACCGTCCGGTCCACGGCCTCGTCGTCGAGGCCCTTGGGCACGGACGGGACCGCGGTGGAGCGGGCGTTCTTGGGCGCGGTCACTGACCCGTGGCCTTCTCGTACGCCTTGACGTCGGCGTCCAGCCCGCCGAGGACCTCGTCCCAGTTCGGGTACCAGATCTCGACGCCGTCGAGGGCCTTGCGGAAGGCGTCGGCCTCGGGGCCGGAGGCGGTCACGTCGGAGCGGACCGGCGCGCCCCAGGCGCGAGCCGGAACGTTCTGCTGGACGTCCTTGGACAGCAGGTGCTCCATGAGCTTCTTGCCGTTGGCGGCGTGGGGAGCCTTGTCGGCGAGGCCCATGTAGTACGGCAGCGGCAGCGTGGTCCGCTTGCCGCCCCAGGTCGGGTAGAAGACCTCGTAGGCCACCTTGTCGGCGGCGATCGCGGCCAGCGCCATCTGGACGTCGGAGTTGGCGACGGTCAGCTCGCCCTTGGAGGTCTTCGGGCCGAGCTTGCCGGTGGACGTCGACGGGCCGACGTTGTTCGGCTGGAGGTCGGCGAGGTACTTCAGCGCGGCCTCCTTGCCCATGACGTGCTGCAACAGGAGCAGCAGGGCGGTGCCGTCGCCGGCCTTGCCGGGCGTCGAGTACTGGATCTTCTGCGCGAAGGCCGGGCCGGTGAACTCGGCCCAGTCGGCGGGCTTCGGCTGGGCCGCGGTGTTCCGGATCATCGCGAAGTAGTTGTTGACCACGGCGACGTACGTCCCGTCGGCGGCCTTGAGCTCCGCCGGCACCGCCGACGTGTCGACCTCGGACTTCACGAGGGATCCCTGCTGCTGGGCCTGCTGGATGAACGGCGGCAGGGTGACGAGGACGTCGACCTGCGGGTTCGCCTTCTCCTTCTGGGCGCGGGAGACGACCTCGCCCGAGCCGGCCTCGACGAGCGCGACCTTGACGCCGGTGCGCTGGGTGAAGTCCTCGAACTCGGCCTTGTACCAATCGCCGAGGCCGTCGGCGCTGTAGACGGTGACGGTGTCCGACGAGGCGGCGCCGCCGCCGGTGCCGCCGCACGCGGCGACCGCGAAGACCGCGGCCACGGCCGTGATCGCGGAGAGGGATCGGGTGATGCGCATGGGGGAGTGCCCTTCGTTCTCAGTGCTGCGGAGGTGGGGGGAGTGGGGTGTGACGGAGGTGTTCGGTCGGTCAGCTCGGGAAGTGCCGCCGGGCGAGGCCGTGGGCGATGGTCATACCGACGCCGGAGGTCACGATGCGCACGCTGAGGCGCTCCTCCGGCTCGGCGACGAGGTAGGGGCGCAGGGGGCTCGTGGCATAGACGCCCTGCCAGCGCTCGATGATCCGCAGCCCGTCGACGCCCAGGACGCGGGCGGCCTCTGCGCGGAGGGTCTCGGTGACCGTCTCGTCGAGGAACGGGGCGACGGTGCGCTCGGTGTGGTGCGAGTCGCCGATGAGCAATGTGCCGTCGGGACGCTGGGTGAACATGACGTTCGCGTCGATGTCCAGCAGGTCGGGCCGGTCGGCCGCCATCCGGGTCCGGAGCGCCGCGGCCGCCGTGGTCTCGGCGAAGGCGGGGTAGCGCAGGAGCGAGGTCGCGGTGAGGACGGCGGGCGTGACGACGGCGCCGGGATCCGCGGCGCGGGCCATCTGCAGAGCGCACCGCTGCACGCGGTGCTCCTCGGCGAGGTCGGGGTACAGGTGGTCGAGGTCGTGCCCGACGCAGACGATCACGCGCTGCGCCTCGATGGGGCCGCGGCTGGTGTGGGCACGGGCGCCATCGAAGCCGAGGTAGGCGGTGCCGAAGCGGACCTCGGCGCCGGGCTGCGCGTCGACCCAGGCGGCCAGTCGCGCGACGGTGACCCGCGGGTCCACCCGCAGGTCCGCGAGGAGCGCGGCGCCGCCGATGACGTCGTCCGCTCCGCCGCCCGGGAGTTCGGCCCGGACCTCGCCGGCGGTGCGGAGGGCGACCTCGCCGGGCCGGGCCGCGGCCAGCTCCTCGAGGACGGCGAGCTCGGTGGCGTGGCGGGCGACGGCGAGGCCGCCCGTGGCGCGGGCACCGAGGCCTGCGCGACCGTCCAGGTCGAGCCAGCGCTCCCGCGCCAGGTGCGCGAGCTCGGCGAGGTCGCCCGACTGCCCGGTCACGCACGCGTGCCCGAAGTTGCGGATGGAGGCGCCCACGGCGCGGCTGTCCCGCTCGACGACGGTGACCGTGAGGCCCCGGTCGAGCGCCTCCACGGCGTGCGCCAGGCCCACGATGCCGGCGCCGACGACGAGGACGTCCGTTGTGGTGTTCATGGCTCTCAGCGTGGCGTCCCGGCGCTGCCCTTGGCAAGACAGATCGCTCGATGTCTATACAAGTTGGTTCGATGTACATCCAGGTAATGCAGCCGTTCATCTGCCGTTCATCGACCGTGCAGGTGGGGCACGCTTTCACTTGTATACTCAATGGCGTGGTTGCAGCTCACCCCCTTCATCAACGCCTCGCCGCGGAGTTCCGTGCGCGCATCGCCTCCGGCCGCTGGCCGGAGGGCGAGCAGGCGCCCAGCGAGGCGCTGTTGTGCGAGGAGTTCGGCACCTCGCGCGGGCCGGTGCGCCAGGCGCTGGCCACCCTGCGCGCGGAGGGCCTGATCGTCGGCGGTCAGGGCCGCTCCCCGATCGTCCGCCGCAACGTCCCCAGCCACAGCGCCAGCGCCCTCGGCTCGTTCACCGCGTGGGCCCGCGAACAGGGCCGCGAGCCCGGACAGCGCACCACCCTCCAGGCCCGCGTCCCCGCGTCCCCGGACATCGCCGAGCGCCTGCAGGTGAAGCCGGGGGAGCCCGTTCTGGAGCTCCGCCGTGTCCGCACGCTCGACGGTGCCCCCGCGCTCTGCGAGACCATGTACTTCGTCTGGTCGCTGGGCAAGCGGCTCATGGAGTTCGACCCCGACGCCGGCTCCGTGAACCGCTTCCTCCTGGACGCCGGCGCCGACCTCTACGCCTCCACCCATCAGATCGATGCCGTCGCCGCGACCGCCGAGGACGCGGCGCAGCTCGGCCTCACGGAGGGCGCCCCACTGCTGCGCGTCCGCCGCACCACCACCGACGCCGCCGGCGACGTCGTCGAATACGGCGAGGACCGCTACGTCCCCGGCGTGACCACCGTGATCGTCGAGAACCGACTCTTCGCAGCGCCCACGGCGAACCCGCCGGCGTTGCGATCCGTACCCGTCAGGAGAGACGCATGACCGCACCCGCCCGCACCATCGACCTCGTCGCGCTGGACATGGCCGGCACGACGATCGACGACGGTGGCGCCGTCTACGAGGCGCTCCGCGGCGCCGTCGAGGACGGCGGGGCCACCGTCGCGCAGGCCGACCTGCAGGTGTGGATGGGTACCGACAAGGTGGAGGCGATCACCAACCTGCTCCGCCTCGGCGGCGTCGAGCCCACCCCCGAGCGCGTCGACGCGGGCTTCGCCCGCTTCCGGGAGCGACTGCAGGAGGCCTACGCCGCGACGCCGCCCACCGCCATCGAGGGCGTGCCCGCCGCGCTCGCCGAGCTCCGCGGGCGCGGGATCAAGATCGCCCTGACCACCGGGTTCGACGATGCCGTCGCCCTCCCGCTCCTCGCCGCGCTCGGCTGGAAGATCGGCGACGGCGCCGACGCGGTCGTCGACGCCGTGGTCACCACGTCCGACGTGGCCGCGGGCCGCCCGGCGCCGTACATGATCCACCGCGCGATGGAGCGCACCGGCGTCCGCGACGTCCGCCGCGTGCTCGCCGCGGGGGACACCGCCGTCGACGTGCAGGCGGCGAACAATGCCGGCGCCGTCTCCGTCGGCGTGCTCACCGGCAAAGCCGACCCGCAGGTGCTCGCGGACGCCGGCGCCGACCACGTGCTCGGCGGCGTCGTCGACATCCCGGCCCTGCTCGACGCGTAGGGATCGGCCTCAGCAGCGGAGCCGAATCGTGATCGCCGGCGAGTGCACGACCGGCTCCCGCGATCGTTTCCACCTCGTCATTCCGTTGCGACGGTATGACGAGGCGGAAACGGGCTGGGGACCGCGGTCCGGCGTGCCGCACCCGACTTGAGCGGTGTGTGCACTTCGCGGCAAGCTCGCGGGCTTGCCTCCGCGGATATCAAGTCTCAGGCCTTGCGGGCATGCGGGCGTCGAGGAGCAGCCCTGCGATGCCCGTCGCCATGAGGGCGCCGCTGATCACCACGAGCCACGGTGAGGATTCCCCGGTCAGCGCGTCGCCCAACAGCACGACGGCGATGGTGCCGGGCGCGAGCCCCGCGACCGTCGCACCGAAGTACGGCCAGAACCGCACCGGCGAGAGCGCGGACGCGTAGTTGACGAGCGAGAACGGCGCCGCCGCGATGAGCCGCAGCGACCCGACGGCAAGCCACCCGCGGGCCCGGAGCCGGGCGGCGATCGGCGCGTAGGCGCGGTGCTCCCGGGCCCGCGCGATCACCCGCGACGGGTGGCGCCGGTCGATCTCGCGGACGCCGAGGAAGGCGATCGACGCCGCGACCGTCGACGCCGCCATGCACACCGCGATCCCCACGACGGGCCCGAACAGGAATCCCGCCGAGACGGTGAAGACGGTCCGCGGGATCGGGAACACCGTGACGACCGCGTGCGCGAGGAAGAAGAGGGCGAGGAACCAGGGCCCCGTCGAATCCGCCCAGGCCCGGATCGTGGCCGCGCCGGGGTGCGGCAGCAGCATGCCGAGCGCGACGAGCCCGAGGATCACGGCGCCACCGACGACCGCTCGGACCAGCAGCCCGCGGTCGCCGGGCCGGATCCGAGATTCGTTGGCACCCACGGGACGACCCTACTGGGGCGTAGCAAGAGCAATCGGTTAACGTGGGTTCTCGGACGCCGTTGTGACGCGACGGCGGGTGCGCGGCCGTGCGTGTGCGCGGCCACAGGTGAGGAGGCCCACGTGGTGGACAGTCCCTACGACGCATGGCGCGAGTCCGTCGGCGCCGTGCTCGCGAAGTCGCGCGGCGGCACGCCGCCCGAGGATCCGATCGCCGCACTGACGACTCCCACCGAGGACGACGGCGTGCAGGTCGCGCCGCTGTACTCGCAGCGCGACGAGCTGCCCGAGGCGCCGCTGCCCGGCGCCTTCCCGTTCGTGCGCGGCGGCAACCCCACCCCGGACGTGCGGCTGGGCTGGAAGGTCGCGGAGCGCTTCGACGGCACCACCGACGCCGCGGACGTGCTGGGGGCGCTGGAGTCCGGTGCGAGCGCGCTGTGGCTCACCCGGCCCGATCCCGCGCCGCTCCTCGAGGGCGTCTACCCGGACATGGCGCCGATCCTGCTCACCGCGGGCGGTCGCGCCGCGGACGCGGCGGCGCAGGTCTACGCCGCGCTCGACAGGGCCGCCGAGTCCGACGCCTACCGCGCCGACCTGGTCCGGGTCAGCCTCGGCGCCGCGCCGCTGACCTCGCAGGTCGTCGGCCGCGCCGACGTCTCCGTCGACGAGGCGCTCGACCTGGCCCGCGCGGCGGACGCGCGCACCGAGGACGTCCGCGCCCTCCTGGTCGACGGCGCCGACCTCCACAACGCCGGCGCCACGGCCGCGCAGGAGCTGGGCCTGACGGCGGCCGCCGCGCTCGACCAGGTCCGCGCGCTCACCGCGGCGGGCCTGACCACCGCCGCCGCCCTGAACCAGCTCACGATCCGCCTGGCCGCGACCGACGACCAGTTCCTCACCCTCGCGAAGATCCGCGCCTGGCGCACCGTCTGGGCCCGCGTCGCGCAGCATCTCGGCGCGCCCGAGGCCGGGAACGCGCCCGTGCACGCCGTCACCTCGCTGGCCGCGACGACGCAGCGCGATCCGTGGGTGAACCTGCTCCGCACCACCGTCGCCGCCTTCGGCGCGGGCCTGGGCGGCGCCGACTACGTCACCACCCTCGACTACGACGAGGCCCTGCCCGGTGGCGTCGAGGGCTACTCGCCCGCCTTCGCCCGACGCATCGCCCGCAACACGCAGCTGCTGCTGCTCGAGGAATCGAACCTCGGCCGCGTCGTCGATCCCGGCGCGGGCTCGTGGCACGTCGAGTCGCTCACCGACGACCTCGCGCGCGCGGCGTGGGGCGTCTTCCAGTCCACCGAGGCCGCGGGTGGCTTCGCCCGCGGTGCCGCCGAGGAGACGATCGCGGCGCAGCTCGGCGAGTCCGCCGACCGTCGCGACGCCGCCGTCGCCCGGCGCGCCAAGAAGCTCACCGGCGTCAACGAGTTCCCCAACCTGGCCGAGCCGCCCGTGGCACCGTCGGCCGCGACGAACGGCCCCGTCGTGCGGTCGTACGCCGCGCCCTTCGAGGCGCTGCGGGCCCGCTCCGACGCCTTCCTGCGCGAGCACGGCGTCCGCCCGCGGATCCGGATGGTGACCATCGGCACCGTCGCGCAGCACAACGGCCGGTCGACCTTCCTGACCAACCTGCTCGCCTCCGGCGGCATCGAGACGGTGCTGGACGCTGCCGAGCAGGCCGCCGGCGCCGCCACGCTCGACGGCACGGCGGGTGCGGCGATCGCCGCGCTGGCCGGCTCCGACGCGGGGTACGCCGCCGAGGGCGAGGCCCTGGCCCGCTCCCTGCGCGACGAGGGTGCGCTCGTGCTGCTCGCGGGCGCGCCGGGCACCGTCGACGACGGCCTCATCGACATCTACCTGCACGCGAAGATCGACGCCGCCGCAGCGCTCGACGATCTGCTGACCCGGCTGGGGGCATGAGATGACTGACACCACCATCGGCAGTTTCGCCGACGTCCCCTTCGAGGAGCTGCCCGCCGCCGCGCCGTCGAGCGCGGACGTGGACGCCTTCGTCGACGCCTCGGCCGCGGCCTACGCGTACACCCCGGACCAGCTCACCTGGACCACCCCGGAGGGCATCGACGTCAAGCCGGTCTACACCCGCGCGGACCGCGACGCCGTCGCCGAGGCCGGTTACCCCGTCGATTCGTACCCGGGCGCGGTGCCGTTCATCCGCGGCCCGTACCCGACGATGTACGTCAACCAGCCGTGGACGATCCGGCAGTACGCCGGCTTCTCCACCGCCGCCGAGTCCAACGCCTTCTACCGGCGCAACCTCGCCGCCGGCCAGAAGGGCCTCTCGGTCGCCTTCGACCTCGCGACCCACCGCGGGTACGACTCCGACCACCCGCGCGTCACCGGCGACGTGGGCATGGCCGGCGTGGCGATCGACTCGATCCTCGACATGCGGCAGCTGTTCGACGGCATCGACCTGGGCGGCGTCTCCGTCTCGATGACGATGAACGGCGCGGTGCTGCCGATCCTCGCGCTCTACGTGGTGGCGGCCGAGGAGCAGGGCGTGGGCCCGGAGAAGCTCGCGGGCACCATCCAGAACGACATCCTCAAAGAGTTCATGGTGCGGAACACCTACATCTATCCGCCCGCGCCCTCGATGCGGATCATCTCGGACATCTTCGGGTACACCTCGCAGATGATGCCGAAGTTCAACTCGATCTCCATCTCCGGCTACCACATCCAGGAGGCCGGGGCGACGGCCGATCTGGAGCTCGCGTACACGCTGGCCGACGGTGTCGAGTACATCAAGGCCGGCATCGACGCGGGCCTCGACGTCGACAAGTTCGCGCCGCGCCTCTCCTTCTTCTGGGGCATCGGCATGAACTTCTTCATGGAGGTCGCCAAGCTCCGCGCCGCGCGCCTGCTGTGGAGCGAGCTCGTCGCCGAGTTCGACGCGAAGAACGCCAAGTCGCTGTCGCTGCGCACGCACTCGCAGACCTCGGGCTGGTCGCTCACCGCGCAGGACGTCTTCAACAACGTGGCCCGCACCTGCGTCGAGGCGATGGCGGCGACGCAGGGGCACACCCAGTCGCTGCACACCAACGCGCTCGACGAGGCGATCGCGCTGCCGACGGACTTCTCCGCCCGCATCGCCCGCAACACGCAGCTCGTGCTGCAGCAGGAGTCGGGCACCACCCGGCCGATCGACCCGTGGGGCGGCTCCTACTACGTCGAGACGCTCACCCACGAGCTCGCCGAGCGCGCCCGCGCCCACATCCGCGAGGTCGCCGAGCACGGTGGCATGGCCAAGGCCATCAGCGAGGGCATCCCGAAGCTGCGCATCGAGGAGGCCGCGGCCCGCACCCAGGCCCGCATCGACTCGGGCCGCCAGCCCGTGATCGGCGTGAACAAGTACCAGGTCGCCGAGGACACCGCGATCGAGCTCCTCAAGGTCGACAACTCGAAGGTCCGCACCGAGCAGCTCGCGAAGCTCGAGCAGCTGCGCGCCGAGCGCGACCCCGAGGCCGTCAAGGCCGCCCTGGCGAACCTCACCCGCGCCGCGGGCTCCGCCGAGGGCGGCATGGAGAACAACCTCCTGGCGCTGGCGATCGACGCGGCGCGGGCGAAGGCCACCGTCGGCGAGATCTCGGACGCACTCGAGCAGGTCTACGGCCGCCACCAGGCCGAGATCCGTACGCTCAGTGGCGTGTACCGCGACGAGGCCGGCGCGGCCGGCAACATCCAGACGGCCACCGAGCTGGTCGAGAAGTTCGAGGAGGCCGACGGTCGCCGCCCCCGCGTGCTCATCGCCAAGATGGGCCAGGACGGCCACGACCGAGGCCAGAAGGTGATCGCCACCGCGTTCGCCGACCTCGGCTTCGACGTCGACGTGGGCCCGCTGTTCTCCACCCCGGAGGAGGTCGCGCAGCAGGCCGCCGACAACGACGTGCACGTCGTCGGTGTCTCGTCGCTCGCCGCGGGGCACCTCACGCTGGTGCCCGCGCTGCGCGACGCGCTCGCGGAGGTCGGCCGTCCCGACATCACGATCGTGGTGGGCGGCGTCATCCCGCCGGGCGACTTCGACGAGCTGTACGCGGCCGGCGCCTCGGCGATCTACCCGCCCGGCACCGTCATCGCCGACGCGGCGGTGAACCTGCTGCACGAGCTGGGGAACAAGCTGGGGTACCAGCTGGCGTGATCACCGTCGCCGAACTCGCGGACGGGGTCCGGGCCGACAAGCGCGCCGTGCTGGCGCGCGCCATCACCCTCGTCGAGTCCCGGCGCCCCGACCATCAGGCCCTCGCCCAGGAGCTGCTGCTCGCGGTGACGCCGGGACCGGACGCGCCGATCGCCACCCGCGTGGGGATCACCGGCGTGCCCGGGGTGGGGAAGTCGACCACCATCGAGGCCCTGGGCAACCACCTGATCTCGTTGGGGCACAAGGTCGCCGTGCTCGCCGTGGACCCGTCGTCCACGCGGAGCGGCGGATCCATCCTGGGCGACAAGACGCGCATGGGCACCCTCGCCGTGAACCCGCGCGCGTACATCCGGCCGTCGCCCACCTCGGGCACGCTCGGCGGGGTCGCGAAGGCCACCCGCGAGACGATGGTGCTCATGGAGGCCGCCGGCTTCGACGTGATCCTGGTCGAGACCGTCGGCGTCGGGCAGTCCGAGGTCACCGTCGCGAACATGGTGGACACGTTCACCTTCCTCACGCTGGCCCGCACCGGCGACCAGCTGCAGGGCATCAAGAAGGGCGTGCTCGAGCTCGCCGACGTGGTGGCGGTCAACAAGGCCGACGGGGATCACGTCGTCGAGGCGCGCGTCGCCGCCCGCGAGCTGTCGAGCGCGCTGCGCCTGATCCACCCGCGCGGCTCCCTCTGGCGCCCGCCCGTGCTCACGCAGAGCGCCGTCGAGGGCACAGGCATCCCCGAGTTCTGGGACGCCGTGCTCCGGCACCGCAGCACGCTGCAGGAGGCGGGGGAGTTCGACCGCCGCCGCCGGCAGCAGCAGGTCGACTGGACCTGGACGATGGTCCGGGACGCGATCCTCGGGCGGGTCGAGCATTCCGACGGTGTCCGGTCCGTCCGGTTCGGCGTCGAGGCGTCGGTGCAGGACGGCTCGCTGACGCCGGCCCTCGCCGCGCAGCGGATCCTCGACGCCTTCGACGGCCGCTGAGCGCGTCAGGGTAGGAGGCGATCGCGGGCCGCGGTGGCCACGGCGGCGGCGCGGTTCGAGACGCCGAGCTTGGCGAAGATGTGCTCGACGTGTGTGCCGACCGTCGACGGGGCGATCCCCAGCGTTCCCGCGATGCGGCGGTTGGTCGCGCCGTCGGCCAGGAGCCGCAGCACGTCGAGTTCCCGCCGCGTCAAGGCCGCGCTCGACGGTTCCGTGGCGCTCCGCGCGAGCTCGACCAGCTGCGGCCGCAGGCACGCCAGGAATCCGCGGGCGTGCGACGGGACGTCGGGGCTGTCGAAGCTGAGGTGCATCGCGCCGATCAGTTCGGCGCCTCGTGTGAGCGCCATCGATGTTCCCTCGCGGAATCCGGCGGGCGTGAGCAGCGACCGGGCGGTGGCCCCGTTCCGGAAGCCGGGGAGGTCCGCCCAGAACAGCGTGCGCTCGGGCGCCGCGACCACCGCCGCGAATCCGGGGTCGGTCTCCACGAACTCGGTGAAGAGGAATCTCTCGACCGGAGCGCGGTAGCCCCAGGTGATCAGGGGCAGCATCGCCGCCCGGGCGGACGGCCGATACCCCAGGGCCCCGGCGGCGCTGGGTAGGGCCGCGCGGGTGAGCTCGATGAGCCACTCGACGCGGTCCTGCAGGGCCGCCGGGGACAGGGTCATCACGTCATTGTGGCGTCATTCGGCGAGCGCTGGGGTGGTATCGGCCCACGGGTTCACCCGTTCGAGGACCGCCCCGACGCCGAGGACGACCGCGTCGGCGTGGTGGCCGCCCGCGATCTGCAGTCCCACCGGCAGCCCGTCGGCCGTGAACCCCGCGGGCACGGTCAGTGCGGGCGCGGTGAGCATGTTGTACGGGTAGGTGAGCAGCCATCCGAGGAGCCGGCGCCGGAGCGATTCGCCGTCGAGCCACTCGGGGGCGAATCGGTCGTTGGGGAACGCCGCCGTCGAGAGCGTCGGCGAGATCAGCACGTCGTAGTCCTGCATGAACGCGGCGTACGTGTCCCACATCGCGCCGCGGTACAGGTCGGCGCGCCCCACATCGACGCCGGTGAGGCGCTCGCCCTCGCGCAAGAGCTCGATCAGCTCGTCGTCGACGGTGCCGCGGGCGGCCTCCCAGTCGAGGAGGTCGTGCTCTGCGGCGAAGCCGGGCACCCAGACGCCGTTCCACATCGCCTCCTCGGGATCGCCCCAGGCGGGCGTGGCCTCGGTCACCGTGGCGCCGGCGGCCGCGAGCCGGTCGACGGCGGCGGCGCAGATCCGCGCGACCTCGGGGTCGACCCGCCCGAAGCCCAGGTCGGGGGAGTATGCGATCCGAAGGCCCTCCGCCGTCGCCTCCCGCACGGCGGAGACGAACGACGGGCCGGTCCGGGGGAAGGACATAGGATCGCGGCTGTCGGCGCCCGAGATCACATCGAGCATGAGGGCCGCGTCCTCGACGGTCCGCGTGATGGGGCCGTGGTACGCCCACTCGTAGTAGCGTCCGGCGAGGATCGTCTGGGGGATGAGTCCAGCGGTCGGTTTGAGACCGACGACGCCGCACAGGGCCGCGGGTATGCGGACGGAGCCGGCCCCGTCGCTCCCCTCGGCGAGGGGACCGAGCCCCGCCGCCACGGCCGCGGCCGCGCCGCCCGACGAGCCGCCGGGCGTGTAGCCGGTGCGCCACGGGTTCTGGGTGGGGCCGAACAGGTGATTGTCGGTGCCGCCGTAGTAGCCGGACTCGGGGGTGTTGGTGCGCCCCAGGAAGAGCCCGCCCGCAGCGGTGAGCCGCTCCACGATCGGCGCGTCCGCCTCGGCCACCTGGTCCTTCATCGGCAGCATTCCGAAGGTGAGCGGAAGCCCCTTCTGCGCGGTGAGGTCCTTGATCGTGTACGGCACGCCGCCGAGCGGCCCGAGGTCCTCGCCCGCGGCGCGGCGCCGGTCGAGTTCCGCGGCGTCGGCGCGGACCTGCTCGGCGTCGAAATGGACGATCGCGTTGATCGCCGGATTGATCCGCTCGACCCGCTCGATCGCGGCGTCGGCGATCGCACCGACGGAGACGCTGCCGTCGGCGACCCGGGCGGCGAGTTCGGTGGCGCTGGTCCACGCGAGGTCGATGGCATCGGAGGTGGTCATGGTGGCTCCTTCTCTCTGGTCCGGTTCGAACGCTAGGCAGGGGCCCGCCGCGGGGGTATCGGACGAACACCCGATACCGACCGATGTCCGGACCGGATACCGTGCGCACCCGGCGCGGGCCGCGGTGGCCCGGAGCGGCGGCCGCGGATCCGTGTCACGATGGGGCCATGTCGGCACTGGTGATCTGCGCGTCCTCCCACCACGGCAACACCCGGAAGGTGGCCGATCGAATCGGCGGGGTGCTGGGCGCGCCGGTGCTGGCGCCGAGCGAGGTCACGGCGGACCAGATCGACGCCGCCGACCTGGTCGGCTTCGGCTCGGGCGTGTACTGGATGTCCTTCGACCCCGAGCTGGTCCGGCTCGTGCGCGGCCTCGCCGCGAAGCCGCGCGGCACGGCCTTCGTCTACGCCACCAGCGGCCTGCCCGAGACGCCGCTGCGCCGGTACACCCGCACGCTCGCCGATCAGCTCACCACGGCGGGATTCCGGGTCGCGCCGGAGGTCTTCCACTGCCGCGGCCTCGACACGATGGGGCCGTTCGCGCTGGTCGGCGGGATGAACAAGGGGCGCCCCGCCGCGACGGACCTCGCCGCAGCGGAGGACTTCGCCCGCCGGTTGCAGGAGCGACAGCCCTAAGCGGACGGTGTTCGCCTGCCCGGTTGTGAAGGGGGTCACACGGGCCTACTGTGATGTTTGTGACTTCAAGGGTCGCCGACCGGATTGCAAATGCTTTGTATGCCTATGGTTTTCGCCACGCATACGGTATTCATGGTGCCAATTCGGAGGACCTCTTCGCCGCGCTGCTCCGCGCGCCCTCGGACCGCCGCCTCACGGTGACCATCGCCAAGCACGAGTTCGGTGCCGGCGCCATGGCCGACGGCTCGGCCCGCATGACCGGCCGCCCGGGGTGCCTCATCGCGACCTCGGGCGGGGCCGCGATGAACTGCGTCCCCGCGCTCGCCGAGGCGCACCAGTCCCGCTCGCCCGTCCTCGCCCTGATCGGCAGCCCGTCGACCGCGGCCGAGGGACGCGGCGCCTTCCAGGACATGTGCGCCGCGCCGCGCACCGTCGACGCCCTCGCAGTCCTGCGCGGCGTCACCGGTTTCGCCGCCAAGGTCTCCGGCCCGGAGGACCTGGAACCCGCGCTCGACGGTGCCTTCGCCGCCTTGGAACAGGGCCTGCCCGCGGCGCTCCTGCTGCCCAAGGACGTCCAACTCGCCGAGCACGCCGGACCGGTGGGCCGATCACCCGTCCCGCCCGGGCGGGCGGCACCGTCGGACGAGGTGATCCGCCTCGTCCGCGCGGCCCGCAGACCCCTGATCCTGCTCGGCGAGGCCGCTTCCCGCGCCCGGCTCGCCGAGCCGGTCGGGGAACTGGCCGCCGCCACGGGCGCCGTGATCGCCGTCGGGCCCAACGGCCGGGACGCCGCGCCGCCGACCGCCGTCGTGGGCGTCGCGGGCGTGATGGGACACCCGTCCGTCCCGCGGGTCGCCGCCGAGGCCGACCTCGTCCTCGCCGTCGGCACCGACCTCGATCTCATGGACCGCACCGGGCTCGACGAGGCGATGGACGTCACCTGCACGGTGCACGTCGCCGCCGAGCAGCCGCTGCGCGAAGTCACGATCCACGAGCCCGCCCGCGACCTCTCCGCGTACACCCGGTCCCTGACGGCCGCCCTCGGCTCCCGCGTCCGCGCGCCCTGGACGGAGGCCGCCCCCGTTCCGATCACCGTGCCGAGGAACGACTCCGGGCTGATGACCTGCGCGGACGCCGTCGATGCGCTGGCCGCCGCCATCCCCGCCGACGCCCTCGTCTTCGCGGACGCCGGCAACGCCGGGGCCGCCGCGGTGCACCGCCTGCCCCTCGGCACCGGCGAGCGCTTCCTGGTCGCCCTGGGGATGGGCGGTATGGGCCACGGCATCGCGGCGGGCGTCGGCGCGGCGATCGCCACCGGCCGGCCCACGGTGATCCTCGCCGGCGACGGCGCCTTCTTCATGCACGGCATGGAGATCCACACCGCCATCGAGGCGCAGGCACCGGTCCTCCTGGTGGTCCTCAACAACGACGCGCACGGCATGTGCGTGGTGCGCGAGGGCACGTTCTTCCCCGACCTGCCCAGCATCAACCGGTTCCGGCCCAGCCGCATCGCCGACGGCCTCGCCGCCATGTTCCCGTCCCTGCCCGTCCGCTCGGCCACCACGCCCGACGGTGCGCGGTCCGCCGCCGCCGAGCTGCTGGCCGGCGCGGGCCGCGGACCGTCGTGCCTGGAGATCGCGACCGACCCCGCGGAGATACCGCCATTCGCAGCGCTGCTGCCCGACACCGCGAAGGAGAGGCAATGATCCCCGTGATCGATATCGAGGGAACCATCCGGATCGAGAGCCACCCCCGCCCCGTGGCGCAGCCGATCCTCGTCGACCGCATGCGCTCGGTGTACCCGCACCAGCAGATCTACGGCGACTTCTGCCCCGTGCAGTCCTACGTCGACGCCCCGCCGGACGAGCTCTACGACTGGCTCTCCGACACCCGCTCGCTCGAGGAGTGGACCTACAGCCTGCGCGGCTTCCGGGAGACCGACGAGGCCGGACTGTGGGTCGCGCGCGACATGCTCGGCGCCGACACCGAGATCTACACGCGGACCGTGGCACAGCCCGACGCGCGCACCGTCGACTACCACTGCGCCTGGGACCAGGGGAAGCACCTCTGGATGATCTACCTGATGCGGGTGGTCGACGCGCAGCTCGTCCTGAACCGGCCCGGCTCCGTGGTGCTGTGGGTCAACTGCCACCACCCCTTCTACGACGAAAACCCGTACCCCGAGACGGCGCCGCCCGGCCGCCCGGTGTGGGTCGGCGACCTGTGGGACACCTTCGGAGCGGGGCACCAGATGGAGCTCGAGAACCTCAAGGCCATCGCCGAGTACCGGCACGCGCACGGTGAGCCGGTCAAGCCCGAATGGATGACGTCGTGACCGCCCCGGCCGCGACACCGCGGATCGTGGGGCTCGCCTCGCACCTCCCCGAGAACCGGGTTCCCGCCGCGTACTTCCGCCAGTTCGCCGACGCCGACAGCCGCACACTCACGTCGAACCCGATGTTCGCGCCGCCCGCGTACCGGCACCACGCGGCGGCGGGGGAGTCGAACGTCGACCTCATGTGCGCGGCGGTCGACCGGCTCCGGGAACAGGTCGGGGACGAGGCACTGCAGGCCGACGTGGTCCTCAGCCACTCCCAGCTGCCCGACCTGCCGGTCGTCGGCTGCGGCGGCGACGTCGTGCGCCGGCTCGGCACCCGGCCGTCGCTCGTCCTCGACATCCACAACGGCGGCTGCGCCGCGTTCCTGCTGATGCTGCACCTCGCCCGCACCATGTTCACCGCGGGCACCGCGCGCTCGGCGCTGCTGCTCACCGCCACCAACGCGGCGGGGAACGTGTTCACGCAGGACCGGGTGCGGAACCTGCCGCAGGCCGCCATCCCGGGCGACGGAGCCGCCGCCGCCCTCGTGGTCGCCGACCCGCAGGCCGGCGGGCTCGAGGTCCGCGAGGTGGTGTGCGCGCAGCACAGCGAGTACGCCGGCGACATGACCGCGGCGGTCGAGCCGCCGCGCAAGTACTGGGAGGCGGGCGAGGGGCAGCTGCACGTCGGCTTCACCGAGGCCAAGATCGCCAAGGTGCTGGCCCGAGGGAACCGGCTCGTCCCCGAGGTCGCCCTCGCGGCCGCGGCGGCGGGCGGGCTGCGCGGACCCGAGGTCGGGCACCTCGTCACCAATCAGCCCAACCGCACGTTCCTCCGGAACTGGCGCGACGCCCTCGAGCTCCCGCCCGAGCGGCACCCGGACACCTTCGACGAGTGCGGCAACCTGTTCGCCGTCGGCGTCCCGCACACCTTCGCCACGGCCCGCGCCGACGGCCGCATCGGCTCCGGGGAGGACGTGGTGCTGGCCGCCTTCGCCCACGCCGGAGACTTCGCCGCCGGCGCCCTGATCCGGACCTAGCGGTTCCGCCTAGCCCTGCAGGCCGAGTCGGCGGCCGAGCCAGTCGAGCTCCGCCGTGAGCCCGCCCGACCACACCGTGAAGTCGTGTCCGCCCCGCAGGCGCAGGGTGCGCACCTCCATGCCCGCGCGGCCGGCGGCTGCGGAGACCCTCTGTGCCGCCGCGGACGAGGCGGCGTCGCCCGTGCCCGCGACCAGTACCCCGGCCGAGTCGGGGTAGCGGCGCAGCGACAGGTGCGTCATCGGGTCCGCGAGCGCGTACGCGGCGCGGTCACCCGCGAACGCCTCGCGGATCGTGGCCTCACGCCCGCCGCCGAGGTCGGGTTCAGCCTCGGGGGAGAGGGCGAGGAAGGTGCGGAAGACGTCGGGGAAGCGCGTGGCCAGCTGGAGCGCGCAGGTGCCGCCGTAGGAGTAGCCGCCGACGGCCCACGCGCGCGGCGCCGTCTCGACGGCCAGGTTCTGCCGCACCCACGCGGGCACGTCCTCGGCGAGGTACGTCGCGGCGCGCGTGCGCCGGGTGTCGGCGCAGAGCGGGTTCTCGAACTGCCCACCGGTCGCGTCCGGCACCACCACGACCGGGGCGAGCCCGCCCCGGCGCTGCGCGTACGCGTCCATGGTCCGGGCCAGCTTCCCGCCCGAGAACCAGTCCCGTGGCGATCCCGGCTGCCCGTGCAGCAGCATCAGGACCGGCAGGCGCGCACGGGCGCCCGACAGGTAGGCCGGCGGCAGGTAGACCAGCGCCTGCCGGGCGGCGAACCGGGACCGCACGGACGGCACCGTCGCCCGGACGACGACGCCGCGCTCGGCGGTCGTGCCCGGCGAGGGCCGGGGCACCGTCGCCGGGTAGTCCACCGGTAGGAGGTCCTCCACCGACGGGTACGCCGAGTACAGCGAGTTCACCTGGCCGGCGCCCATGAGCACCACGACGGCGACCGCCGCGCCGCTGAGCCCGGCGGAGCGCCACGAGCGGGTGCGGGCGACGGCCACCGCGGCCAGCAACAGCGCCAGCACCCCGAGGGCGAACCACAGCAGCACCAGCGGGTCGAGCCGGTCCGGGAAGGGCTTCCACACGAACTCGACGAGGTAGTCGGCGAGCGCGGTCACCGCGAGGGCGGCGCCCGCGCACGCGAGGACGGTGCGCGCCGATCCGGTGCGCCGGCTCGCGCTCATCAACCCGGCCAGCGCGGCGGCACCCGCGAGGAGCAAGAGCAGTGGCACGGGACCCGCCGTGAGCTGCAGGTTCCGCAGCGGGTTCACCGGCCGCACTCCCTTCCTCGCACGTGCCCAGGATAGGTGCACTCGGTAAGACGGACCTGTGGGAAGGTGCCGGATTCGCGGCGTTCTAGTCTGTGAGCCATGACACTCTCGGACGCCGCCGCGCACCAGGACATCACGACCGTCGAGGTCCCCACCCACTGGTACAACCTGGCCGCGGAGCTCGACACTCCCATCCCGCCGCACCTGCACCCCGGCACCAAGGAGCCGGTGCAGCCGGAGGATCTTGCGCCGCTGTTCGCGTCCGGGCTCATCGCGCAGGAGGCGTCGACCGAGGCCTACCACGAGATCCCCGAGCCGGTCCGCGAGATCCTGTCGATGTGGCGCCCGTCGCCGCTCATCCGCGCGCGGAGGTTCGAGGACGCGCTCGGCACCACCTGCCGGATCTACGTCAAGTACGAGGGCGTGAGCCCCGTCGGCTCGCACAAGACGAATTCGGCCGTCGCGCAGGCCTACTACAACGCCGTCGACGGGGTGAAGAAGCTCACCACCGAGACCGGCGCCGGCCAGTGGGGCAGTGCGCTGTCGTTCGCAGGCGCCCAGTTCGGCATCGACGTCGAGGTGTGGCAGGTGCGGGCCTCCTACGACTCGAAGCCCTACCGCGGCCATCTCATGCGCACCTACGGCGGCACCGTGCACCCCAGCCCGTCGGAGCTCACCGAGGCGGGTCGCGCGATGCTGGCGAAGGACCCCGGCACCACGGGCAGCCTCGGCATGGCCGTTTCGGAGGCCGTCGAGGTCGCCGCCCAGGACCCGGAGGCGCGCTACGCCCTGGGCAGCGTGCTCAACCACGTGGTGCTGCACCAGTCCGTGATCGGCCTCGAGGCCGTCGAGCAGCTGAATCTGCACGAGAAGGGCGCCGACGTCGTGTTCGGCTGCGCGGGTGGCGGATCCAACCTCGCCGGCCTCGCGTTCCCGTTCCTGCGGGAGAAGATCCACGGCCGGCAGGACCCGCGGATCGTGGCGGCCGAGCCGGTGGCGTGCCCGTCGATCACGAAGGGCGAGTACCGCTACGACCACGGCGACGTCGCCGGCCTCACGCCGCTGCTGAAGATGCACACGCTCGGCATGGACTTCGTCCCGGACCCGATCCACGCGGGCGGCCTGCGCTACCACGGCATGTCGCCGGCGCTGAGCCACACCGTCGAGCTGGGCCTGGTCGAGGGTGTCGCGATCGAGCAGAACGACGCCTTCGCGGCGGGCGTGCTGTTCGCGCGCTCGCAGGGCATCGTGCCGGCGCCCGAGTCGACCCACGCCATCGCGGCCGCCGCCGACTACGCACGGGAGCACGCCGACGAGGTACTGGTCATCGGCCTCTCCGGCCACGGCCAGCTCGACCTGCCGGCCTACGCGGAGTACCTGTCGGGCAACCTGGCCTGACGGGCCGCCGCTACCTCCCCGGCGCGTCCGGGGGCGTAGCGGGCGAGCCGAGGGACCGTCGGATCTCGTCGAGCTTCGCCTTCGCGGCCTTCTCCCGCTCCTCGAAGGCGCGTGCGGCGTCCTGCCCCGCGGTGGTGCCGTGCGCGAGTTCCTCTGCGCCCAGCGCGGTGGTGGTGCGGCGCTCGATCTTCTCCCGCACGTGGTCGAAGGTGGGGACGCCGGAAGTCGTGTACCCGGTGACCTCCTCGTAGGACGGTGCGACGGGGCCGCTCGGCGGGAGGTCGACGATCTCGGCGTCGATCGGCTCCGCCGCAGCGGTCGTCGGATCGGAGTCCAGAGGCTGCGCGTCGTCGCCGGGGTTCGTCATGATCCCAGGGTAGCGCCGGTCGGCGCGGGTCCGATCCCGTCGACGCGGTCAGCCGTCGGCGCCCCCTGGATCCGCCCAGCGGGGCAGGTGCTCGATGTCGACCGGACGGCTCCACAGGAAGCCCTGCGCGTACTGCGCGCCGGCTGCGGAGAGTGCGGCCGACTCCGCGGGGCACTCGATGCCCTCGGCGATGACATCGAGGTCGAGCGCCCGTGCCATGGCGACGGCGGCGTCCAGCATCGCCTCGAGCTGCGGGTCGTCGTGGCCCGTCGAGGCGACCACGACGGACCGGTCGATCTTCACCAGCGCGAGGTCGAGGTCCCGCAGTTGCGCGAGGCTGGACCAGCCGGTGCCGAAGTCGTCCAACGCGATCCTGACGCCGATCTCGACGAGCCGCTGCGCTGCGGCGAGGACGTGACGCTCCGGTACCACGCGCTCGTTGATCTCCAGGATCAGCCGCTCGGAGGGCAGTCCGGTCCGCGCGAGTGCACTCTCCACGACGTGCGGCAGGCGGGGGTCCGCGAGGTCCTCCGAGGCGAGGTTCACCGATACCCACCCCAGATCCGGTGCTGCGGCGAAGTCGGTGCAGGCCCGGTCGAGCACGACCCGGGCGAGGTCGGGCAGCATCCCGAGAGCCTCCAGGTGCGGGAGGAAGTCGGCTGGTGCCAGCTCGCCGCCGTCGGGATGCGTGAGTCGGGCGAGCGCCTCCGCCCCCACCATGGCGCCGGTCGCGAGGTCCACGATCGGCTGATAGCGGACCGTCACCTCCCCGCGATCGATGAGGGCGCGCACGTGGGTGGCGAGCGCCACCCGTTCCTGCTGCGGTGCGCGGAGCCCGGCGGAGTGCTGCACGATCCGGTTCCGTCCGTCGCGCTTCGCCTGCAGCAGCGCCAGGTCGCCGTCGATCAGCAGCTGCGTGATGCCGTCGTCCGCCGCCCCGGATTCGACGAGACCGATCGAACAGGTCACCGTCAGCTGCAGCCCGTCGACCTCCACGGGCCGCGCCATGGCGCCGCGGACCCGCTCGGCCCAGTCCGACGTGCGGCGCGCCGCGTCGACCCGGGGACGGAGGACGACGAACTCGTCGCCGCCGAGCCGTGCCACGAGGTCGGTGGGCAGGCTCGCGGACTGCAGCCTCCTGGCCACGACCTGGAGCACCTGGTCGCCGATCTTGTGCCCGAGGGAGTCGTTGATCCGTTTGAAGGAGTCGAGGTCGATCCAGAGCACCGCGAGGGCGTCACCGTCGGCCCGCCGCTGTTCGACGACGTCGGTGGCGCGCTCGATGAAGCCCGCCCGGCCGAGCAGACCGGTGAGGTCGTCGTGGTCGGCGCGCCAGCGCAGCCGGCGGTTGAGCTCGCGGATCTCCGACTCGGCCCGGCGCCGTTCGGTGATGTCCGTGATGGTGCCGATCAGTCGGGTGGGCGCTCCGTCGGGGCCGGTCTCCATCGCGCGACCCCGGTCGTGGACCCACCGCCAGCCTCCGTCCTTGGTCCGCATGCGGTGTTCGATCGAGAACTCTGCGGTGTCGCCCCGGACCACGCCCTGGATGACCTTCCACGAGCGCTCGTAGTCGTCCGGATGCACGCGCGCGGCCCAGTCATCGAGACTCCCGCTCAGATCGTCGGGCGCGTAGCCGAGCAGCGCCAGCCACTGCTGCGAGCGGAACACCGTGCTCGAGGCGACGTCCCAGTCCCAGATGCCGTCGCCGGCGCCGTCGATCGCGAACTGCCACCGCGCCTCGGCGTGCCGGAGCAGGTCCTGATCGTGGCGGGCGGCCGTGATGTCGCGCGAGATGCCGATCAGGCCCACCACCGTGCCGTCGGCGTCCCAGTACGGCGCCTTGTTCGACAGATAGGTCCGCAGCTCGCCGTCGACCTCCGGGTACTCCTCGACCTCGTGGCCGACGCCGGTCTCCATGATCTCCCGGTCCGTCGCCATGAGCGTCTCGGCGATGGCGGGGAAGACGACGGTGTCGTCGGAGCCGATCGCGAGAGCGGGTGGGATGCCGGCCAGTTCGGCCACCGCCGAGTTGATGTACTGGTACCGGCCCTGGCGGTCCTTGATGTAGACGAGGTCGGGTGCGGCGTCGATGACGGCCTGCAGCAGGCCCGCCACGCGCTCGGAGTGGTGCGCCGACTCGACGGCCCGTTCCTCGAGGCGGCGCTGCGCGTCGCTCATCGCGCGGACGGAGGCGACGCGCTCCGAGATGTCGCGGGTGAGACCGGCGATGTACCGTCGGCCGTCGATCTCGTGGAAGAAGAGGTGCGCCTCCACGGGGAAGGTGCTCCCGTCCTTGCGCCGGTGCATCGCGGGGATGACGAGCATCGTGCCGGCGAGCGCGAGCTCCCAGTTGTGGCGCGCCTCGCCGACGGTGACCTGCACGATGTCGAGGGCGTTCATGCGGAGCAGTTCGGCGCGCGTGTAGCCGGTACTCGTGCACGCGGCCTCGTTGACGGCGACGATGCGACCGTCCTCGTCGTGGACGAAGAAGCCGTCCAGCGACCGATCGATGAACGCGCGCGCGATCTCCGGGCCCAGCGACGTTCTGCCGGTCGCGTCCGGCCGTTCCGCGATCACGGCGCCGACGGGGCTGCCTGGACCTGGGCGATCGCGCGCTGCAGGTCGAGTCCGCGGCGCACGTCGAGCGGATGGTCCGCGCCCGTCGCGATCACCGCGAGGAATTCGTCGAGCAGCACCCGGAAGCACTCGGTCGACGGCGTCTCCCGGCGCTCGAGGACCGCCATGCCCTGCGCGGAGTGCGCGGACACCCGCATCACGGTCGGCAGCACCGGCGTACGCAGCGACAGCGAGAGTGTGGAGGTGGCGCCCCCGTCGTGGGCGAGCTGCGCCGTCCAGGTGTCGGAGGCGGCGTCGTACCGGGCGGCGTCCACGCCGCTGAGGGGACCGGCGACGGCGTCGAGCAGGTCCAGCACGTGCGGCCCCACGTCGAACAGCGCGCCCTGCTCCTGGCGCCACGCGGACGCCGCGAACTTCCCGGCCAGCGCCGCCCCGGAGAGCCACTGCGCCTCCGCGGCGACCGGCCCGAGCTCGGCGGCGCGGGCGAGGAACTCCCGGGTCTCGGGCGCGAACCGTCGGGTGAAGGCGACGATCGAGCGGACACCGGCCGCTTCGACGGCCTCCGTGAGCGCGACGGCACCGTCGACGTCGAGCGCGATCGGCTTGTCGAGGACGAGGTGTTTGCCGGCGCGCGCCGCCTCGACGGCGAGCTCGGCCTGGACGTTCGGCGGCACGGCGAAGGCGACGGCGTCGACGGCGTCGAACAGCTCAGCGGGGGAGTCGAAGGACCGGGGGAAGAGCTCGGCGGCGGCCGCGGGATCGCGGGCCCATCCGCCCACGAAATCGACGCCCGGATGTGCCGTGAGCGCAGGTGCGTGGGTCTCCCGCGCCCAGGGACCCGCTCCGACCAGACCGATGCGCACTGTCACCCATCAGAGTCTGCCACGGCCGCCTCCCGGCCCAGCACCGAGTGGCGCCGACCGTAGAGGAGATAGATGGCGACGCCGAGCGCGAACCAGACCAGGAAGCGCAGCCACGTCGCCACGGCGAGGTTGAGCATGAGGTAGACGCAGGCCAGTCCGGACAGCACCGGAATCACCGGCGAGAACGGAACCTTGAACGGTCGCTTGAGATCCGGCTTGGTGCGTCGCAGGATCGGCACGGCGAGGGAGACCAGGAGGAAGGCGAAGAGCGCGCCGATGCTCACCATCTCCGAGAGCGCCTCGATCGGGATGAAGCCGCCCATGAGGGCGCAGACGATCACGATGATCACGGTCAGGCGCGTCGGGGTGCCGAACCTCGGAGAGACCTTGGCGACCGCGGGCGGGATCAGGCCGTCCCGCCCCATGGCGTAGCCGATCCGGCCCATGGTGACCAGCTCGACCAGGATGACCGAGGTCAGGCCGGCGACGGCCGCGATCGCCACGAGGTCACCCGCCCAGGACGCACCGACCACGTCGAAGGCCTTCGACAGCGGTGCGCTGGAGTCGATGTCGGTGTACTTGACCATGCCGGTCAGCACCACCGAGACGAGCACGTAGAGCAGCGTGCAGGCCAGGAGCGTGCCGATCAGGGCCCGCGGCATGTCGCGCTCGGGGCGCCGCGCCTCCTCGCCGAGGTTCGCCACCGCCTCGAATCCGGTGTACGCGAAGAAGACGACCGCCGCCGCGGTGAGGATGCCCGCGACGCCGAAGTGCGAGGGGGCACCGCCCAGGATCGTCTCGATCAGCGGCCGGTCGAGCGCGTCGCCGCCGGACTCCGCCGGCACGGACTCCGGGATGAACGGCACGAGGTTGGAGCGGGTGATGAAGAAAGCGCCGACGATCACCACGAAGACCGAGATCGCGACCTTGACCAGCACCAGCAGGTTGGTGACCCGCGCCGACTCGCGGATGCCCACGGTGGCGATCACGCCGAGCACGACGATCACCAGGATGGCGCCGACGTTGACCGGCGCCTCCTCGGTGAACCACTGCGGCGGCAGTCCGAACAGGTCGGCCAGGTAGCCGGACCAGCTGCGGGAGACCACGGCGGCGCCCAAACCGAATTCGAGGAGCAGGTCCCAGCCGATGATCCACGCGAAGACCTCGCCGATCGTGGCGTAGGCGTACGTGTAGGCGCTGCCGGCCGTGGGGACCGCGGACGCGAGCTCGGCGTAGCAGAGGGCCGCGAACAGGCTGACCACGCCGGCGACGATGAACGAGATCGCGATGCCGGGACCGGCGTTCACCTTGGCCTGCACGCCGGTCAGGGTGAAGATGCCGGTCCCGATCACGATGCCGACGCCGAAGCCGACGAGGTCGAACAGCCGCAGATCGCGCCGGAGGCCGCCCTCAGCAGCGCCGTCGGCCTTGATCCTGGCGAGGGGTTTCGTCCGCAGGATGTCCATTCCGCGGGACGCTACACCCGTTCGTACGCCTCCGCAGTGGTCTTCGCGTCCTCGATGAAGCGCTCGACGTCCGCCTCCGTGTGGAAGTCGAGGATCGGCGCGGGCTCGGAGAGCAGGCCGAACAGCGCGGCACCCACCGCATCGTCGGAGACCGCGCCGGCGAAGAGCAGGCCGGCGGCGAAGGCGTAGTCCGGATCGCCGAGGAACAGACGGGTGACCTCCGCCGCGGCGTGGCCGCGCTCCTCCCAGTGCCGGTCGAACTGGTCGGTGATCCATTCGGCCGTGAAGTCCGAGCCCCGCGCCTCGATGGCCTTCACCAGCGCCGCGACCTGGATGAGCCCCGTCTGCGCGCCCTGCCCGGCGATCGGGTCGAACGCGATCGCGGAGTCGCCGAGCGCGAGCACCGGGCGACCGCTGCGGGTGTAGCCGACACCCTGGCGGACCGTCGGGGTGACGGCGCCGCGGAGCCACGAGTGCCGGTCCTCCTCGATGACGCGGAGCTTCTCGATGTCCGCGAGGTCGTCGGGGAAGTAGTCGCGGTAGATGCTCACCACCACCTCGAGGGCGCTCTGCGCGTCCGTCACCTCGCCCCACCGCTGCACCCAGTCGCCGTCGGGCTTCGCGAACCCGAGCACGCTCCACGTGGCGCCGACATCCTTGTGCCAGTACGGGCCGATCCAGATCTCGCCGTGGTCGGTGTGCAGGTTGAAGACGTTGTGCTTCCCGGCGCCGTGGCCGCGGGCGGTGAAGACGTCGTCGCCGTGGCCGAGCCCGGTGAAGGCGGCGGCCAGCAGGTGCCGCTGTGGGGAGCGGTAGACCGTGCGTGCCTCGTCGACGGGGAACAGGCCCGACAGTCCGCCCTTGCCGGTGGAGACCAGCGTGAGGTCGTGCGCGGCCGCGACGGCGTCGAGCTCCTCGGGCGTGACGGTCTCGACGTGGAACGAGCCGCCCGCCTCCTCGAACAGCCGGATCCGGTCGTGGGCGCGCAGCCGCACGTCGATCCCGGCCGCGGTGTAGGTGAAGTCGGGATCGAAGGCGAGCACCTGCTCGAGCGCGCCCGGCTCGCCCGTGTTCAAGCGGGTGTTCATGCCGGTGGACAGCGGCGCGTCGGGGTAGAGCTCCTCGACGAGGGTGTGGTCGACGTCCCGGGAGTGCCCGAAGAGGACGGCGGTGCCGGTGGCCGGGACCTCGTCGCGCAGTTGCTCCGCGGTGCGGTCGCTGTAGAGGTCGACGGGGTGCCCGGCGCGGGCGAGGACGAGCGCGGCGGTGGCTCCCACCACTCCGGCGCCGATGATGGCGATGCGTGCCTGGGTCATGGTCGTGCCTTTCGGTGGTCGGATCGATCGGTTACTGCGCGGTGGTTCCGGTGGGCGCGGTGCGGGCGCCCGCGTTCCAGGCGTACGGCAGGTCCGCGCCGTTGAGCAGGAGGTCGCCGATGGCGCGGGCCTTCTGGATCGCGGGGTTGTGCACGGCGAGGGTGCGGGCGTTGCGCCAGTGTCGGTCGAGCCGCAGGTCGGCGTCGACGATGGACGCGCCGCCGACCTCGAACAGGTCGGTGGTGGCCCTCAGGACCGTGTCGATGACGGCGAGCTGCGCGTGCGCGGCCGCCAGCTCGGCCTCCGGCACCAGGTCCTCGTGGACCCGACGGTCCGCGAGGGCGTCGTCGAGCACGTCCGCGACGGCGAGCACGGCCTGCTTCGCCGACCACGCCGCGCTGGAGAGCCGGCCGATCACCTGCTGGACCAGCGGGTCGTGGCGCTGCAGGTCGGCGGCGGCGTGCGAGAACGTCCGGGTGCGGGCCTGCACCCAGGCCACGGCGTCGTCGGTGGCGCGCTGCGCGATGCCGGCGAGTCCCGCGAGCTGCACCAGCTGCAGATACGAGGTGGCGTAGGTCGCACCCGGCGCGCCGTAGCCGGCGCCGAGAAGGCGGTCGGCGGGGACGGCGACGTCGGTGAAGACGGTCGTGCCGCTCGCGGTGAGGCGCTGTCCGAAGCCGTTCCAGTCGTCGACCTTCTCGACGCCGTCCGCGTTCGCGTCGACCAGGACGCCGACCCGCTCGCCGTCGAGGTCGGCGGCGACCAGGATCTGGTCCGCGTACAGGGTGCCGGTGGAGTAGAACTTGGTGCCGCTGAGCCGGTAGTCACCGTCGTCCTGCTTGGTCAGCGTCGTGGCGTAGCCGCCCACGGAGCCGGCGCCGGGCTCGGTGATCGCGTTGCCGACGACGGTGCCGTCGACGACCGCGCGGAGCCACGCGTCGCCCGCGGAGGTGTTCGCGAGCCGCTGATCCTCGACGAAGTTGACGTGCACGCGCAGCGCCTGCGGGATGTTGGAATCGGCGGCGGCCAGGTTGATGAGCTGGCGGAAGAATTGCCGCAGCGTCACGCCGCCGCCGCCGAGCTCGCGGGGCACGCGGAGCGCGGTGAAGCCGGCTTCCTTGAGCTGTGCGATCGGCTCGTGCACGAGTTCGCGGTCGCGCTCGCGGGCGACGGCGCCCTCGGCGATCCGGGCGTAGACGGGGCCGAGGGTCGCGTCGAGCTCGGCGTCGGACTTCGATGGCGTCAGCGAGGTGGTCATGGCCGACAACTGTGGTCTGCGAACGATCACCTGACGAGGGTTCGCCGCGCCGTGAACGTATTCCGGCCGGACCGGGGCGCCGCGGTGGCCTAGGTTCGACGGATGGTACGTCGTCTCGCGCACGCGATCTCCCTGTCCGCCGCCGGTGCCGTTCTCGCCGGGACGCTGGTCGCGGCGCCATCCGTGGCCGCGGGCCCGTCGACCGTCCCCACCGCCGAGGAGCGTCTGTACGACGCGGGGGAGATTCCCGCCCGCCTGGTCGCCTCCGCGGGGCTCGAGCGGTATCCCGGCGAGCTGCGCCGGGCGCTGGCGCGGTCGAGGACCGTCGACGAGGCGGAACGCGCGGCCGAGCAGTCGTCGCGGGACGTGTGGCGCGCGGCCGTGCAGCGGGTGCAGAGCGGCGCGGACGGTTTCGCGGCCGACGACCGACCGCTCTACTGGGCCCGGCTCGCCATGATCCGCGCCGTGCGCGACTGGCGGCCGGGGTTCGCGGTGCCGGAGGCGCGGCGTTCCGGGATCGTGACCGCCATCGACGAGATCTCGCGCGGCCAACGGCGCGCACCGTCGGGCAGGACGGTGCTCGTCACCGGGTTCGACCCGTTCCGCCTGACCCGGGACATCCGGCAGGGCAACCCGTCCGGGGCGATCGCGCTGGCCCTCGACGGCACCCGGGTCGACACCCCGACCGGGCCCGTGACCGTGGTCGCGATGACCTTCCCGGTGCGCTGGCGGGACTTCGGTGCCGGGATGGTCGAGCGGGCGGTGACCCCGTTCCTGCGGCCCGGACCGTCGCGCGCGGTCGGCTTCACGACGGTGAGCCAGGGCCGGCCCGACAAGTTCGACCTGGAGGCGATCAACGGGGTGTGGCGCGGCGGCGCGGTGGACAACGAGGCCGCCTGCTTCCGGGGCGAGGCGCCGGTGGCCGGGGTCGCGCCGCAGTGGACCCGCAGCACGCTGCCGATGGGCGCCATCGGTGCGGCGGCCCGGGGCCGCTATCCCGTGGTCCGCAATCCCGAGATCGCCTACGCCACCGGGACGAACCCGCCGGTGTCGACGGCGTGCGGTCTGCCCCCGATGTCGGCCACCGCGACCACGGGGGAGCCGCCGGCCGGTGCGCTCGCGCGGCAGGGCGCGGGCGGGGACTACCTCTCCAACGAGATCGGCTACCGCGTCACGCTGGTGCGCGACCGGCTCGCCGCGCCCGTGCCCGGCGGTCATCTGCACACGCCCGTGCTCGACGGGCTGCCCGCGGACCGGAGCGTCGTGGACTCGGCGCAGTACCGGGCGAATCTGGCGGCGATCGTCGCCCAGGCGCGGTCCGTGGTGGCGGTGGTGGCGCGCGGCGAACGCGGCTGAGCGCGATCTCCGCGCGTTTCGCGCCCGAATCCGCCCCACGCGGCGGTAGAACCTGTTACAACTAGAACACGTTCTGCCGAGCTGAACGGGTTCGCAGGTCAGGAACAGGAGTGCGCATGAAGTTCAACCTCGCCGATGTCTTCGAGGCGGTCGTCGACGCGGTGCCGGAACGGATCCTACTGAGTTTCGAGGGGGATCAGACCTCGTACGCGGAGATGGACGGGCAGGCGAACCAAGTGGCGCACCTGTTCGCCGCGAACGGGATCGGCGCCTTCGACCACGTCGCACTGTTCCTCAAGAACAGCGTCGAGCACGTGCAGTCGCTGCTGGGGCTCATCAAGATCCGCGCGGTGCCGGTCAACGTCAACTACCGGTACACCGCACCCGAGCTCGAGTACATCTTCACCAACTCCGATGCGCGCGGCATCATCGTCGAGATGCCGGAGCATCAGCGCACGCTCGCGACGCTCGTCGACAAGCTCCCCGAGCTGCGGACCGTGTTCGTGATCGGCGAGACCGATCCGGCCCTCGCGGCCGCGGTCGACGGTGCCGACGGCGTCGCCCTGGTGCCGTTCGCCGACGCGGCGGCCCAGTCCACCGAGCGCGACTTCGAGGAGCGCACCGGCGAGGAGCACTACATCATCTACACCGGCGGCACCACGGGCTACCCGAAGGGCGTGGTGTGGCAGCACGACGACTTCTTCCGCAAGCCCTTGTCCGCCGGCGTGCCGTACGGCGGAGAGCCGCGCCAGAGCCTCGACGAGGTGGGGGAGGGCGCGAAGCAGTTCCCGCCGCTCGCCTTCCTCGTGGCCGCGCCGCTCATGCACGGCGCCGCCGCCTACTCGCTGTTCACGTTCTTCGTGCTCGGTTCCCGGATCATCCTCGAGCGGGACTTCAAGGCCGAGCAGATCGTGCGGAACATCAAGCGCGACCAGACGCAGACGATCCTCATCGTCGGCGACGCCATGGGCATCCCGCTTGTCGAGGAGATGGAGAAGCAGAAGGACACCGCGGACTTCTCGTCGCTGTTCTCGATCACGTCGGGCGGCGCCATCTGGTCCAAGCACGTGCGCGACCGGATGGCCGCGATCAAGCCCGAGCTGATCCTGCGGGACAACTTCGGCGCGTCCGAGTCGGGCAACGACGGTGTCATGACCCTCGACGAGAACGGCAACCTGCACGCGCCGCCCACCGACAAGATGATGGTGGTCGACGAGTCCTTCGAGCAGATCACCGAGACGGGCCAGGTCGGCTACATCGCCCGCGTCGGCAACGTCCCGCTCGGCTACTACAACGATCCGGAGAAGTCGGCGCGCACTTTCCCGACCCTGCCCGATGGCCGGCGGATCTCGGTGCTCGGCGACATGGGCTACCCCGCCGAGGACGGCGGCATCGTCTTCCTCGGCCGGGGGAGCCAGTGCATCAACACCGGCGGCGAGAAGGTCTACGCGGAAGAGGTCGAGGCCACCCTGCACGGGCACCCCGCGATCGCCGACGCGCTCGTGGTGCCGGTGCCGGACGCCCGTTACGGCCAGCGCGTCGCCGCGGTCATCTCCGTCGCAGCGGGCCAGGAGCGCCCGTCGATCGAGGACGTGCAGACCTTCGCCCGCAGCGAGCTCGCCGGCTACAAGGTGCCGCGCACCATCGTCTTCGTCGACCAGGTCAAGCGCACCCCGGCGGGCAAGGCCGACTACCGGTGGGCGAAGACCACGGCCGAGGACGCCGCCCAGGAGGCCTCGGAGGGGCAGCCCGCCTGACGGGCCGATCCTCGGTGCGATCGGCGAAGGGCCGGCCGAAACGCACCGTGGATCAGCCGGTGAACTCCCAGGGATTGACGACGGGCACGCCGGCGCGCTCGAAATCCTTGGTATTGCGGGTGATGACGGTGAGTCCGTTAAAGATCGCGGTGGCGGCGAGAAGTGTGTCGTTCTCAGGCGCCGGATCGGGTACGTGCAATTGCGCAGCGAAGCGCGCGACAGGACGATCGACGGGGATCGTCCGGTCCGCGAACACACCGAGCACCTCGTCGTCGAACCACCGCCGATAGGTGCGGCCGCCCGCGGGATCCCGCCGCTCGATTCGGAGCACACCCCGTTCTACTTCCAGCAACGTGATCACGCTGATGAAATAGCGATCCGAATCCTGATCGCCGGCCCAAGCGAGAACTCGAGGATCCGCGCGAGATGCCTTGCGCAGTTCGCTGAGCACGTTCGTGTCGAGTAGGAAACTCACGACAGATCGATCTCCCGTGGGGTCCAATCGATCGAAGCGACCGCTCGATCGAACTCCAGATCGAGATCGGGATCGACCGGCTCCTTCATCGCGAGCGCATCGGCGAGGCTCACCCGGGGCTTCTCGAGCCGGCGATACGCCGCGATCGACATGAGAACGTACGCCGGTTCGCCTCGGTCGGTGATGAGGACCGGCGCCTCATCGGCGGCCCGCTTCGCCGCGCTGACGTCCCGGTTGAAGTCGCGGGCGGATATCGACCTGTTCACCATGTCAGTCATCGCGCGCCTCCTGGTAGGTAAGTGCCTACCAAACTACGCTCGATGAAGCCCGCTCGCTACTGGGTCGCCAACCAGTCCAGGTACGCGGCGCCGCGGGGGGAGAGCTCGTAGCCGACCTCGTGGCTGATCGTTAGGCCCATGCCCTTGAGCTTGCGGATGTCCGCCTTCATGGGCAGCAGCTCGACGCCGCGCTCGGCGGCGAGCTCCTTCGAGACGATGTGCGGGTGGTCGCGGATCCAGGCGAGGATGTCGCGGGTCCACGGGCCGGTCTCGCGGGCATCGAGCCGCGCCAGGCGTCGCGCGATCGCCGCGAGCTCGGCGTCGTCGGGGAGTTCCTCCCGCAGCGCGAGCCGCGGGTCCTCGCCGGCCCATTCCAGGTGGACGCGGTAGACGTGTTCGCCGCCGCGGGCGGACCGCTCCCGGCGGGGCGCATCGGGGTCGCGGGGCGTGAGCAGTTTGCGCAGCGCCGCCGCGTCCTTGACGCCCGCGGCGCGCGCGGCGCGGTCGCTGATCCTCTCGACGTCCGGCACGCGGGTGACGCGGGTGAAGCGCAGCAGCCCGGCCGGGGTGAGCTGGGTGCCGCCGACCTTGACCCGCGGCGTGTCCCAGCGCCGGTACTGCGTGGTGATGCGGCCGTCGCGGACGCCCTCGGCCACGGCCTTCGGAATCAGCATGGCTTCAGTCTGCGCGCCGCGCGACCACGTCGCGACAGATCTCCATGTGCCCGGTGTGCTGGGCCAGCTCGCGCAGCATGTGGGTGAGCACCCATTCCGGCGTCGCCGTGGCGGCGTTGCGCCGCGTGGTGCCGGTGGCGCCGGGGTTGCGGATCCCGGTGGCCGCGACCGCGGCCCAGCGCGGGACGTCCGTGCGCAGCCGGGCGACGATCGCCCGGGCCTCGGCGACGGTGCCGGTCGCACGGAACTCCGTGGACCGCTCGCGGGGGATGTCCTCCCCGGCCATCAGCGAGCCGCCCCAGTAGCCGAGCGCCCCGCCGACGTGCGTGACGAGCGCGAACACGGTGTTCACGCCGGGGACCGGAGGCGCCGCGTTGACGGTCGTGTCGTCCAGGTCGTCGAGCACGCGGTCGATCGTGTCCAGGGTCTCCGCGGCGACGTTGAGGAAGGCCGCGATCTGGCCGTCAGCCGCGGGCACGGGCGAGTCCTGCGATCGAGTCGATCAGATCGTCGAAGAAGGCCGCCTGATCGGTGGCGACGGCGACCTGCGCCGTGTCCGGCCGGTTCCAGCTGCCGTGCACGTCGGCGATCGTCGTTCCGCGGGTGAGTGATCCGGTGAGCTCCACGTCCACAGGGTAGGCCCGGGTCTCGGCGATCGTCGGATCCAGGGCGACGGCCGCGGCGAACGGGTCGTGCATGTGCGCGATGTAGCCGAGGTCGTGGTCGCGGTGGAACTCGAAGTAGAACCGCACGGCGTCGGAGGCGGCCCGGACGACGGGATTGCTCGCGGCCGACCGCGTACCGTCGGCGTCCTCGGGATCGAGGCACTCCGCCGGGCTGCTGCCCGCGGCGTCCGCGAGCCGCAGCAGGTGGTCGGGCGTCAGCTCGATGGTCTCGGTGAGGTCGAGCGGGCAGAGGATCGGGAGCGGGGTGCCGGTGCCGTCGAGCTCGCCGTACGCGCGCAGCACCTCCCACAGCGACTCGGGGTCGACGGCGACGTTCCACTCGGACGTGGGCGTGGTGTTGCCGGGGTGCCAGAAGACGCCGCCCATGATCACGAGGCGGCGCAGCCGGGCGAGGATCCCGGGGTCGTCGCGCAGGGCCAGCGCGAGGTTCGTGCACGGACCGGTCACCAGCGCGACGACCTCGCCGGGGTGGGCACGGGTCAGATCGGACCAGGCCTGCGGCCCCGTGATCTCCGACGGTCCGCGGCCCGGCGTCGGCAGCTCGGCGTAGCCGACACCGAACGGTCCGTGGGTCTCCTCGGTGGTCATCAGCGGGGTCGACAGCGGCGCGTCCGAGCCGGGGTGGACCTCGATGTCGGTGCGGCCCAGCAGTTCCAGCCAGGCGAGGTTGTTCTCCACGACCTGCGGCGCGGGCACGTTGCCGGCCGTCGAGACGATGCCGAGGAGATCCACACCGGGTTTGCTCAGCAGGTACAGCAGGGCCAGGGAGTCGTCGACGCCGGTGTCGCAGTCGAACAGGACCTTCGTTTCCGCCACATCGACGACCCTAGCGCCCGGCACCGACAGCGATCACCGCGGCGGAGGACCGCACCTCACCACGGCGACGGCTTGTAGTCCTTGAGGAAGCAGCCGTACAGGTCGACGCCGTTCTCGCCCTGGACGATCGGGTCGTACACGCGGGCGGCACCGTCGACCAGGTCGAGCGGGGCGCGGAAGCCCTCGTCGGCGAGCCGCATCTTGGTGTGATGCGGCCGCTCGTCGGTGATCCACCCGGTGTCGACGGCGGTCATGAGGATGCCGTCCTGCTCCAGCATCTCCCCGCTCGAGGTGCGGGTGAGCATGTTCAGCGCCGCCTTGGCCATGTTGGTGTGCGGGTGGCCGGGTCCCTTGTACCCGCGGCCGAACTGGCCCTCCATGGCGGAGACGTTGACGACGTACTTGCGGCGCGCGGGCGAGGCGGCCAGGGCCGGACGCAGCTTCGAGATGAGGATGAACGGTGCCACGGAGTTGCACAGCTGGACCTCGAGCAGCTCCAGCGGCTGCACCTCCTCGACGGTCTGCACCCAGGAGTTGGTGTGCACGAGGTCGGGCAGGAGGCCGCCCGCGTCGATGGCGGTGCCGTCCTCGATGCGCGCGGCGGACGACGAGCCGCCTCGCAGCGCGAGCGCGGTGAGCGCCGCCGGATCCAGGGCCGCGAGGTCGCCGGAGACGCCGCCGGTGTGCCCGTCGAGGGCCTCGGTCAGCGCGGCGGGATGCGCGGAGCTGGCGCGCCCGAACCGGATGATCCGGCTCGCGAGCTCGGGCGGCACCTCGCCGGCCTCGGCGTCGACGAGGGCGGAGTACGCACCGGGGGAACGGCGCACCGTCTGCGCGGCGTTGTTGATGATGATGTCCAGCGGCCCGCGCGCGGCGACGGCGTCCGCCAGTGCGCTGACCTGCGAGGGGTCGCGCAGGTCGATGCCCACGATGTGCAGGCGATCGAGCCACTCGGCGCTGTCGGCGAGCTCGGCGAAGCGGCGCGCGGCGTCGGTCGGGAAGCGGGTGGTGATGGTGAGGTCGGCACCGTCGCGCAACAGGCGCAGGGCGATGTACATGCCGATCTTGGCGCGGCCGCCGGTGAGCAGCGCGCGGCGTCCGGTGAGGTCGGTCGTCGCGTCGCGCTTGGCGTGGCTGAACGCGGCGCAGTCCGGGCACAGCTGGTGGTAGAACGCGTCGATCCGCGTGTACGGCTGCTTGCAGATGTAGCAGCTCTGCGGGCGCGACAGCTCGCCGGCGCTGTCGCCGGCGGTCGGCGTGGTCAGCAGGATGCCGGCGGTCTCGTCGTCGATGCGCTCGGCGTTGCCGGTGGCGGTGCGCTCGAGCACGTCGCGGTCGGCGGCCTTGACCTTCGCGCGGGCAGACTTGCGGCGCTCACGCTTGAGCAGCTTGAACATGTGCCCGACGGCGCGCTGCACCTCGACGGACTGCGGATCGCCGTCATCGAGCAGCGCGGCGGTCTCGAGCACGCGGTGGAACGCGGCGAGATCCTCCGCGGAGATCGGGGCGGTGGGTTCGGGCATGGGGACGATTGTCCCTCATCCGCCGAGGGGCACCGTCGCCTCGTGCGCCGTGAGGTCGACCACGAGCGCGTCCTCGGACCATCGGATGTCGGTGATCGTGAGCGCGTCGACGGCCGGCGGCACGATCCGGGCCCGCAGCGCGGTGATCCACGAGTCGATCGCCCAGGCGATCGGGATCGGCACCGGGACGACGCTGACCGGCATCGACAGGTCCGTGGCCCGCAGTGCGACCCGGCCGTCCCGGACCGACACGGCCACCACGACCCGCACGTCCACGCCGAGGCCGAAGGCGACCGGCAGCCCGACGGTGACCGCCACCGACCGGCGGCGCGGGAGCAGCCTGAGGGTCCGCACCACGATCGCCGCGTCGTCGGCCTCCTCACGGGCCGTGTCGACGAGGTGCCGCATCCAGGACAGCCGCAGCTCGGCGGTCGCGTCTAGGGACCCGACGGTGACCGCTGCGTTCCCTGGGACCACGTCCGTCGCGTCGGCGGTGAGAACCAGGACCCGCGGGTCGGCCGCGGCGTGCCGGGTCTCGACGTGCAGCCGCGGGATCCGCCGGTGCCGCGCGAGCGGGACGAGGGCGGGGCGCGGTCCGAGGGCCACCGTCGGTGCGGCGCCGAGCGGGTCGGTGGTGGCGCGGACGATCTCCGACCGCACCCGGGCGCGGGCCCACGCCTCGGCGGCGAGCAGCGCGAGCGCCAGCAGGAGGACGACCGCGATCACGGCCGCGACGGACATCGGCATCCGGTCTCCCTCCCTCGTGCGGGTCAAGTATGCGGTGCCCGCCGGCGGGCGCGTCGGCGGCGGGGTGCGCGCTTGCGCCGCGCCCGCCCGGGCGGGCGTGATCTACTCGACCGATGGCGACGATCCAGATCTGCGTGATGGGCGTGTCCGGCTCGGGGAAGTCGACGGTGGGGGCCGAACTGGCCGCCCGCCTGGGCCGGGGCTTCGCCGACGGCGACGATTTCCACAGCGAGGCGAACCGCGCCAAGATGGCCGCCGGTCAGCCGCTCACCGACGAGGACCGGTGGCCCTGGCTCGGCACCATCGGTGCCTACCTGCGCGACGAGATGATCGCGGACCGGCCCACGGTGGTGGCCTGTTCGGCCCTCAAGCGGGTGTACCGGGACCGGATCCGCGCGGCGGGGGCCAGCGTCTACTTCGTGTTCCTCACCGGCAACGAGGAGCTGCTGCAGCAGCGCATGGAGAGCCGCGCCGGGCACTTCATGAAGGCCGGGATGCTGGAGTCGCAGCTGAGCATCCTCGAGCCGCTGGACGACGACGAGTTCGGCGTCACCGTCAACGTCACCGGCGACGTCCCGCAGATCGTCACCGAGGCCCTCGCCGACTTCGCCGCGACCGAGGTGCCCGGCATCGCCTGAGGCTCAGCCCGCCTCGGCGACGGGGCAGTGGGTGCGGGTGTAGATGGTGGGCATGCACAGGTTGCAGTGGGTGCAGCGGTCCGGCTCGACGGGGTTCTCCCGCATGCGTCGCACCAGATCGGGCGTGCGGAGCAGGCCGCGGCCCATCGCCACGAACTCGAAGCCCTCGGCCATGGCCCGGTCCACCGCGGCGCGCTCGGCGATCCCGCCGAGCAGGACCAGCGGCATCGTCAGTGCGGCCCGGAAGCGCCGCGCGAGACCGAGCAGGTAGGCGGGCCGGTACGGGTACTCCCGCAGGAAGACGGGGCCGGCGGCGCGCAACCCGACCCGGAGCGCGGGGCTGGGGAACGCGGCGGCGAACTCGCGCCGCGGCGGCGTGCCGTGGAACAGGTACATCGGGTTCAGCAGCGAGCTGCCGGCGGTGAGCTCGAGCGCGTCGAGCGTGCCGTCGGACTCGAGCCAGCGGGCGGTACGGAGGGCGTCGTCGGGGCTCAGCCCACCGGGTACGCCGTCGGTCATGTTGAGCTTGGCGGTCACGGCCAGGCGCCCGCCGACCGCGCCGCGTACCGCCTCCGCGACCTCGCGGGCGAGGCGTGCGCGGCCCGCGAGATCGCCTCCGTACGCGTCGCGGCGACGGTTGAGCAGCGGGCTGAGGAAGGCACTGATCAAGTAGTTGTGCCCGAAGTGGAGCTCCACGGCGTCGAACCCGGCCTCCTCGGCGAGCAGTGCGGCGTCGGCGTGCGCCCGGACCAGCGCGCGGATGTGCGTGACGTCCGGACGGAGGGTCGGGCGCAGCGCCAGCGGGCTGATCATCCGGCTCGGCGTCACCGGGCGCCGGTGCTGGGCCCCGTCGGCGACGGGCCCCGCGTGTCCCAGCTGCGCGGAGATCGCGGCGCCCTCGGCGTGGACGGCGTCGGTGAGCCGGCGCAGGCCGGGAACGGCCTCGGGGCGCATCCACAGTTGGCGGCGTTCGGTGCGACCCTCCGGTGCTACGGCGCAGTACGCCACCGTCGTCATGCCGACGCCGCCGCGGGCGAACTCGGTGTGGAAGTCGATGAGATCGTCGGTCACGAGGGCCTCGGGGGTGCGGCCCTCGAAGGTCGCGGCCTTGACGATCCGGTTGCGCAGGTCGACGGGGCCGAGCCGGGCGGGGGCGAAGGCGTCCTCCATCCCCGGATTAGAACATGTTCTGGTCAGTCGCGGGTGGCGATCGCCGCGGTCAGTCCGCCGAAGGCGAGGACCGCCGCGCCACCGAGCGCCACGGTCGTGAGCCCGCCGCCGAGAAGGGCGTCGAGGGGCGCGCCCAGGCTCGCGCCGCCGAAGATGGCCACGGTGTAGAGCGAGGCGGCGGCACCGATCGCGGGGGCGCCCAGCCGCGTCACCTCCGCGACGACGGAGGGTGCGGCGAGCGCGATCGCGCCGACGAGCAGGAACAGGCCCGCGCCGACCGCGACCGTCGCGCCCGTGGCGCAGAGCAGCGCACCGGCGACGGCGAGGGTGACCGCGGACAGGATCCGCGTGCGCGGCGGGATGCCGCCCAGGCGCAGCGTGAGGACGCCCGCGACGATCACCGCCGGGAGCGAGCCGGCGCGCAGCGCGAGGAGCGTCGTGGCGGTCCACCGGCCGTCCGCCGCGAGCGCGGCGTAGAGCGCCACGAGGACGCTGAGGAAGGTCAGGCCCGTGCAGTAGAGGAGGACCAGCCGGGGCCGGGCGAGCAGGCCGGGGATCGCGCGGTGCACGGCGGTGGGCGACGGTCGTTCGCCCACGGGGGCGTCATCGCCGGGGAGCAACGCCCGCACCGCGAGGGCGGCGGCCGCGGCGGCACCGGCGAACGTGAGGAGGACTCCCGTGATCCCGGCCGCCGGCGCGATCAATTGCGCCGCGACCTGGCTGACGACGGCGGACGCGAGGCCGGCGCCGATCGCGGCCGTGTTGAGCAGGACGCGCGCCGACACGGGTGCGGTGCGCGCGATGTAGGCGAGCGTGGCCGGGGTGAACGCCGCGGCGGCGAGTCCCTGAGCGGCGCGGCCGAGGAGGAACCACGACGCCGACGGAGCGAACGCGGTGAGGGCCGTGACGATCGCGGTCGCGGCCGCGCTCGCCACCATGAGGCGCCGGGCTCCGAGGCTGTCGGCGAGGGGGCCGAGCGCGAGGATGCCCACCGCGTAGACCAGGGCGAAGGCGGTGCTGGCGAGCGCTGGCGTGGAGCCGGAAGCGCCGGGTAGCGCCCCGATCTCGGCTGCGAGCGGCAGGACGACGTAGAGCTGCCCGACGATCGGCAGCGCGCCGAGGGCGGTGATGACACCGGTGCGGATCAGGACGGGGCGGGCGGTGCCGGAGCGGGTGGTCGTCGTCATGCCGGGAACGTACCAACCGCACGGTTGGCGGGTCAACCGGACGGTTGGCGGTAGTCTGTCGACCGTGACCGACGCCGCCGGATACGAATCGACGCCCACCAGCGAGGCGCTCATCGCCGCCGCCCGCACTGAGTTCACCCGGCGGGGCTTCGACGGTGCGCGCGTCGCCCGGATCGCCGCCGAGGCCGGCGTCAACAAGGAGCGGATCTACGGCTACTTCGGGAGCAAGGAGGGGCTGTTCGAGATCGTCATGGCGAAGGCGCTCACCGAGCACGTCGAGCACAGCCCGTTCCTCGAGGGCCAGACCCTCACCGAGCACGTCATGGCGGCCTACGATCACCACCGCCGCGACCCCGAGCTGGTGCGCCTGCTCATGTGGGAGTCCCTGCACTACGACGCCGACGCGGGGGAGGTGCCGCCCTTCAGTGACGGCCGGCGGGAGTTCTACCGCCGCAAGGTGGAGCGGCTGCGCGCGGTGACCGGCGGGACCGACGACCTCCGCGCGGCGATCGCGCTCTACGTCGCCATCGGCCTGCAGGCCGCTCCCTTCATGATTCCGCAGCTCGGCGCCGTCATCCTGGGCCGGCCGCTCTCGGACGACGAGGTGCAGGAGTCGCTGCGCCCACTGATCGAGCAGACGGTGCGGTTCATCGAGGAACGGCTCGCCGAGGACGGCTGAGGATCAGGGCCGGCGCAGCGCGCCGGTGAACATCATCGACTTGTACGGATGCCCGACCGCGGTGTTCCACTGCGAGACGACCAGCCGCGCCGATGCCAGCGTCGAACCGGGGACGAGGTAGCCGCCGTACAGCTGTGCGACCCGCCCCGCGGCGTGGTCCTCGTCCTGCCAGGAGGATCCCTGCAGCAGGGTCACCGGCTCGGACCAGACGCCGTCGATCCGGTCGGCGAAGCGCGCGGCGATCCGGTACCCCGCGGCGTCGAAGTACGTCAGCACCCACGTGCCCTCGACGATCGACAGGCTCAGCTCGCCGTAGCCCTGGCCCAGCACCAGATCCGTCGGTGGATTGCCCCACGCCCACCCCGTGTCCTGCCGCCAGCCCCACGACTCCCACTCGACGTTGACGCCCTTGCGGAGAGTTCCGAGGGTCTCGGTGCGCATGCGGTGCAGCCGCAGCCCCTTGTCGCGCGTGAGGCCGCCCGTGGAGACGTTGTACGTGTAGCCGTCCGGCGCCGGACACAGCGCCCACATGCACCAGGCGCCGTCCGCGTGCCCCGCGTTGTACTGGGCCACCTCGCGCCAGGTGGCGGCACCGTCGTCGCTGCGCCACAGGCCGGTCTGCACGACGGTGTCGAGGCTCTGCATGGTCATCGTGTGCAGGAAGAGGACCCCGTCGACCCGGATGCACGTCGTCGGCAGGATCGTGGTGAACAGTCCCGTGTCGTGCGAGTAGTCGAGCAACTGCCGGGCGCGGTCCGGGTCGGGGCCGGCGGGCCGGCTCATGACCCCGTTGCGGTCGCCGAACAGGCCGACGGGGGAGCGCCATTCGCCGGCGCCGATGCTCAGCCCCTCGAAGGTGTCGCCGAAGACGTAGAGCACTTCGTCGTCGACCCGGCACGCGATGCCCAGATCGGTACCGCCGACACCGAACCGGGTGACGGGCGTGATGTCGCGGAGCTTGCGGAGGCGGGCGGGCTCGATCGACTGGGGCACATCGTCAGACTGCCAGACGGTGCGCCGTCGTGCTCCGCTCCCGGTGGCGCGGGGACAGGTTCGGAGGAACTGTTCCGAATGTCCGGTACGCCGCGGAATCCGTCGCGGCCCGGCGCGAACGGGCGCACCATGAGGGTATGGACACGTTCACCGGACGCGAACTGTACGAGGCCTTCCACGCGGACTACGACGCCATCACCGATCGTGACGCGCGGATCTTCGACGCGGAGGGCCGCCTGCTGGCCGCGGGGCGGCTCTCAGGACTCAGGTTGGACGAATCGGACGGCACCGAGAAGCTGGAGTACAGCTTCCTGTCGCTGCACGACGACGTCCTGTGGGAGCCGACGCACCGCATCGTGCTGGCGCCGCAGCCCGTGCAGTAGAAAGACGAGAACCCCGGCCGGGGCCGGGGTTCTCGTTCTGTGCGCGGAGGGGGACTTGAACCCCCACGTCCGTTAATAGGACACTAGCACCTCAAGCTAGCGCGTCTGCCATTCCGCCACCCGCGCTGGGAAGCTCGTTCACAGTAATCCACGCGCGCCCGCGAAACCAAATCGCCACGTCGGGACACCCGCGGGCGCGACGATCCGTCCGGCGGTCCGTGGTACTCATATGGGTGTGGCTACTGCAGTGAACGCGCTCGACGAGGTCGTCGAGACCGTGAGCGCCCTCATCCGATTCGACACCTCCAACACCGGTGAGCTCGAGACGACCAAGGGGGAGGCCGAATGCGCCCGCTGGGTCCAGGCCCGGCTGGAGGAGGTCGGCTACGAGACGGAGTACGTCGAGTCCGGGCAGCCCGGCCGCGGCAACGTCTTCGCCACCCTCAAGGGCGCCGACCCCCGGCGCGGCACCCTGCTCGTGCACGGCCACCTCGACGTGGTGCCCGCGGAGCCCGCCGACTGGAGCGTGCACCCGTTCTCCGGCGCCGTGGAGGACGGCTACGTGTGGGGCCGCGGCGCGGTCGACATGAAGGACATGTGCGGCATCATGCTGGCGCTGGCGCGGCAGTTGAAATCGACCGGCACCGTCCCGCCCCGCGACATCATGTTCGCGTTCCTGGCCGATGAGGAGGCCGGAGGCACGTGGGGATCGCACTGGCTGGTGCAGCACCGGCCGGAGCTGTTCACGGGCGTCACGGAGGCCGTGGGCGAGGTCGGCGGCTTCTCGCTGACCGTCGACACCCCGTCGGGCGACAAGAAGCGCCTGTACCTCGTGGAGACCGCCGAGAAGAGCATGTGCTGGATGCGGCTGACCGCGAAGGCGCGGGCCGGACACGGATCGTTCGTGCACGAAGACAACGCGGTCACCCTCCTGTCGGAGGCCGTCGCCCGTCTCGGCCGGCACACGTTCCCGCTGGTTCTGACCGACAGCGTGATCGCCTTCCTGCGCGCCCTCGACCGGGAGTCGACGATCGACATCGACCTGGACGGGCCCGACCTCGAGGGGCAGCTCGCCAAGATCGGCGGGCTGGCCCGCATCGTCGGCGCGACGCTCCGCGACACCGCGAACCCCACCATGCTCAAGGCCGGCTACAAGGCGAACGTGATCCCGCAGACCGCCGAGGCCGTCATCGACTGCCGCGTCCTGCCCGGCCGGCAGGCCGCGTTCGAGAAGGAACTCGACGAGATCCTGGGCCCCGACATCGAGCGCGAGTGGATCACCAAGCTCGACTCCTACGAGACCCAGTTCGACGGTGACCTCGTGGACGCGATGAACGACGCGATCCTCGCGTTCGACGCCCACGGCCGCACCGTGCCGTACATGCTGTCCGGCGGGACCGACGCGAAGGCCTTCGCCAAGCTCGGGATCCGCTGCTTCGGCTTCGCGCCGCTGCAGCTGCCCGAGGAACTCGACTTCGCGGCGCTGTTCCACGGCGTCGACGAGCGGGTGCCCGTCGACGCGCTGAAATTCGGCACGCAGGTCTTCGAGCACTTCCTGATGAACTCCTAGAACCCCGAGAACCGCGCAACACGAGAGGATTCGAGATGACCGTTCCGTTCGATCCGTACGCGGGGCTGCCGGCCCTGCCCGCGCTCACCGTCACCTCCGAGAGCATCGTCGACGGTGCCGAGCTGCCCGTCGCGCACCGCAGCGGGATCATGGGCGCGGGCGGCGAGGACGTCTCGCCCCAGCTGTCCTGGAGCGGCGCGCCCGCAGGCACCAAGTCCTACGCCGTCACGTGCTACGACCCGGATGCCCCGACGGCCTCCGGGTTCTGGCACTGGGCCGTCGCGAACATCCCCGCTTCCGTCACCTCGCTCGCCGCCGGCGCGGGCGACGGTGCGCCCGGTTCGCTCCCGGAGGGCGCGCTGACGCTCAACAACGACGCGAGCCTGCCGCGCTACGTCGGCGCGGCGCCGCCCGCCGGCCACGGCCCGCACCGGTACATCTTCGTCGTGCACGCGCTCGGCGTGGAGAAGCTGGACCTGCCGGCGACGGCGACGCCCGCCTACCTGGGCTTCAACCTGTTCGGCGCCGCGATCGCCCGCGGCTCCATCACGGCCACGTACGCGCAGGTCTGATGCCGTAACGAAGTAGACGAAGGCCGCGTCCGGGAGTCCCGGGCGCGGCCTTCGTCGTGCGATGGGGCGTCAGCGGTCGACGCCGACGGCCTCGGAGATCGAGGCGAAGCCGTCGGCGCGCAGCCGTGCGGCCAGCTCCTTGTGCACGGTCCGGGTCCACGCGGGGCCGCCGTAGATGAACTGGGTGTAGACCTGCACCAGCGAGGCGCCGGCGCGGATGCGCTCGTAGACGTCGTCGACGGTCTCGATGCCGCCGACGGAGATCAGCACCAGATCGTCGCCGACGCGGGCGGCGAGGCGCCGCAGCACCTCCAGCGAGCGCGCCTTGACGGGGCGGCCGGAGAGGCCGCCCGCGCCGATGGCCTCGACCTCGGCGTCCGGCGTGGCCAGGCCCGCGCGGCTGATCGTGGTGTTGGTGGCGACGATGCCGGCGAGCCCCAGCTCCAGGGCCAGGTCGGCGACGGCGTCGACGTCCTCGTCGGCGAGGTCCGGGGCGATCTTCACGAGCACGGGGACGGTCACGGTGTCGAGCACCGCCTGCAGGAGCGGGCGCAGTGACTCGGTGGCCTGCAGGTCGCGCAGGCCGGGGGTGTTGGGGGAGGAGACGTTGACGACCATGAAGTCGGCCAGCGGGCCGAGCAGCATGGCGCTGACGCGGTAGTCGTCGGCGGCGCCCTCGAGCGGCGTGACCTTCGTCTTGCCGATGTTCGCGCCGATCGGCACCGCGGTCGGACCGGCGTCGCGCTTGCGCAGCTCGTTCGCGGCGGCGCCCGCGCCGTAGTTGTTGAAGCCCATCCGGTTGATCAGGGCGTGATCGGCGGGGAGCCGGAACAGGCGGGGCGTCGGGTTGCCGGGCTGCGCGTGGGCGGTGACGGTGCCGATCTCGGCGAAGCCGAAGCCCAGCGCGCCCCAGCCGTTCACGGCGCGCGCGTTCTTGTCGAAGCCGGCGGCCAGGCCCACGGGCGCGGGGAAGCGGACGCCGAAGACGGTCTGCTCGAGGATCGGATCCCGGTACGCGAGGCCCCGTCGGATCCCGGCACGGACGGGCGGGACCGCGGTGGTGCCCCGGATCAGGCCGAAGACCCAGTGGTGGATCCGCTCGGGCGAGACGAGGAACATCACGTTCAGGAGCGAACGGTAGATCGCCTGGGACATCGCCGACATGGTGCTCACAACCCCTTCGTGGCGTCCGGCGGCAACATGCCGGACGTTTTCGTGCGTTTGCGGCGCAGCAGGACCCGCCGCGAACCGTCGGTGTACAGCCGCACGCGGGACAGCTCCCACCCGCCGAACTCGGCCTCGATGGTCAGCCGCATCGCCGCGGTCACCCGGGAGACCTCCCGCGGCAATCGCAACGGCAGGAAATCGTACTCGTCCTCGTCGGGGGCGCTCCGGGTGCCGCTGGTCAATGTCCGTTCCCTAACGCGTCGGGATCGCCTGGATGCCGGCGCCCGTCGCCGACTGCACGTACAGCGTGCCGGTCTTCGCGTCCACCGCGATCGAGTTGGGCTGCCGGACGGTGGGGTACACCTTGCGCTGTTCGGGGATGCCGGAGCTCAGTGCGTAGCCGACCACCTCGTTCGTCGCGGTGCGCGTGACCCACATCAGCTTGTCGGTCGCGTCGTAGTCGACCGCCCACGGGGAACCCGCCTCCGGGTACAGGAAGCGCTCCATCAGCGGCGCGGCGGTGTAGCCGATGACCTGGTTCTTGCCGGTGTCGACGGCGAAGACCCGGCCGTCCGGCGCGATGGACGCGTTCGTGATGCCGCGACCCACCCGCAGGCCCTTGCCGATCTTGCCGCCCGCCACATCGACCTCGGTGATCGACGACTGCAGCCGGTCCACGACCACCACGTCGGAGCCGTGCACGAGGATCCTGCTCGCCTCGACGGGCCCGGTGATGGTCTTCGGGTTCGGCGAATCCCCGAGCGCGACGATCCGTCCGTCGGAGGTGCCTGCGAGCACGGAGGCACCGTCCGCGCCGTACGGCGCCACCGTGAGGACCTCACCGTCGACGTCGAAGGTCTTGCGTCCGACCGTGACGGCGCCGTCGGCTCCGCCGTCGCGCGGTAGTACGACCACCTGCTTCCCGGCCGCGACGAGGAATCCGCCGTCGTGGTTGGCGACGACCTGGCTCGGACGCGCCGACAGCGTCGCCCGAGCTGCTACCGCGAGGCCGCCGTCGACCCGGTACTGCACCACCTCGTTCCCCTCGATCGCGGCGAGCCGCCGGCCGACCGGGTCGAAGGCGAGGCCCTCGCCCGCAGCGGCGGGTGCCACCACGCCGGCGGGAGGCACCGTGGGCTCGGGCGCGACAGCGGGTTGCGCCGGGACGATCGTGGGCCGGTCCTCGCGGGCGGGCGTCGTGGAACAGCCGGTGAGGGCGACCGCTGCGACGACGGTGAGGGCGGCGATCCGGGAGGCGAAGGTGCGGGTCATGATCCCTCGAAACTACCGCCCCGGGCCCGTCCCGGCTCAGGCCGGTAGCCTGCCCGGGTGGACATGACGTGGTTGCAGGCGATCGTGCTCGGCTTGGTGCAGGGATTGACGGAGTTCCTCCCCGTCTCGTCCTCGGGGCACCTGCGGATCGTGTCGGAGCTCTGGTTCGGCGATGATGCCGGCGCCTCGTTCACCGCGGTCACGCAGCTGGGCACCGAGGCGGCGGTCCTGATCTACTTCGCCCGCGACATCTATCGCATCGTGGTGGCGTGGTTCCGTGGGTTGTTCGACGCGGGCGAGCGGGGTGTGGACTACCGGATCGGCTGGTACGTGATCATCGGCACGATCCCGATCGGGGTGCTCGGCTACCTGTTCAAGGACGAGATCCGCACGGCCGCCCGGAACCTGTACCTGGTCGCGACGATGCTCATCGTCTTCTCGATCGTGATCTTCGCCGCGGAGTACGTGAGCTCGAAGGTGTACGCGAACCGGCAGCGCTCGCTGGAGCAGGTCACGGCCCGCGACGGCATCCTCATGGGCCTGGCACAGTGCCTGGCGCTGATCCCCGGCGTCTCCCGCTCGGGCGCGACGTCCAGCGCGGGCCTGTTCCTCGGTCTGCAGCGCGAGGCGGCGGTGCGCCTGTCCTTCCTGCTGGCGATCCCCGCGGTCACGGCGTCGGGCCTGTTCAGCCTCCCGGACGCCTTCAAGCCCGCCGGGGAGGGGCTGCACGCCTCGGGGCCGCAGTTGCTGGTCGCGACGGTGATCGCGTTCATCGTGGGCTACGCGGCGATCGCCTGGCTGCTCAACTTCGTGGCGAAGCACTCGCTGAACTGGTTCGTGGGCTACCGGATCGCGGTCGGCTTCCTCGTGCTCGGCCTGCTCTGGGGCGGGGTCATCAGCGCGACGTGAGCGCCGTCCGCGCCGCCCCGATGAGGGGGTCGCGCGCCGCGCCGCGCCGATAGGCCAGCGCGGTGTGCCGCGCGACGTCGAGCGGGGTGAGCAGCACGTTCTCGGGCACGTCGACGGCCGCGAGCTCGGGGATCACGGCCACGCCCTGCCCGGCTTCGACGAGCGCCAGCACGGCGGCGAAGTCGTCGGTGCGGTGCCGCACCCGCGGGGTGAAGCCCGCGTTCTCGCAGGTCCGGACGGTGGCGTCGTCGCACAGCGTGCCGACGGTTCCGGAGATCCACCGCTCCTCGGCGCAGTCCGCGAGCGCGCGGGGCCGGTCGCGGCGGGTCGCGAGGTGCACGGCCTCGTCGAACAGCGGCTCGGTATCGAGCGCGGGCTCGTCACGAGCGGGGAGGCAGTCGTAGCTCTGGATCAGCGCGACGTCCAGCCGCCGTGAGCGCAGTTCCTCGGGTGCCGTGGCGGGGTCGATCTCCGTGACCCGCACCCGGAGCAGCGGATGGTCGCGCGAGAGCCGCAGGAGCGCCGGGGTGACGACGGTCCGCATCGCGGAGCTGAACGCGCCGATCCGCAGCTCGCCGGCCACCTCGGTGCCGAGCGCGTCGAGCTCCGCCTGGGCGCGCTCCAGTCGTTCGAGCACCGCGTCCGCGTGGCCGACAAGGATGCGGCCCGCCTCGGTGAGCCGGACGCTGCGCCCGGTGCGCTCCAGCAACGGCCGCCCGGCCTCCTTCTCCAGCGTCGCGAGCTGCTGCGAGACGGCCGACGGCGTGTAGTCGAGCGCCTGCGCGACGGCCGCGATGGTGCCGCGCAGGGAGAGTTCGCGGAGGAGCCGCAGGCGGTGCACATCGAGCATCAGCTCAGCTTACGCTCGACATCGCGATCTCGCGCTGGACCTTCCGCTCATCGTGCCGGAACCTGAGACCATGCAGCTCACCGGCCTCCACGTCCCGCTCGTCACTCCCTTCGCCGCCGACGGCACCGTCGACCTCGCCTCGCTCGAGCGCCTGGCCCACGACACCCTCGCCGACGGTGCCGACGGCCTGGTCGCGCTCGGCACCACCGGCGAGCCCGCGACCCTGACCCCCGCGGAGCGGGTCGCGGTGATCGACCGGATCGGCGGCGTCTGCACCGAGCACCGCGCCGTCTTCACCGTCGGCGCGGGCAGCAACGCCACCGCCGACACCGCCGACGCCCTCGGCGGGATCGACCCGCGGGCCGACTTCGCGCTCGTCGTTGTCCCGTACTACACGCGGCCGTCCGAGGCGGGCGTCGTCGAGCACTACCGCCGGATCGCCGCCGCGAGCCCGGTGCCCCTGATCGTCTACGACATCCCGCAGCGCACCGGTCGCACGCTCTCGCTCGACACGCTCCTCGACCTCGCCGCCATCGATGGAGTGGGCGGGTTCAAGCACGCCGCGGGCGCCGTCACGGAGACGACGGTGCGGCTGCTGGCCGCGATCAACACGTCGACTCCGGGCGCCGTCTCGGTCCTGGCGGGCGACGATCCGTTCGCCGCCGCGGTGCTCGCGCTCGGCGGGCACGGTGCCATCTCGGCCAGCGCGAACGTCGCGGCAGGGGAGTTCGCGGCACTGCTCGCGGCGTGGCGCGAGCACCGGCTCGAGGAGGCCCGCGTCATCGGCGGCGCGCTCGCCGGCCTGTCCGCCGCCCTGTTCGCCGAGCCCAACCCGACGGTGATCAAGGGCGTCCTCGCCGCGCAGGGCCGGATCGCCACGCCCGCCGTGCGCCTCCCGCTGCTCCCCGCCTCCGACGGTGCCGTCGCCGCCGCCGTCGAGCTGGTGCGCGTCACCGTGGCGGCCTGACGGGTCACCGCGTCGTCGAACGCCCGTCCCCGCACGCGTCCGTGTCGCGCTTGGATTCGATCGTCACGGCGTCGGCGCGGCTGCGGCCGAGGTTCCAGTCGAGCCAGGACCGGTCGTCGGAGAACCGCGGCCGGACGGCACACTGCGCGAGGTCGGGCGGGAGCTGGGCGATCGCGGGTCGGGCGTCGGGGCCGAGGGTGGCGAGGTAGTCGACGTCGACCTTGCCGGACTCCCGGAACCGCTCGACGTTGTGCTCGGCGACCCACGCCTCCGGATTCATCACGCCGAGACCGAACAGGACGAGCGCCGCTGAGCACACCGCGGCCCGGGGCAGCTGCGCCACGGCGCGCAGTGCGACCGCGAGCGCGGTGAGGATCAGCAGGAGTCCCATCCACAGTTCGAAGGCGTCGACCACGAGCCGCAGCACCGTGAAGCCGTAGGCCTGCTGGTAGACGTGCATCCGGTACAGCGCGGAGGCGACCACGACGAGCGCGAGGGCGCACAGCGTCCCGAGCGCGACGGACAGCGCGAGCCGATCGGAGCGCGTCTCCCGCGGTGCCGCCCACCAGGTCAGCCCCACGACGACGAGCGCGAGGAGCGTCGCGACGGTGAGCTGGCCGAATCCCTTGTGCACCGACTCGGCGTAGGTGACGCCCGCGGTGCGCTGGACGTAGTCGTGGCCGGCCCACAAGGTGGTGGCCTGCGCCGCGACGAAACCGGCGAACATGGCGATGACGACCACGAGGGGTGCGAGCCACTCGAACCGCTTGAGCGCGCGCCGGTCCGCGAACGGTGTGGGACCGAGAACGCGGCCGGGCGGGTTGATCGCGGTGTACCCGATGCCGACGGCGAGCACGGTGACGACCGCCGCGAGCGCCGCCCGCCCGAAGAGTTCGTCGCCGTCGAACCGGGGGAGCAGCGCCTGCACCCATGACCCGAAGACCGCGTCGCCCGTCGCGAACAGCGCGCCGAAGACCACGAGCGCGGCGACGCACAGCGCGAGGGTCCGCAGCACCGGCCAGCCGATCGGCAGCCGGCGGACCGTGCCGACGGTGCGCTTTGCCCAGGGCGCGGCCCGGAGCAGCGACAGCGGCCAGAGCGCGGCGCTGACGGCGATGTCGCGCACCGTCCGCGCCCCCGAGAGCGCCGAGAACACCAGCGGCACTAGGGCCAGCACCACCAGGGCGGCCAGCCATCCCGCGGCCCGCAGGACCAGAAGCGACGTCAGGCCGGCCGCGATCGCGCCCACCGCCCACGTGAAGGGCGAGCGCCGGTTCCTGGCGAACGTGAGCGGCGCGAGCAGCAGCGCCGCGGCCACCAGGAGGCCGGCCACGGACGTGACGCCGTGATCGGGGAGCAGCACCGCCGCGAGCACGCCGACCACGATCGCCCCCGCCAGCAGAGCCGGCCGCACTGGCACGTCGCGGTCGGGCCAGAACGCGCCGAAGAGGACGTCGGTGCCCGATTCGGGCGGCAACGGCGGGCCGTACACGCGGACAGGCTCACCCGGCCGCAACGGTGGAATCGGGGCCTGGACCGGCCCGTCGACGGGGTTCCGCGCGGGCGACCAGGATCCGGTCGGCCCGTGCGACGGCGGGGGAAGTGTCATCGCTCCTCCTTCGACGATGCGCACCCCGGGTCCCATCCACGACGGTGCGCCAAGACTTTGAAATAGTGTACGTGGCGCGCACGCATAGACTCGGGAACATGACCGTGATCCTGCTGCGCCACGGCCGCTCGACCGCGAACACCTCCGGGGTGCTCGCGGGCCGGGCCGAGGGCGTCGCGCTCGACGACGCCGGCCGCGCCCAAGCCGCCGACCTCGTCGGCCGCCTCGCCGACGTCGACCTGGTGGCGGCCGTCCGCTCCCCGCTCCTGCGCTGCGAGCAGACCCTCGCACCGCTCGCCGCCGCGCACGGCCTCACGCCCGAGGTCGACGACCGGCTCGTCGAGGTCGACTACGGCGCGTGGACCGGCAGGGCGATCAAGGACCTCCTGCAGGAGCCGCTGTGGAAGGTCGTGCAACAGCAGCCGTCCGCGGCGGTCTTCCCGGACGGGGAGGGCCTCGCCGACGTCCAGGCCCGCGCCGTCGCGGCCATCCGTGAGGCCGACCGCCGGTTCACCGAGGAGCACGGCCCCGGCGCCGTGTGGGTCGCGTGCAGCCACGGCGACGTCATCAAGGCCGTCGTCGCCGACGCGCTCGGCACGCACCTCGACCAGTTCCAGCGGTTGTTCGTCGCGCCGGCGTCGGTGTCCGTCGTGACCTACGGGCCGGCGCGCCCGCTCGTGCAGTGCGTCAACTCGTCCGGTAGCGTCACGCTGCCCAAACGTCCAGCCAAGGAGGCCACGGTGGGAGGCGAGGCATGAGCCGCTCCGTCCATGTTTTCCGCACCCCCGACAGGTTCGTCGTGGGCACCGTCGGGCAGCCCGGCGATCGTGCCTTCTACCTGCAGGCCGTGCACGAATCCCGCATCGTCTCGGTGCTCCTGGAGAAGCAACAGGTCGAGGTGCTCGCCGAGCGGATCGCCGCGCTGCTCGACGAGGTGGCCCGCCGCTTCGGCACCGCGATGCCCGGCGCCGACACGCCGGTCACCGACCTGCAGCCGCTCGTGATGCCCGTCGACGCGGAGTTCCGTGTCGGCACCATGGGCCTCGGCTGGGACTCCGAGGAGAAGGCGGTGGTCATCGAGCTGCTCGCGATCACCGAGCAGGAGCTCGACGAGTCCGTGGTGCTGGCCGACGACGCCGAGGAGGGACCCGACGCGGTCCGCGTCTTCCTCACGCCCGTCGCGGCGCGCGAGTTCGCGAACCGCTCCGAGAAGGTGCTCGGCGCCGGTCGTCCGGCGTGCCCGCTGTGCGGCGAACCGCTCGATGCCGACGGGCACATGTGTGTGCGCCTCAACGGCTATCGCCGTGGCTCCGCCTTCGGCGCCGAGGACGAATAGGTGGATCTCACGGTGGACCTCGAGAGCGCAGACCTGACGATCCTCGGCCGGATCACCAGCGCCTCCAACGCCACCCTCCTGTGCGATCTCGGCGACACGGGGGAGCGCGCGGTCTACAAGCCGATCCGCGGCGAGGTGCCGCTGTGGGACTTCCCCGACGGGACGCTCGCCGGCCGCGAGGTCGCCTCGTACCGGGTGTCCGAGGCGCTCGGCTGGGGCCTCATCCCCGAGACCGTGCTGCGCGACGGCCCGCTCGGCCCGGGGATGGTGCAACGGTGGGTCGTCGAACCGGACGACAGCCCGGAGCTCATCGACCTGTTCCCGCTCGACGGGGTGCCCGACGGCTATCTCAAGGTCTTCACCGGCTACGTCGAGGATGCGGACGCGCCGGACGGGATCGCCGAGGTCGCACTCGCGCACGCCGACGACCCGCGGCTGCGCCGCCTGGCCGTGCTCGACGTGCTCATCAACAACGCCGACCGCAAGGGCGGCCACGTGCTCACCGGCCCGGACGGCCGCGTCCAGGGCGTCGACCACGGCATCTGCCTGCACGCCGCGCCGAAGCTCCGCACGGTGCTGTGGGGCTGGTCCGGGCGGCCCGTCGGCGACGAGCTGCTCGCCGACGTCGAGTCCTTCCGGGCAGCCCCTCCGGACCTGACCGGACTGATCACCGACGAGGAGCAGGACGCCCTCGTCGCGCGGGCGGCGGTCCTGCTCGAGCTCGGCGCGATGCCGCTGCCGACACCGAGCCGGCCGATCCCGTGGCCGCCGTTCTGATCTCGGCCGTCCCGCCCCGGACATGACGACGGAGCCGGGTCAGCCCCGCCGCGCGCGCCACCAGCGCCGACGGTGCGCCGGCACCGCATGAGCGGCGTGCGCGTCGCGCTTGTGGCGGCACACCGCTCCGGCGGCCGCGACCTCGTCCGGGTCGAAGCCCTCGGGCACGGGACCGTCCGCGACGAGGGCCCGGACCAGCGCCTCCTGGCGCTCCCGCAGGCTCATGCTCACTTTTTCCGCGCGTGCTGCGTGATCGGCGCGCAACCCGCTGCCGCGGCGATCGCGTCGAGTTCGTCGAAGAGCTCGGCGGCGGGCGGGTAGCGCCCGTCACGCTCCAGCATGAACGGCACGTCCACGCGTTCCCGCAGCGCCGTGACCAGCGCCAGCACGCCCGCGTTCACCGGGTCGGTGTGCGTGTCGTGGTAGCGGCCGCCGCCCTCGGACCCGCCGGCGACGTGGCTGTAGGCGATCCGGTCGACGGGCAACCGGGACAGCTCGTCCTGCGGGTCGCGGCCCCGGTTGAGGGCATTGGCGTAGACGTTGGCCACGTCGAGCACGAGCAGGGCTCCGGTGCGCTCCAGCAGTGCGGCGAGGAACTCCGCCTCGGTGTACTCCTCCTCGGGCCAGCGCAGGAACGCGGCGATGTTCTCCACCGCGAGCGGTACCGGCAGGGCGTCCTGCATCCGCGTGATGTTGCGGACCAGAACGTCGAGTGCTTCTCGCGTGCGCGGCACGGGCAGGAGGTGCCCGGCCTCGATGCCGCCCGCACGGACGAAGGCGATGTGCTCGCTGACCAGGGGAGCGTCGAGGGCCTCGGCGCAGGCCGTCAGACGGTGCATCCGTTCCGGCTCGAGCTCGTCGGCCCCGCCCAGCGAGAGCGCGACGCCGTGCGGCACCAGGGGGACCCCGCGGTCGCGCAGCTCGACGAGCAGCGGGTCGGGCTCGGCGCGGCCCCGTCGGATCCGGACGGATTCGGCGATGACCTCGCAGAACCCCGGTCGCAGGTCGGCGATCACGCCCGCGATCTCGCGCCGCCAGCCCAGGCCGAGCGGTCCGAGGGCGGGGACGGTGCCGGTCATGGCGCTCATCCTCCGCACCCGCCGCAGCCGCCACAACCCCCGCAGCCCCCGCAGCCTCCGCCCCCGTCGCCGCCGCAGGAGGCGCCCCCGCACGACCCGCCGCCCTCACCGGAGGCCTCGGCGCTGCCGGCCAGCTCGACGTTCTCGGCGAACGCCCCGTCGAACTGCCACAGGGCGGCCGTGCCGAAGACGGCCACGGACGGTCCGACGGCGGCGGAGCCGTACGTCGCCCAGGCGGGCTTCCGGGAGGGCGCGAGGTACTCCAGGCGGTCCTTCTCGGCACGGAGCAGTCGCTTCCCGGCGCGGGTGTCACGTCCGACGGACCACAGGTGCGGAGCCACGACGATCGTCGTGATCAGTCCCGGCACCAGGAACCCGGTCACGAGCGGAACCTCGTGGTGCCCCAGCACGACGAGGCGCACGAAGGCCGTGATCACGCCGCCCACGGCGGCGGCGGTCACCGGGGCGGCGCCGAGTCGCATCCGCCAGCGGTCCGCCTCGGAGCGCAGGTAGCCCCGGGCGGCGACGCGCTCCTCGAGCGCGTCGAGCTCGTCCGACAGCGCGAGGGTGACCTCGTTGACCGTGTACGACGACACGTCGTCGCAGTACGCGTGAACGGCACGGACGAACGGGTCGGCGTCCCGCGGCAGCGGCGGCCCGGACATCTGCCGTACCGAGCTCACGTGTCCGCCCGTGCGCAGCTCGGCCAGCGCCACGACGACGGGGGCCTGCCGGCTCCGCACGCACGCCAACTCGACGGGTGTCAGCGGCGGTTCGCCGACGCGGCGCCGACGGGGCGCGGTCACGAATCGCCAGGCCAGAGCGAACGCGATGCCGCCGAGGAGCAGGAGCAGGAACCACCGGGTGTCGGTGGGCAGGAGTGTTTCGAGGACGCGCTCGAGCGTGGTGCGGGACATGACGTTCACCTCCTGGTGAGTGGATCGGCGAGACCGCGGCGCCCTCGCTGCTGAAGGGCCGGTGCGTGGAACAGGTCGGAGCCGAGAGGGGCGGCTCAGCCTCCGCAGCCGCCCCCGCCGCCGCAGCCGCCTCCTCCGCCGCACGACGATCCGCCGCCGCTGCAGGAGGATCCGCCGCAGGTGAAGGAGCTGCCGCAGGACGATCCGGAGCCGCCGCTGCCGGTCCCGCCCGCAACGGCCATCGCCGCCGCGTACCGGGGGTCGATCTGCCACAGGGCGGCGGTGCCGAAGAGGGCGACGGACAGGCCCACCGCCGCGGCGCCGTAGGTGCCGAAAGCCGGCCGCAGCGACGGCCGCAGGTAGCTCGCGCGAGCCTGCTCGGCCGCGAGGAGCCGCTTTCCCGCGCGGGTGGTGCGCGGCGCCGATGCCAGCGGGGGGGAGGAGGAAGACCGCCGTGAGCACGGACGGGACGAGGAAGGACATGACCGCCGCCTCTACCGGATAACGCCCGGTGATGGCCAGTACGGGCGTGCACAGGACCCCCGCGACCACGACGGCGGCGAGCGGCATCGCACCGAACCGGGTGCGCCAGCGCTCACTGCTGGTGCGCAGGTAGCCCCGCCGTGCGAGACCGTCCTCCAGGTCTCGCAGGGGCTGCAGCTGGTCGTGGAGCAGCAGGGTCACGGAGAACTGCGAGCCGTCGAGCCGGTGCAGCATGCGCCGGGTGAAGTCGTCCGCGGTGGGCGGCAGCGGTCGGGCGGGGTCGGCGCGACCGTCGGCGTCGAGGTGCCCACCCGCCCTGAGCAGGCCCATCGCCGCGACGAGCGGCGCCTGCCAGGAACGCAGGCAGGCGATCTCCGCCACGGTGAGCGGTGGGTGCTCGACGACCGGGCGCCGGACCGCGGTCAGGAAACGCCAGGTCAGAGCGAAGGCGATGCCGCCGAGCAGGCAGTACAGGAACCAGCGGGACTCGGTGGGGAACAGATTGTCGAGGACGTTCTCGAAATCATTGCGGGACATGACATTCACCTCCTGAGACGAGCGGACCTTCAATGGTGGGTAAAGCATGGCGGCAGATCGGGCTACCCGCTAGTAACCGAGGGCAAGAATTTGCTGAGAGTTCGTGTGGCACAGGATCGTCCCTCGTAGGACGGCCGTTCGTTCACCTTCCGTCCCCGCCGGTCCGCGTCGCGGCCCGACGCGAAGGCCTCCGCCGGCCGGGCCCGGGCCGGAATCCACGCCCGGATGAGTGCGCATAGGGTGGGGGTATGCGTTCCTGGCCGACCCCCACCGTCCCCACCGTGCCCGGACCGTCGGTCCCGCTGCGCCTGTACGACACGTCCGACGCGGCGGTCCGCCCCGTCAACCCCGGCGCGGTGGCCGGCATGTACGTCTGCGGTATCACCCCGTACGACGCCACACACCTCGGTCACGCCGCCACGTACCTCGCGTTCGACCTGGTCAACCGAGTGCTGCGGGATAACGGCCACGAGGTGCACTACGTGCAGAACGTGACCGACGTCGACGATCCCCTCTTCGAGCGGGCCGAGCGCGACGGCATCGATTGGCGCGACCTCGGCGCCCGGGAGACGGACCTGTTCCGCGAGGACATGGAGGCGCTCCGGGTCATTCCTCCCCGCGACTACATCGGCGCCGTCGAATCGGTCGGCGAGGTCGTGGACTACGTCGGCAAGCTGCTGGACAACGGATCGGCGTACGTCGTCGACGATGCCGAGTTCCCGGACGTCTACTACCGTTCCGACGCCACGGAGCAGTTCGGCTACGAGTCGGGCTACGACCGCGCGACCATGGAGACGTTCTTCGCCGAGCGCGGCGGCGACCCGGAGCGGCCCGGCAAGCGCGACAGCATCGACCCGATCCTGTGGCGCGCCGAGCGGCCCGGCGAACCGTCGTGGCCGTCGCCGCAGGGTCCGGGCCGCCCCGGCTGGCACATCGAGTGCGCCGCGATCGCCGCGAACCGCCTGGGCGCGACGTTCGACATCCAGGGCGGCGGCAGCGACCTGATCTTCCCGCACCACGAGTACTCCGCGGCGCACGTCGAGGCCGCGACCGGCGAGCGGCGGTTCGCCCGGCACTACGTGCACGCGGCCATGATCGGCCTCGACGGCGAGAAGATGTCCAAGAGCCGCGGCAACCTCGTCTTCGTCTCGAAGCTGCGCCGCTCCGGCGTCGACCCCGCCGCGATCCGGCTCGGGCTGTTCGAGGGACACTACCGCCAGGACCGCCCGTGGTCCGACGAGGTGCTGCAGCGAGCTCTGGCGCGACTCGACCTGTGGCGCCGCGCTTTCCGGGCGTCCTCGGGACCGGACGGCGACGAGGTCATCGCCCGCGTCCGCCGGTACCTGGCGGACGATCTGGATACCCCGCACGCCCTCGCCGCGATCGACGCCTGGGCCGAGAAGGCCGTCACCGTCGGCGGTCCCGACACCGGCGCGCCGGCCGCCGTGGCGACGGCGATCGACGCGCTGCTCGGCGTACCTGCCGCGGCCTGACAGCGCGACACGATATATTGCGCCTGTGAGGACCGTCAGCGAGCTGGCCCCGGATCTGACCGAGGGCGTGTGGACCGTTCAGACCCGCACGTCCACCTACGTGGTCGACCTGGGGGAGATGACCCTGATGCGCGCTCCCGGTATCGGCGGTGATTCCGAGGACGAGCAGTGGAGCATCAGCTCGCTGCGCCGCGACTCGGAGGACATCCCGCTGCTGGGTATCAAGAGCTGCCGGGTGGGTGAATCGGCCCAGTTCTGGGTCCGCGCCGCCGACGATCCGGACGTGCGCACGTGGCGGATCACCACGCCGGTCGTCTCGATCGAGCGGATCGGCTAGAACCGCCCGTCCCGCCTAGGGGCCCGTGCCCGGGTCCCGCCGGCGCAGGTACTTCTCGAACTCCTCCGCGATCGCGTCGGCGTCGATGTGCTGCTCGACGTCCTTCGCCTCCGCGTCGCCGCGCTCCTCGAGCCCCCGCACGTAGTCGGCGACATCCTCATCGTCCTCCGTCATCTCCGTCACCGAGGCCTCCCACGCCTCGGCACGGGTCGGCAGATCGTTGAGCGGCACCGCGAGGTCGAGAACCTGCTCCACCCGCTGGAGCAACGCGACGGTGGCCTTCGGGTTCGGGGGCTGGGAGACGTAGTGCGGCACCGCGGCCCAGAACGAGACGGCGGGGAATCCCGCCCGCACGCACGCGTCCTGCAGCACGCCGGTGATCCCGGTGGGACCCTCGTACCGGTTCTGCTCCAGGCCGAAGCGCTTCGCGGACTCCGCGTCGTAGCCGGCGCCGGTCACCGGGACGGGGCGGGTGTGCGGGGTGTCCGCGAGGAGCGAGCCCAGGATCACCACGCTGTCGATGTGCAGCTCGGTGAAGATCGACAGCAGCTGATCGCAGAAGGCGCGCCAACGGAAGTTCGGCTCGGTGCCACGGAGCAGCACCACGTCGCGGTCCGCCTTGGGCGGCCGGCACACGGAGAGCGTGGTCGACGGCCACTCGACGGCCCGGGTCACCCCGTCGACCTGCTTGATGATGGGCCGGTTGACCTGGAAGTCGTAGAAGTCGTCGGAGTCGACCTCGGTGATGAGCTGGGCGTCCCAGGTCAGTTCGAGGTGCTCGACGGCGCCCGACGCGGCGTCACCCGCGTCGTTCCAGCCCTCGAACGCCGCGATGAGGACCGGGCGGTCGAGCTTCGGGAAGGACGTCACTTCGATCAGAGTACGCGCCGGTCGTGCGGATTCGATTTGCCCGCACCCACTACCCTGGGACTATGACCCGTACGCATCAGCAGCCGCTGCAGTCGAGTTTCCTGGAGGCGGCCTCGAGCCGTGTTCTCATAGGCGACGGTGCGATGGGCACGATGTTGCAGGCAGCGGACCTGACCCTGGACGATTTCCTGGGGCTGGAGGGCTGCAACGAGATCCTCAACGACACCCGGCCGGACGTGCTGGAGGGGATCCACCGTGCGTACTTCGCCGCCGGCGCCGACGCGGTGGAGACCAACACCTTCGGCTGCAACCTGAGCAATCTCGGCGATTACGACATCGCCGATCGCATCCGGGAACTGTCGGAGAAGGGCGTCGCGATCGCCCGGAAGGTCGCCGACGAGTTCGCTGCGGACGGCACGCCCCGGTTCGTCCTGGGCTCGATCGGGCCCGGGACCAAGCTGCCGACGCTGGGCCACACGTCGTTCGCGGTGATCCGCGACGCGTACGCGGAGGCCGCGCGCGGCATGCTCGACGGTGGCGCCGACGCCTTCCTCATCGAGACCTGCCAGGACATCCTGCAGTCGAAGGCCGCGGTGCTGGGCTGCCATGCCGCGATGGAGGAGTTGGGTCGGCGGATCCCGATCATCGTGCACGTCACGGTGGAGACCACCGGCACGATGCTGCTCGGTTCGGAGATCGGTGCCGCGCTCACGGCGCTGGAGCCGCTGGGCATCGACATGATCGGGCTCAACTGCGCCACCGGCCCGGCGGAGATGAGCGAGCACCTGCGGCACCTGTCGCGGCATTCGACGATCCCCGTCTCGGTCATGCCGAACGCGGGCCTGCCCGTGCTGGGCAAGAACGGCGCCGAGTACCCGCTCACTCCGGAGGAGCTGGCGGAGGCCCTGTCCGGGTTCGTCGCCGAGTTCGGGCTGAGCTTCGTCGGCGGCTGCTGCGGTACCACCCCGGAGCACATCCGGCAGGTCGCCGAGGCGGTGCGCGGAACCGAGCGCCTGCAGCGGGTTCCCGAGACCGAGAGCGCGGTCAGCTCGCTGTACACCTCGGTGCCGTTCGCGCAGGACAGCTCGATCCTGATGATCGCCGAGCGCACGAACTCCAACGGCTCCAAGGCCTTCCGCGAGGCGATGCTGGCCGGCGATCACGACAAGTGCGTCGACATCGCCAAGGACCAGGTGCGCGACGGCGCCCACATGCTCGACCTCAACGTCGACTACGTCGGCCGCGACGGCGCCGCGGACATGGCGGCGCTGGCGTCCCGGTTCGCGACCGCGTCGACACTGCCGGTGATGATCGACTCGACCGAGCCGGCGGTGATCCGGGCCGGCCTGGAGCACCTGGGCGGACGGTGCGCCGTGAACTCGGTGAACTACGAGGACGGCGACGGCCCGGAGTCGCGGTTCACCAAGATCATGGAGCAGGTCGTGGCGCACGGCGCCGCGGTCGTGGCTCTCACGATCGACGAGGAGGGCCAGGCCCGCACCGCCGAGTGGAAGGTGCGGATCGCCGAGCGGCTCATCGCCGACCTCACCGGCAACTGGGGCCTGTCGCTCGACGACGTCATCATCGATCCACTGGTCTTCCCGATCTCCACCGGCCAGGAGGAGGTCCGGCGCGACGCACTCGAGACCATCGAGGCCGTGAAGATCCTGCACGCGAAGTACCCGAGCCTGCACTTCACCGTCGGCCTGTCGAACGTCTCGTTCGGGTTGAACCCCGCCGCGCGGCAGGTGCTGAACTCGGTGTTCCTGCACGAGCTCACGGAGGCCGGGCTCGACTCCGCGATCCTGCACGCGTCGAAGATCCTGCCGATGAGCAGGATCGAGGACGTGCAGCGCGAGACCGCGCTGGACCTGGTCTACGACCGCCGCGGCCTCGACGGGCTGCAGTCGCAGGGCGACCCGGACTACAACCCGCTGTCGAAGCTGATGGAGCTGTTCGAGGGCGTCTCGGCGGCCGGTGCGCGTGAGTCCCGCGCGCAGGAGCTCGCGAAGCTGCCGCTGTTCGAGCGGCTGGAGCGGCGCATCGTCGACGGCGAGCGGGAGGGCCTGGACGCCGATCTGGACGCGGCGCTGCAGGAGAAGCCTGCGCTGGCGATCATCAACGAGACGCTGCTGTCCGGCATGAAGACCGTCGGTGAGCTGTTCGGCTCCGGCCAGATGCAGTTGCCCTTCGTGCTGCAGTCCGCCGAGGTGATGAAGGCGGCCGTCGCCTACCTCGAGCCGCACATGGAGAAGTCGGAGGACGACGCGGGTAAGGGCCGGATCGTGCTCGCCACTGTCAAGGGCGATGTGCACGACATCGGCAAGAACCTCGTCGACATCATCCTGTCCAACAACGGCTACGAGGTGGTCAACATCGGCATCAAGCAGCCGATTGCCGCCATCGTCGAGGCCGCGGAGGACAAGCACGCCGACGTGATCGGCATGTCCGGCCTGCTCGTGAAGTCGACCGTGGTGATGAAGGAGAACCTCGAGGAGCTCAACACCCGCGGCCTGGGGGAGAAGTACCCCGTGCTGCTGGGCGGCGCTGCCCTGACCCGCGCCTACGTCGAGAACGACCTGGCGGAGGTGTACGCGGGCGAGGTCAGCTACGCCCGCGACGCCTTCGAGGGCCTGCGTCTGATGGACGACATCATGGCGCTCAAGCGCGGCGACGGGCCAGACCCCGACAGCCCCGAGGCCCTGGCGGCTGCGGAGAAGGCCCGCGAGCGCAAGGAGCGGCACGCCCGCAGCCGCCGTATCGCCGAGAAGCGCAAGGCCGAGGCGGCGCCGGTCGTGGTGCCGGACCGCTCCGACGTGGCGCTGGACTTCGAGGTTGCCACCCCGCCGTTCTGGGGCACCCGCGTCGTCAAGGGCATCGCGATCAGCGAGTACGCGTCCCTGCTCGATGAGCGCGCACTGTTCTTCGGCCAGTGGGGCCTGCGCGGCGCCCGGAAGGGCGAGGGCCCGTCGTACGAGGAACTCGTGGAGACCGAGGGCCGGCCCCGGCTGCGGTACTGGCTCGACAAGCTCAAGGCGGAGAAGATCCTCGACCACGCCGCCGTCGTCTACGGCTACTTCCCGGCGGTGAGCCACGGCAACGTCATCGACGTGCTGGAGTCACCGGAACCCGATGCGCCCGTGCGGTACTCGTTCGAGTTCCCGCGGCAGCAGCGGGGCCGGTTCCTCGCGATCTCGGACTTCATCCGCGACCGCGAGACCGCTATCGCGCGCGGCGAGGTCGACGTGCTGCCCTTCCAGCTGGTCACCATGGGGCAACCGATCGCCGACGCCGCGAACGAGCTGTTCGCGGCCAACAGCTACCGCGACTACCTGGAGCTGCACGGCATCGGCGTTCAGCTCACGGAGGCGCTCGCGGAGCGCTGGCACCAGCGGGTGCGGCAGGAGTTGATCCTGCCCGGCGGTCGTAAGGTCGCCGACACGGACCCGACGGCGGTCACCGACTTCTTCGACCTCAAGTACCTCGGCGCGCGCTACAGCTTCGGCTACGGCGCCTGCCCGGACCTCGAGGACCGCGCGAAGATGGTCGACCTGCTGCAGCCCGAGCGGATCGGCGTGGAGCTGTCCGAGGAGCTGCAGTTGCACCCGGAGCAGTCCACCGACGCCTTCGTCCTCACCCACCCCGAGGCGAAGTACTTCAACACCTAGGCCGCGATGGACGACTACCGCCTGCACCTGCAGGCCGGCGAGCCGGGCGACGAAGACGCCTGGTTCTGGCGTCTCGACGACGCCGCCGGCCTGCAGATCGCGGCGTCCTGGGCGGCATCGCTCGCGGACGCCCTCGACGCCGTGAAGCGGGTGTCCACAGACCTCGGCCTGGACGACGCCTGACGGCCAGGGGTCTGGGTCAGCGCAGCGCGGACAGATCGACGACGAGGGGGAGGCGTCCGTCGACAGCGATGCGGTCGGCCACGGTCGGGCCCTCGTACGCGCCGTCCACCAGTGTGAGGACCTCGGCGGACGGGCCGTCGAGGTCGACGATCCAGTAGTGCAGAATCCCGGTGGCGGCGTACTCGGCGCGCTTGATCACGCGGTCGGTGCGCCGGGACCCGGGCGACAGGATCTCGACGGCAAGGAGTACGTCGGCCGCGGTGAGCGGATCCGGCACACTGGACGCGAGAACGATCACGTCGGGCTGGCGCACCGTCGCGGGCGTGCGTTGCAGGACCACGTCGACCTCGTCGTAGACGTCGAAGCCCGCAGGCAAGTGCACCTCGATCGCATTGGCGAGGCGGCGGATCGCCCGCGCGTGCGCGCGACGTGGACTCGGTGACACCTCCAGTACCCCCCGGCACAGTTCGGCGCGCCGCAGCGATTCGTCCTCCCCCAAGGCGAACCAGTCCTCCAGCGTGAGCAACGCGGGATCGGATGCGGCGGTCATGGCCCGATGCTACTGCGAACATCCGACGCGGGAAACGGCTTGACCCTCCCGTCGGGGGAGGCCCTACCGTCGCGGACATGAAGATCACCGTCCTGGACACGTACGCCGCGATGCACACGATCCTGCACGCCCCGGCGGGGGAGCGCGTCGCGCTGCTGGAGGAGATGTGGCGGCCCGTCGCGGGGATGTACCGGTACTTCCCGGGCCCCGTCGACCTGGTGGCGATGCACGCCGCGTCCTCCGGCTTCCCGCTCGACCGGGACACCGAGGCCTGCCTCGACGCGATCGAGCTGCTCCGCGCCGCGGACGCCTGGGGCCGGATCGAGCGGGCGCTGCGGACCGCCGCGGACCGGCTGGCGGAGTCACTGCGCCGCGTCGACCTCCCCGAGGTGACGGTCCTGCTGGTCGTCGGTGATCCCGGTGATCGGATCTACCTCGACGAGGCGCTCGGCCTCACCGCGAACGGCAGTGTCACCGGCTACCTGTACCTGAACGTCTGGCCGTCGCCCGAGAACCTGGACCGCGTGGAGGCGATGGCGGTCCACGAGTTCGACCACAACGTGCGGTACGCGCCCGGCGGCGTCGTCTGGGACCCGGCGACGGTCACCGTCGGGGAGCAGATCGTTTCCGAGGGCCTGGCGGACGCCCTCGCGCGCGAGCTGTACGGCGACGCGCTCGGCCGCGCGCGGATCGGGGTGCCGCACCGTCACGACGATGCGCTGTACGCGCGGGTCACCGCGAACCTCGGCATCACCGGCATGCAGAACTTCGCGTCGTGGGTCCTCGGCGACGCCCTCGCGGGGCGGTTCGGCGCGCCCCCGATCGGGATCCCGACGGGCGCCGGCTACGCCGTCGGCAACCGCCTCGTCGACGCCTACCTGGCAGCGACGGGACTCTCCGCGAGCGAGGCCGTGCACGCCGACGCCCGCGAGATCATCGCTACAGCTTCGTGATCCGGCTGGTGGGTACCTGCAGTTCCGGGGTGGCCTGCAGGTACTTCTCCAGGGCGTCGAGGTCGATGCCGCCGACGGTGAGATCGGTGGACCGGGTGAAGACGCTGAAGCCGTCGCCGCCCGCGGCGAGGAAGTTGTTCGTGGTCACCCGGTACTTCGCGACGGGGTTGAGCGGCTGGTCGCCGACCTTGACGCTCTCGCGCACCACCTTTCGGTTGGGCGCGCCGTTCGGGTCGTAGGTGTACGAGATGCCCGACGGCGCCAGGATCGTCGTCTTGGCGGGGTTCTGCCACTGCTGCTCCAGCAGGTCGATGATCTCCTGGCCGGTGAGCGAGACGGTGACGACCTGGTTGCCGAAGGGCTGCACCGTGTACGCGGCGCCGTAGGTCACATCGCCGCCCTTGAGGTCGGCGCGGACGCCGCCCGGGTTCATGAGCGCGATCTGCCCGGCGGCCTCGTTCGGCGGGCGGGTGGTGAAGAGCATCGCGTCGGCGATGACGTCGCCGAGGGGGGAGTCACCGCCGGGGAAGGCCTCTCGCTTCAGGTCCGTCGGGATCTTCCCGATCACCCGGTCGGCGCGGGGCTTGGCCTCCTTCTCGTAGAACTCGACGAGCCGCTGCGTCGCGGCGTCGGCGGGGATGTCGCGCCGCACGACGCGGTTGACCGCCGTGGCCTTCGCCGCGGGCCCGCTGAAGTCGAGCGTGATGTCGGTGATGAGGCGGCCGTAGGACGCGGCCTGCGTCACGGTGCGGCCGTCGATGGTGCAGTTGTAGGCCTGGTGCGAATGCGCCGTGACGATGGAGGTGACGGCCGGGTCGATCCGCTTCGCGAGGTCGGGGACCGGCGCCGAGACGTCCTGGCACGCGTTCGGCTCGGCCTCACCCGAGCCCTTCTGGGAGCCGCCGTCGTGCATGGTCGCGACGATGGCCTGCGCGCCGGCGGCCTTGATCTCCGGAACGTACTTGTTGATGGCGTCGGCCTCGTCGCCGAAGCTGTACCCGCGCACCCCCTCCGGCGCGACGATGGTCGCGGTCTCCGGGGTGACGGTGCCGATCACGGCGATCTTCTTCCCGCCGGCCTCGAACATCTTCCACGGCACGGTGCCGGGCGGCAGCTGGCCGTCCGCGTTGGTGACGTTGGCGGCGAGGTACTGGTAGGCGGCACCGGTGAAGGGCTCGCCCGGCTCGCAGCCCTGCGGTGCGCAGCCGCCCTTCTGCAGCCGCTCCAGCTCGATGGTGCCGTGGTCGAACTCGTGGTTGCCCACCGAACTGGCCTGCAGGCCGACGGAGTTGAGGAACTTGATCGTCGGCTCGTCGCGGAACAGGGCCGACACGAGCGGGCTGGCGCTCACCAGGTCGCCCGCCGCGACGGTGAGGTTGTTCGGGTACTGCTTCTTCAGCCGCTGCAGGGCGGTGGCGAAGTACGCGGCGCCACCGGCCTCCGTGCCGCCGATCTTCCCCGTCGAACCGGTGGGCGGTTGCAGGTTGCCGTGGAAGTCGTTGAACGCCAACAGGTGCACCTGGTCCGGGTTCGCGGCCGGGAGGTCGTCGACGCCGGGCACGGAGAAGCTCGCCTTCGCGGTCGACGATCCGGCGGCGGAGGACGACGGTGCGGCGTCGTTCCCGGAGGTGCCACAGCTCGCGAGGAGAGCGGCGGTCGCGGTGAGGGCCAGGGCGGTGTGCAGCCTGCGAGTACGCATGGTTCGAACTCAAGCACAATGACCCGTCGTTCGGGTGACGAACAAGTGAACAGGGCCGTCACCGGCGAGTAGCGTCAAGCACATTGATTTTGGTCTGGACTTTCTCTCCGGGACGCGAGCCATATGCAACGACAATGTTCCTACCGCTACCATCAAAGACTAATGTAGCTCTCGAGCTGGACTCTCGTGCGATGGACCGCTGCCCCGCAATGGAACGCGACTTCACATCTACTAGGTAGACAACCGAGGAGCGATCCCGCGACTCCGTGACAACCGCAAGAAGGCCTCCATCAGGGCTAAGCACCAGGCCTTCCGCATCCTGAATATCGATATACTCCAGAGCGTTCGACCTGGACGAATCAAAGACCGAGACGCGCCGACGTTGGTCCGAACCTGTTGACTGGAGGCTATTGTAGCCGATCGCCACGAACACTGCACCGCCGTCCGTTGCGGTAGCAATCGAGGACGCGGTTCCTTCCAAAGAAAGGGAAACTTCTCCCGCTGAGCGAAGGACGGATGAAAGTTTCGAGTACGAGTAGTTGTCAGAAACCGCGTTCGCATAGAGAACTGATCCGTCACTATTGGTGGCGAGCTTCGGCACTAGGGTGCGAAGTTTTGGCAACACCGCAGTCGACTCATCAGTCAAATTCACACGTGTCACTGCATTTGAAAACGTCTTCGCGTCGTAGCTGGTAACGTATGCTAGATTTCCGCTAGAGGCCACAACTGCGTTCGTCGGACGTCCGGCCACCGCAACTGAAGCACGATTCACCCCCGAGCCGGGATCGAAAACGTCGACCGAGTTATTGTCGGGGCAGAATCTCATCGCAGTTTGAGTGTCCACGGACGCCGCTAGTCCGGCCCCCCGCGCGCAGTTCGCCTTAAGCAAGACAGTCGATCGGTAAGTGGTAGGCGACAGCGACCAGACACTGCCGTCTTCGTCGCCTAAGAGGTACACGTCGCCCGTAGCACCCTTGGTCCGCATCAACGAGCTACTGTTCATATCGACAGTAATTGTTTTCACCAAGGCGAGTTCCTGCGGTGATTCAGAATTCCCAGTGGCTCGCATCACAGCCAATGCTGTGGCGGATAACGCTACGGCGCCGATAATGACAACACCGGCGAGCGCCGCCCGAGTATGCGATCTCCCATTTCGCTTCGGCTGACGCGCAACTTCCGTCTCTGCCTCGTCAATTCCCTTCGGTTGCTGAGCGAGAGCTTTGGGCAGCGCTTGAACATGATGTATTGTCGATTGAATAGGGGTCACTGACGTCCGCATTTGACCAACAGAAGACTTTTTCAGCGCCAAGGTGAACTCGCGGCACGAAGCGTAGCGATCCTTCGGATTCTTCGCCAGCGCTCGCTCGAAGACGAGGTCCACTCCCGCTGGCAAATCTGGTCGCCTCGCAAGAATGGATGGAACGGGGGTATTGAGGTGGTCGTACATCAGCGCGGGTGCACCAACGGACTCGAACGGCCCAGCACCCGTGAGCAACGCGTACGCGGTTGCTGCAAGGCTGTACTGGTCCGCAGCCCCGGTGATATTCGTTGAGTCCGTTATTGCCTCCGGACTGATGAACGCCATCGTTCCAACAGTGATGCCCGTTGAAGTCAGGCTCGTAGATTCGCCCATTGCTTTGGCGATCCCGAAGTCGGCCAACTTCACCTGTTCTACCCGACCCGCGTGGAAAGTCACCAGGATGTTAGCGGGCTTCACGTCGCGGTGCGTGATCGCTTTCCGCTGGTATGTGTAGTCCAGGGCGGACGCGGCACCGATCAACACGGGCAGGGCCACATCGAGTGGCATGGGTCCTTCGGTTCGTACCAGGGCAGCCGCGTCGATCCCGTCGACGTACTCCATCGTGAGCCACAGACGACCATCCTCGGATTCACCGCGATTGTGCAGCGTGACGATATTGGGATGGCTCAGGCCGGCAAGGAGATCCGCCTCGCGCGTGAAGCGTGCCCTGAAGTCCTCGTCCCGACTGATGGCATTGTCGAGCAGCTTGAGGGCCTCCTGTCTGGGCAGCGTCGGGTGCTGCACCAGGTAAACGGCCCCCATACCGCCCGAACCCAGCTGCCGAATGATGCGATATCCGCCGATCTCCGGCGATTCCCCCTGATCCACATCTCGAATCGTAGCCGTGGGCCCGGCGCTACCGTCGAGTTCGACGCGCCCTAGCCTGGAAGGCATGAACCTTGCGTCCGCGGTCCTGTTCGACATGGACGGCACCCTCCTCGACTCCGAGAAGCTCTGGGACATCGCCGTCGCCGAGTTCACGCGTGACCTGGGCATGGAGATCACCCCGGAGGCGCGCGAGTCGACGCTGGGCAACGCCACCGCGGACGCGCTGCGCAAGCTCTTCGACTTCGCGCAGGTCCCGGAGGCGGACCGCGACTACGCCGGGGCGGAGCGGTGGGTCTCGAACCGGGTCGTGGAACTGTTCGACGGCGGTATCCCGTGGCAGCCCGGCGCAAGCGAGACCCTGGACCTCCTGGCCGCGGCCGATGTCCCGCTGGTCCTGGTCACCAACACGATCCGCGAGGTCACCGAGCACGCCCTCGGCACCCTCGGCCGCGACCGGTTCGTCGCCACCGTCTGCGGCGACGAGGTGCCCAGCCCCAAGCCCGCGCCGGACCCGTACCTGCGCGGCGCCGAACTCGCGGGCTTCGCGGCGGGTGACTGCGTCGCGGTCGAGGACTCGCCGACGGGCTCGCGATCCGCCCTCGCGGCGGGCTGCACCGTCCTCACGGTCGGCCCCGAGCCGGTGCTCGACGGTGCCCGCCACCTCGGCACGCTGTCCGGGGCCGCGCTCGTGGATTTCGCGCCGCTCAGCCGACGCTGAACGAGGCGTCGCCGGCCCGGCACGTGGCCGGCCCGCGTTCGGCCGCGCTGCACCGCCAGCCGCCCGTCTCGAGGGTGACCGCCTGACCGTCGGCGTGTGCCGCGGCGGCGGTGTAGGCGCGCGCCGCGCGGAGCACCCGGACGCAGTTCGCGGACCCGCCGCGGATCACCACGGGCGCCTCGCTCTGTGCGGTGTCGACGGAACCGCAGATCGTGCCCGGGCCGGCGAGCTCGACGGCCTCGGTCGGCGTGGCCGACGCCGGTGTGGACGTGCCCGCGATCGCGGAGAAGCTCACCTCGCTCGCCGCCGGATCGTCGTTCGCCGCCGCGCATCCCGCGATGGGGAGCAGGAGCAGCGCGCACATCGCTGACCAACGTCGGTTCATTTGCTGGAAACTAGCGGCGACCGCGCCGTCGCGCTCGCTCAGACGCCCTGAAGGTGTTGGGCATCACGGTCATCGCGCCCTGGTGGGCGACGCCACGCTGCGGCGGCCCGTCGGTGTCGAGCGGCTACTTCTCGGCGCCGTCGATCGCGGCGCTCGCCATGACGGCCATCCGCACCCGTTCGGTGTCCGCGGGGGTCCAGCCGGCGGGCGGGAGGACGGCGGCGAAGGCGTCGACCACCGCGGTGCCGTAGTTGTGGCCGTGGCCGTCCGGCACCCCGGCGGCGTTGGCGAGATCGGCGGTGACCTGCCAGAAGGTGACGAACGGGTACCAGGCCATCGCCGGGCTGCGGTCGCGTCCCGGTGCCTCGCGGAGCCAGTCCGGCTGCCGCAGCATGAGCTCGGTCGACCACCAGACGACCGGGTCCGACGGGTGCTGGACGTACACGATGTGCGGCGCCAGCCATTCGGCCCCGCCACTGCCGTCCTCGCCGGTCAGCGGCCGCCGCCCGTCGGTGAAGCGGACGATCAGCCCATCGGTGTACGTGGGCAACACTTCGGGCGTGCCCAGGTCGCGGCGGTCGGTGATCGCGGAATGGATCGGATTCGCGCGCGGCGGGCCGAGCCAGACGACACCGTCGACCTTGTCCCGGATGTCGGGCAGCCCGGCGAACGCGCCCTCGCCCGCACGGGTGCCGAGGCTCTCGCCCATGAGGAGGAGCTTCGGCCGCGTCGCGGCGGGCCGGGCGCGGACATCGGTGACGACGGCGTCGATGAGCCGCTTCCCGGAGGCGAGGGAGGCCTCGCCGTCGGTGACGAAGGAGATCCAGCTGGGCAGGTACGAGTACTGCATCGCGACGAGCGCGACGTCGCCGTCGTACATGAGCTCCACGGCGCGGGCGGCGGTCGGATTCACCCAGCCGGAGCCGGTGGTCGGCACGACCACGACGTGCCGGCGATCCAGCGCGCCGGTACGCGCCAGCTCGCGGTGCAGGAGCGCCACCCGGTCCTCGGGCGTGTCGGCGTTCTCCAGGCCCACGTAGACCCGCACCGGCTCGGCCACCGGGCGGGTGGTGAACCGGGCGATCTCGGCCGCCCGCAAGCCGCCGGAGACGAACTTGCGGCCCTCGTTCCCCAGTCCCGACCACCGCGCGGCCGAGGCCTCCGACCCCGACCTCCAGCTCTCGGCGGGTTGCGGGAACTCGGGCAGCTCCTGATCGTTGGTCGACGAGGCCAGGGTGTTCGCGGTCGCGGTGAACGCCCGGAAGCCGACGTCGTTGACCGTGAAGACCACGAGGATCACGACCAGGCCGAAGCCCAGCACCTTCGCCGCGGGCTGCGGCACCCGCAGGTACGTGTTGGCGCGCCGCGCGAGGAACAGCCCCAGGTCGCGGAGCACGCGGAAGCCGGAGATGAGCGCGGCGGACACGAGGAAGGCCACGATCGGCGTGAGCAGGTACCAGAGGTTCGAGCCGGGCGGCATGCCCATGAGCGCACGGACGTCGTCCTGCCACCGCTTCGCGGCCACCATCATTCCCAGGCCGCCGAGCAGGACCCCCAGCACGATCAACGCCCGCCACACGGGCACGAACCGGGCGCGCCGCGGGTCGTCGCGGATCGGATGCGCGCGCACCAGCAGGTCGACGATCACCCACTTGAGGAGGACGCCGATCGCGTAGCCGATCACGGCGTTGATCCCCGAGACGATGCCCTGGAAGAACCACGACCGCGGGAGCAGCGACACCGTCAGGCTGCTCATCAGGAACAGGCCGCCCACGAACAGGCCCGCGAAGTCCAAATGCAGCAGGCTCCACGCCCACGCCCACGCCGGATGCCGGGCCGCGAAGTCCTCGTAGTTCTCGCGCAGGAAGCGGTCCGGATCCCGCGCGGCGCGCACCACGCGCAGCCGCGCCCGGATCAGCGCGCGGGCGTACCGGTACTGGGTGGCGCCCTTCGCGGGCGGGGTGCCGGGCCCGTCCGTATCCGGGGCCGACGGTGCCGTCGCCTCGGTCGCACTGCCCTCCACACGGACCACTCTAGTTCGCGTGGGACAATGACCTCCGTGAAGACCATGGAGACGCTGTTCGCGGAGTTGGCCACCAAGGCCGAGGAGCGGCCCGCCGGGAGCGGGACCGTCGAGGCGCTGGACCGCGGTATCCATTTCCTGGGCAAGAAGGTGCTCGAGGAGGCGGGCGAGGTGTGGATCGCCGCCGAGCATCAGAGCGATGAGGACCTCGCCGAGGAGGCCTCGCAGCTGCTGTACTGGCTGCAGGTGCTGCTGGTCAAGCGCGGCCTGACGCTCGACGACGTCTACTCCTACCTCTGACTTCTCCCGAAGGAACCACTCACATGTTGCGGGTCGCCGTACCGAACAAGGGCGCGCTCTCCGAGGCCGCCGCCGCCATCCTCAGCGAGGCGGGCTACCGCCGCCGCTCCGATGCGAAGGACCTCACGGTCCTCGACAACGCCAACGAGGTGGAGTTCTTCTTCCTCCGCCCCAAGGACATCGCCCTCTACGTCGGCTCGGGCGAGCTCGACATGGGCATCACCGGTCGCGACCTCGCGCTGGACTCGGGCGCCGAGTTCACCGAGCGCCTCGCTCTGGGCTTCGGCCGCTCGACCTTCCGGTACGCCGGCCCGGCCGGTCAGGAGTGGACCGTCGCGGACCTGGGCGGCAAGCGGGTCGCCACGTCGTACCCGAATCTCGTACGGCGGGACCTCGCGAGCCGCGGCCTCGACGCCGAGGTGATCCGTCTCGACGGGGCCGTCGAGATCTCCATCCAGCTGGGCGTCGCCGACCTCATCGCCGACGTGGTCGAGTCCGGCCGCTCGCTGCGCCAGAACAACCTGATCGCCTTCGGCGAATCGCTGTGCGACTCGGAGGGCGTGCTCATCGAGCGTGTCGGAGTCGAGTCCGACCGTGCCCGCGACCAGCTCACGGCGCGCCTCAAGGGCGTCGTCTTCGGCCGGCAGTACGTGATGCTCGACTACGACTGCCCGCGCACGCTGCTCGACGGGGCCATCGCCGTCACGCCCGGCCTGGAGTCGCCGACGGTGGCGCCGATGGCCGATGACGACTGGGTCGCCGTGCGCGCCATGGTGCTCCGCAAGGAGGCCAACGACGTGATGGACGACCTCGCCGAGCTCGGCGCGAAGGCGATCCTCATGACCGACATCCGCAGCTGCCGCTTCTGACGTCGCCCGGCGCGCCCCACTGCGGGGCGCCGCGACCGTCAGCGGGCGGCGACGAGCAGCGTCTGCGCGCCGACGGCGAACGCGCCGGCACCGTCGTAGAGTCGGGAGACGGTCGTGCCGATGCCCTCGTCCCCGACGAGCTGGTCACCCAGCAGGCCGACCCAACCGTCCACGGGCTGCGGCGACCGGTGGAAGTGCACGGTCATGTCCATGTTCATCCAGGTCACGGCAGTGGGGTCGAGGTAGGCGGAGATGCCGTTCGCGGCGTCGACCACCGAGAAGACCTGCACCAGCGGCGACGGCTCCTCGCCCGCGACGAGCGGCATCTTCGCGCGGATCCAGCACTGTTTGACGCCGTCGGGACCGTCGGGTCCGTCCACGAACCTCCAGTCGCACGCCGCCAGGAAGCCCTGGTCCTTGAGGTGCTGGAAGAAGCCCGGCATGACGCCCTGCGAGGCGCCCGCCGGCGGCAGCACAGGGGAGAGGTCGCGGGCGATCGCGGAGGTGTCCGACGCGGCGAGCGCCCAGGCCTGCGCCCGGGCGACGGTGCGGTACTCCCCGGCCCCGTCGACGCAGTCCATCTCCGCGGTGAGGAGCGAGATGGTGCGTCCGGGCCGCGCGACCCACGCCCGCACCCGGGTCCGGGTGATCGGCACGACGCCGAGCAGGTCGATCGTCACGCGGGAGATCCGGGCGCCCTCGCCGACCAGCTTCTCCATGGCGCGCACCATGATCGCCGCAGGCGGGGCGCCGTGCTGCATGGTGTCGGCCCACACGCTGGCGGTGGACGGCGTCGGGTCGAAGACCTCGTACTCGAACCCGTCGGCGGCGAGGGTGCCCGCGGGGTGGAAGAACGCGCTATCAGCCATGTACCAGTCCTACCGATAGGTCGGATTCGCACCGCGAGCGGGGTGCTGGGAAGATGCTGGGCGCTCCCGGACTCGACCGCGGCGGCCGGATCGGCGGAGCTCCCTGGGAGGATGTACAGCTATGGCGAACAGTGGACCCTTCGTGGTGGGCGACCGAGTACAACTGACGGACGCGAAGGGCCGGAAGTTCACCGTCCACCTCGAGGCGGGCAAGGAGTTCCACACGCACAAGGGCGGCATCCGGCACGACGAGCTGATCGGCGCCCCCGAGGGCAGCGTCGTCAAGGCCGTCAACGGCACCCCGTACCTCGCGCTGCGCCCCCTGCTCACGGACTACGTGCTGTCCATGCCGCGCGGTGCGCAGGTGATCTACCCCAAGGACGCCGCGCAGATCGTGGCCGAGGGCGATATCTTCCCCGGCGCACGGGTGCTGGAGGCCGGGGCCGGCTCGGGCGCGCTCACCTGCTCGTTGCTGCGTGCCGTCGGCCACGAGGGGTCCGTCACCTCGTGGGAGGTCCGCGAGGACCACGCCGAGTACGCGGCGAAGAACGTCGAGGAGTTCTTCGGCGGCCGCCCCGACAACTGGCACCTGCAGCTCGGCGACCTCGCGGAGTACGACGGCCCCCAGGTGGACCGGGTGGTGCTGGACATGCTCGCCCCCTGGGACGTGCTCGACGCGGTCGGTAAGGCGCTCGTGCCCGGCGGCGTGCTCACCGTCTACGTCGCCACCACCACCCAGCTGTCGAAGGTGGTCGAGGCGATCCGCGAGCAGGGGATGTGGACGGAGCCGCGGTCCTGGGAGGCGCTGGTGCGCGAATGGCACGTCGTCGGCCTCGCCGTGCGCCCCTCGCACCGCATGCAGGGCCACACCGCCTTCCTCATCACCTGCCGGCGACTGGCCGACGGCACGGTCGCGCCGCGTCCGCAGCGGCGGTCCAACAAGGGGTAGCGTGAGAAGTCCCCACGGAAAGGGAGTTCACTCGTGACGGAACCGGATCCGACCCGTCCCTCGGCCGCGCCGGCGGACTCGTCCGCCCCGCAGGCCACGTCCGCGGCCGTGCTGCGCGAGCGCGTCGACGCGCTCACCACCCGCAACGCGAAGCTGCTCGAGACGCTGCGCGACGCCCGTAACCAGCTGCTCACGCTCCGCGAGGAGGTCGAGCGGCTGGGGCAGCCCCCGTCGGGCTACGGCGTGCTCCTGGGCACCTTCGAGGACGACACCGTGGACGTCTTCACCTCCGGGCGCAAGATGCGGCTCACGTGCTCCCCGAATCTCGACGTCGCGACCTTCCGCACGGGCCAGACGGTGCGCCTCAACGAGGCGCTCACCGTGGTCGAGGCCACCGAGTACGAGACGGTCGGCGAGATCTCCACGCTGCGCGAGATCCTCGACGACGGGGCCCGTGCCCTGGTCGTCGGCCACGCCGACGAGGAGCGCGTGGTGCGGCTGGCCGCCCCGCTGGCGCTGCAGGCCTCCGACGACCCCGGCCTCGACGAGTTCGGGCTGCCCGTGCGCAAGCTGCGCGTGGGTGATTCGCTCCTGGTCGACACCAAGGCCGGCTACGCCTTCGAGCGCATCCCCAAGGCCGAGGTCGAGGACCTGGTGCTCGAAGAGGTGCCGGACGTCGACTACTCCGACATCGGCGGCCTGGGCCGGCAGATCGAGCTCATCCGCGACGCCGTCGAGCTGCCCTTCCTGCACAAGGACCTGTTCAAGGACTACTCGCTGCGCCCGCCCAAGGGCGTGCTGCTGTACGGTCCGCCCGGCAACGGCAAGACCCTCATCGCGAAGGCCGTGGCGAACTCCCTCGCCAAGAAGATCGCGGAGGTCCGCGGCGACGATTCGCGCGAGGTCAAGTCCTACTTCCTCAACATCAAGGGCCCCGAGCTGCTCAACAAGTTCGTCGGCGAGACCGAGCGGCACATCCGCCTGATCTTCCAGCGGGCGCGCGAGAAGGCCTCCGAGGGCACGCCCGTCATCGTCTTCTTCGACGAGATGGACTCGATCTTCCGCACCCGCGGCTCGGGCGTCAGCTCGGACGTGGAGACCACCGTCGTGCCGCAGCTGCTGTCGGAGATCGACGGTGTCGAGGGCCTCGAGAACGTCATCGTGATCGGCGCGTCCAACCGCGAGGACATGATCGACCCCGCGATCCTGCGGCCCGGCCGCCTCGACGTGAAGATCAAGATCGAGCGGCCCGACGCCGAGGGCGCGATCGACATCTTCTCCAAGTACCTGACCCCGGCGCTGCCGATCCACGAGGACGATCTCGCCGAGTTCGGCGGCGATCGCGAGGCGTGCGTGAAGGCGATGATCGAGCGGGTCGTCGAGCGGATGTACGCCGAGACCGACGACAACCGGTTCCTGGAGGTGACCTACGCCAACGGCGACAAGGAGGTCATGTACTTCAAGGACTTCAACTCCGGCGCGATGATCCAGAACGTCGTGGACCGCGCGAAGAAGCACGCCATCAAGGGCTTCCTCGACACGGGGCAGCCCGGCCTGCGGATCACGCACCTGCTGGAGTCCATCGTCGACGAGTTCGCCGAGAACGAGGACCTGCCCAACACCACGAACCCGGACGACTGGGCACGGATCTCCGGAAAGAAGGGCGAGCGCATCGTCTACATCCGGACTCTGGTGACGGGCAAGAACTCGAGCGCCTCCCGGGCGATCGACACGGAGAACAACACCGGCCAGTACCTCTAGGGGCATCGGGGCTCGTGCCGCACGCACAACAAGCGCGGCATAAGCCCAGGGCAAGCGGCGTCTGAATATAGTGATCCGTGATGAGTACGGATACCGCGGTTCTCACCGTCACTGTGGACGGGCAGACGCTGACCTTCGCCCCCGGCAAGACGGTGACCTTCGGGCGCACGCTCGAATCGGACGTGACGATCAACCACCCACTGGTCTCGCGGACGCACGCCGTGGCGTCCGCGGGCCCGACGGGGTGGATCCTCACCGACCGCAGCACCAACGGCGTCTTCGTGGGCGGTGTCCGCCGGCCCACGATCGCGCTGAACGGCACGCAGCAGCTGATGTTCGGCGACCCGCGGACCGGTGCGGCGGTCACGTTCGCGGCCGCCGCCCGGTCGAACACGCCGCCCCCGCCGCCCGCGCGCACGCCACCGCCCGCGGCCGCACAGCAGCCGGTCCAGCAGCTCCCGGCGGCGCGTCGCGCACCGTCGAACCCCGTACCCCGGCCGAATCCGGGGCCTCCGCCGTCCGCGGGACCCGCGGCGAACCCGGGCCCCGGCTCGAACCCCGGCCAGGTGGCCGGGTCGGCGCCGCATGCCGCCGCGCCCCCGTCGCGGCCGATGCCGCTGCCACCGCGGCAGCAGGCCCCGTCGGCGCCCATCCCGGCCCAGCAGGCCCCGGTCCCGCCGCAGCGGCCCTCGGGCGATGTGGCGCCGCACCTGCGCGCCATGGCCGGCAACACGGGCCTGTACCAGGTGGCGAAGATGCCGGCGCGGCCCCTCGGCACCGGGCAGATGACCATCGGCCGCACCCCGGACAACGACATCGCGATCGGCGACATGCTGGTCTCGCGGCGCCATGCCCGGCTGCTCACCGGCCCGCAGGGCCTCGTCATCGAGGACCTGGGCTCGGCGAACGGCACACAGGTCAACGGCCGCCGCATCGCCGGCCCCACGTCCCTGCGCGACGGTGACCTGGTCACCGTCGGCAACTCCGACCTCATCGTCGAGCAGGGCCGCCTCGAGCGACCGAAGGCCCAGGAGTTCGCGGGCGCCGGGCTCGCGGTGCAGGGCATCACGCTCACCGTCGACGGCAACAAGACGCTGCTGCACGGCGTGGACTTCCGTGCCGCCCCGGGCACGCTGACCGCCGTGATTGGTCCCTCGGGCGCCGGCAAGTCGACGGTGTCGCGCGTCGTCTCCGGCGCCGTCACCCCGACGGCCGGCCGGGTCGAGTTCGAGGGCCGCGACGTGCACCGCGACTTCGACGCGCTCCGCTCCCGCATCGGCATGGTCCCGCAGGACGACGTGCTGCACCGTCAGCTCACGCTGCAGCAGGCGCTGCGGTTCGCGGCCGAGCTGCGCCTCCCGCCCGACATGTCGAAGGCGGACCGCGACCAGGTGATCGACGGTGTTCTCGCGGAGCTGCAGCTCACCGAGCACAAGCAGACCCGCGTGGACAAGCTCTCGGGCGGCCAGCGCAAGCGGGCGTCGGTCGCGATGGAGCTGCTCACCGGCCCGTCGCTGCTCATCCTCGACGAGCCGACGTCCGGCCTGGACCCCGCGCTGGACCGGCAGGTCATGCAGACGCTGCGCCGCCTGGCCGACGCGGGCCGCGTCGTCATCGTCGTCACCCACTCCCTGACCCACATCGACATGTGCGACCAGGTGCTCCTGCTCGCGCCCGGCGGTAAGACCGCGTACTGCGGCTCGCCGAAGGGCGTCAAGGCCGCGATGGGGACGAGCGACTGGGCGGAGATCTTCGACTTCGCCGCCAAGCAGCCCGACGTGGCCTGGCAGCGGTACCGGTCCGCCCATCCGGCGCCGCCGCCGCCCGCTCCCACGGGTGCGCCGCCCTCGCCGACGAAGGCGCCCAAGACGTCGGTGCGCAAACAGCTCTCGGTGATCGCGCGGCGCCAGCTCCGGCTGATCCTCGCCGACCGCGGCTACCTCATCTTCCTGATCCTCATGCCCATCGTCCTCGGCGCGGTCACCCTGCTGGTGCCGGCGGAGAAGGGCCTCGCCGACGTCGTCGACGCCGAGGTCGCGGCGCCCAAGATGATCCTGGTGCTGCTGGTGATCGGCGCGTGCTTCATGGGCGCGGCGCTCACGGCGCGCGACCTGGTCGGGGAGCGGGCGATCTTCCAGCGCGAGCGCGCCGTCGGCCTGCGACCGGGGGCCTACCTGTCTGCGAAGACGATCGTCTTCTTCGCCGCCGCCACGGTCCAGGCCGCGATCATGGTCGGCATCACGCTGATCGGCACGGAGGTGCCCGAGCAGGGCGCCATCCTGGCCAACGTGCCGCTGGAGCTGATCATCGACATCGCCGTACTGGCCTGCGTCTCGACGTTGGTGGGCCTGCTGATCTCGGCGATCGCCCGGTCGGCCGAGCAGGTCATGCCGCTGCTCGTGGTGGTGGTGATCTCGCAGCTCGTGATGAGCGGCGGCCTGTTCGGGCTGCACGGGCGGCCCGGCCTGGAACAGCTGTCGTGGCTGTTCCCGTCCCGCTGGGGCTTCGCCGCGTCCGCGTCCACCATCGACCTGCAGAAGGTGACCGCGGTGACCGATCCGGTCTCGGGGCGCCCGACCCCGTCGAGCGTGGATCCGCTGTGGGATTCGACGCCCACGCAGTGGGGCATCGCGATCGGCGTGCTGGCCGTGATGGCGATCGTCCTGTGGGGCGCGACGCGGTGGCGGATCGGGCGGCAGTCGGCCTGATGGTCGGGCGGCGGTCCGCCGCCGCCGGGAGCGGGGCGAGCGCGCGCGATCAGCACCGATAGGCTGGGCGGTATGCAGCGCATCATCGGGACCGAGGTGGAATACGGGATCTCCGCGCCGAAGGATCCCACCGCCAATCCGATCCTCACGTCCACCCAGGCCGTGCTCGCCTACGCGGCCGCCGCCGCGGTGCCGCGCGCCAAGCGCACCCGCTGGGACTACGACCTGGAGTCGCCGCTGCGCGACGCCCGCGGCTTCGACCTCGGGCGCGGCGGCCCGGCGCCGATCATCGACGCGGACGAGATCGGCGCGGCGAACATGATCCTCACCAACGGCGCCCGGCTCTACGTCGACCACGCGCACCCGGAGTACTCGGCGCCCGAGGTCACCGATCCGCTCGACGCGGTGATCTGGGACAAGGCGGGAGAGCGGGTGATGGACGCCGCGGCCCGCTACGCGTCGACGGTGCCCGGGTCGCCGGCGCTGCAGCTGTACAAGAACAACATCGACGGCAAGGGCGCCTCGTACGGCACGCACGAGAACTACCTGTGCCGGCGCGAGACGCCGTTCGCGGCGATCGTCACCGGTCTGACGCCCTTCTTCGTGACCCGGCAGGTCTTCACCGGCAGCGGCCGCGTGGGTATCGGCGCCAACGGCGACGAGCCGGGCTTCCAGCTCTCGCAGCGCGCCGACTACATCGAGGTCGAGGTGGGGCTGGAGACCACCCTCAAGCGCGGCATCATCAACACCCGCGACGAGCCGCACGCCGACCCGGACAAGTACCGCCGGCTGCACGTGATCATCGGCGACGCCAACCTCGCGGAGACCTCCACCTACCTCAAGGTGGGCACGTCGGCGCTGGTCCTCGACCTGATCGAAGCGGGAATCGACCTCTCCGACCTGCAGCTCGCCACACCGGTGACCGCCGTGCACCAGGTCTCGCGCGACCTCTCGCTCACCGCGCAGCTGGAACTCGCCGACGGCCGGACGATGACGGCGCTCGACATCCAGCGCGCCTACGCGGACCGCGTGGGCGCCTTCCTCGACGGCTCCGACGATGCCCGCGCGCTGGACGTCCACGCCACCTGGGTGCGGGTCCTCGACACCCTCGCCGACGACCCGCTGCGGCTCGCGGACGAGCTCGACTGGCCGGCCAAGCTGCGCCTGCTCGAGGGCATCCGGCAGCGCGAGGGCCTGGGCTGGGCGGCGTCGAAGCTGCAGCTCGTGGACCTGCAGTACTCCGACGTGCGCCTCGACAAGGGCCTGTACAACCGGCTCGTCGCCCGCGGCTCCATGAAGCGCCTGGTCACCGAGCAGCAGGTGATGGAGGCCGTCAGCACGCCGCCCGAGTCGACCCGCGCCTACTTCCGCGGCGAGTGCATGCGCCGCTTCGGCACCGAGATCGCCGCGGCCAGCTGGGATTCGGTGATCTTCGACGTGGGCGCCGAGTCGCTGGTCCGGATCCCCACGCTGGAGCCGCTGCGGGGCACCAAGGAGCACGTCGGCCGGCTGCTCGACGACGCCGCCTCCGCGCGCGATCTCGTGGATTCTCTGCGAGGCTAGGGCCATGGACATCGGTCGTGAGGTGGGGAAGCTCTACGCGAAGGCCTTCCCCGAGGTGCTCAAGGCGCACGGCGAGTTGTACGTGCGATCCGGGGGCCGTGTGGGGCACAAGCTGCTCTTCGGCGTGCCCAGCCTGATCGTGCGCACCGTCGGGGCGAAGTCGGGCGAGCCCCGCACCACGGTGCTGACCTACGTGCGCGACGGCGACGACTACATCGTGGTCGCCTCGAAGGGCGGCGCTCCGCGGAACCCGGCCTGGTACCACAACATGGTCACGGCCGGCACCGTCGACGTGCAGGTCGGCACCGACCGCTTCCCGGCCACGGTGGAGGCGCTCAAGCCCGGCGACGCCGACTACCAGCGGCTCTGGGACCTGGCCGACGCGAACAACGGCGGCCGCTACGCCGCGTACCAGCGCAAGACGTCGCGCCCGATCCCGGTGGTCCGCCTCCGCCCCGCCTGAGGCGGCGCGCCACGTTCCGCGATCACGGCTCGCTCACGCGGGTGTTTCTCGCTGATCATCGGGTTGCAACCCACTACTCGGCGAAGAACCCCCGCGGGAGGAACGGCGGACCGTCGGGCTACATGCCGATGGCGAGGTTCCGGGCGTAGTCGACGCGCTGGTAGACGTCCTGCACCGCCGAGGGCGAGTACACCGGGACGCTGGTGGTGAACGATCGACCCTCCGGACCGACCACGGTGACCTGCACGAATCCCTGTGTGCGGTCCTCCTTGGCGAGCAGGAAGAACAGCGAGAACACGCAGACCGCGAAAGCTCCGACGATCGCCATCACGATGGCCCAGGTGGGGATCGCGCGGGTCGTGACGCTGTGGTTCGTCACGGTCCACTGGGAGCCCATGACGGGGAACGACCCGACCGGCGTGATGATCTCGGTGCGCGTGCAGTGGATGTCGCCGATGCTCACCAGCACCGGATCGGGCATGCTCGGCGGCGTGTACGGATCCACGGCTGCAGTGTAGGCCGGTAGTGTTGGTACATCGGGTCGAGCGGCCCGGATTCGGTCGCTAAGGAGGCAGCGAGATGGCGCAGGAGCAGGTCAAGCGTGGCGGCGGCGGGGACGATGAGGATGCTGCGGGCGGCCCGTCGGGTGCCGGCCACGAGCGCATCGAGAAGCTGACCGACGAGACGGACGATCTGCTCGACGAGATCGACGACGTGCTCGAGGAGAACGCCGAGGACTTCGTGCGCGCGTACGTGCAGAAGGGCGGCCAGTGACCCCGCTGCACGGCGGATCGTCGTTCGTGGAGCATCTCGCCGCTGTGGCGCCCGAGGCGCTGCCCGGCCGGGGTTCCGGGTCCGACGGTGCGCCGGACGTCCCGCACGGCACGACGATCGTCGCCGTGGCCTTCGACGGCGGCGTGCTGCTCGCGGGTGATCGCCGCGCCACCATGGGCAATCTCATCGCGCAGCGCGACATCGTCAAGACCTTCGTCACCGACGAGCTCACCGCGGTGGGCATCGCCGGCACCGCCGGGATCGCGAAGCAGATCGTGAAGCTGTTCACCGTCGAGCTCGAGCACTACGAGAAGATCGAGGGCGTGCCGCTCACCTTCGACGGCAAGGCGAATCGTCTGGCCGGCATGGTTCGCGGCAACTTCGGCGCCGCCCTGCAGGGCCTGGCCGCGGTGCCGCTGCTGGTCGGCTTCGACGAGGCCGAGTCCCGCGGCCGGATCGTCTCCTACGACGTCACCGGCGACTGGCACGACGAGGTGGGCTACCACTCGATCGGCTCGGGCTCGGCGTGGGCGAAGTCGTCGATCAAGAAGCGCTTCCGGCCCGGCCTCGACGCCGACGGTGCGCTCGACGTGGCGGCCGAGGCCCTGTTCGACGCCGCCGACGACGACACCGCCACGGGCGGCCCCGACGTACTCCGCAAGCTCTACCCGACGGCGATCGTCATCACCGCCGACGGTGCCGTGGAGATCGCCGAGGAGGACGTTGCCGCCGCGACGGACCGGGTGATCGCGGCGAGGGGAGGCGAGCAGTGACGTTCCCGTACTACGCCTCCGCCGAGCAGATCATGCGCGATCGCTCGGAGCTGGCGCGCAAGGGTATCGCCCGCGGCCGCAGCGTCGTGGTGCTCAAGTACGCCGACGGCGTCGTCTTCGTCGCCGACAATCCGAGCTCGCTCAACAAGATCAGCGAGATCTACGATCGCATCGGCTTCGCCGCCGTGGGCAAGTACAACGAGTTCGAGTCGCTGCGCCGCGCGGGCATCCAGTTCGCCGACACCCGTGGCTACCAGTACTCGCGGCGCGACGTGACCGGCTGGTCGCTGACCAACGCGTACGCCTCCACACTGGGCACCGTCTTCACCGAGCAGGCCAAGCCCTACGAGGTCGAACTGTGCGTGGCCGAGGTGGGCACCCCCGAGAACACCGGCTCGCGGCTCTACCGCGTGGGCTACGACGGTTCCGTCGGCGACGAGAAGCAGTTCGTGGTCATGGGTGGGCAGACCGAGACGATCACGCCCGTGCTCACCGAGGGCTACGCCGAGGATCTCGATCTCGCGGCCGCCGTGTCGCTCGCGGTGAAGGCGCTGGGAGCGCCGGCACCGTCGAACGGCTCGTCGTCGGCGACCGCGGAGGCCAAGACGTTCGGTGCGGGCGAGCTCGAAGTCGCGATCCTCGACCACACCCGCCCGCGCCGCGCCTTCAAGCGGCTCTCCGACGAGCGGGTCGCGGAACTGCTGAGCTGAGTCGGGTCGCGCCGGCGCGGGGTAGCGCTGGCACCACCGCGGGATCGGGCGTGCGCGCCCGTGACCGCGGACCGTCGATCCGGTGTGCTGGAGGCATGAACGACACCTCCGTGCACCGGCGTGGCATCACCTGGTTCCTCGCGCTCACGTTCCTGCCGTCCTGGGGACTGTGGTTCGCCGCGTACGGGCTGGGCCACCCGCTCGACGATCCGGCGATCCAGCTGATCACCGCGGCGTTCCTCCCGGCCATCGCCGCCCTCGTGGTGCGCCTGTGGATCACCCGGCAGGGCCTGGCGGGCGCGGGGCTGCGGCCGCAGCTCCGCGCGCAGTGGCGGTGGTACCTCGCCGCCCTCGCGATCCCACCGGCGCTTCTCGTGATCGCCCTGCCGCTGGGCTTTGCGACCGGCGTGATGACCATGCCCGCGGACGGGATCCCCGCGCACCTGCAGGCTGTGGCCTTCGGCCCGCTGATCATGATCGTGCTGGCGCCGGTGTTCTTCGGCGAGGAGTTCGGGTGGACCGCCTACCTGCGCGGGGCGCTGGCGGACCTGCCGATCCTGCGCGGGAGGCCGACGGCGGCCTCCGGGGCGACGGGCGCGGTGTGGGGTGCGTGGCACTGGCCGCTCGCCTCGGTCGGCTACTTCGGCTTCCAGCCGCCCCTGCGCGACGTCTTGCTGCTCATCCCACTGTGGATCGTGATGTCGATGTTGCTCGAGATCGTGTGGAGCACACTGTGGTACGGCTCCGGCAGTATTTGGCCGACGTCCGTCGCGCACGCCGGGTTCAACCTGGTCTTCTCCATGACGATGGGGGAGTTCCTGCCGCCCGAGGCCCTCGTCGCGGCCTTCCTCGTGCCCAGCGCGGCGCTCGTCCCGCTCGCGCTCCTGGCCTACCGCGTCGATCACCGCCGACGCACCAGGACGCTACCCGCAAGCGTGCCGGTCGCCGCGGCGGTCAGCTGATCACGTCGATGACGGCCTCCGGAGCGGACCGCTCGCTGACGAGGGCGACGACGGTCTCGGCGAGATCGCCGGGCTGCAGGGTGATCGCGGAATAGTCCTGCGCCGGGGAGCTCGCCGCGACCGAGGCGGCGATATCGCCGCCCGCGATCATCCCGCCGACGGTGAGGGTGCCGGCGTACACGCCCTCCGGCGCGAGGGCCGCGTGCAGGTTGAGGGCGTACGCGCGGTACGCCGCGGCGACCAGGGTGAGCGCCCCGAGGTGCGGCATCGGCACCACGCTGCTGAGGCCTCCGACGAGGACGAGGGCCCCGTCGTGCGCACGCAGCTCGGGCAGGACGGCGGTCGCGAACTCGACCACGGGGGCGACGGTGCCGAGCGCGCCGGTCGCCGCCTCCGGCGTCAGCTCGGTGATCGGCGCGAGATCCACGGGCGCGCCCGCGCCGTAGTAGGCCACGTCGATCCGGCCGAACCGCTCCACCACGGCGGCAGCGGCGTCGACGAGGGATCCGGGGCGTGCGGCGTCGACCACGAAGGCCTCGGCGTCGATGCCGAGTGCGCGGAGTTCGGCGAGGTACGCGGGGTGACGGTCCGCCGAGCGGGAAGCGATCGCGACGCGGTGTCCGCGCCGGCCGAAGGCACGCGCGACGGCCATGCCGAGACCGGGACCGGCGCCGACGACGAAAAGGACGGGTTGCGCAGTAGTTGAGGTCATACTCAACTTAGTATCAGAAGTTGAGGTGTTCCTCAAGATTGCTAAGCTGGCGTCATGTCTCCTCGGGCGGACGCGGTGCGCAATCGGCAGAAACTGGTGGACGCCGCGAGGCTGTCGTTCGCCGAAGAGGGCGTCGACGTGCCGCTGGAACGGATCGCCAAGCGGGCCGGCGTGAGTATCGGAACCCTGTACAACCACTTCGCCGACCGTGGCGAACTGGTCGACGCGGTGCTGCCCGACCGCATGGCACGGATCGACGCGATCGCCGCGGACTCCGCGGCCGAACCCGACGCGTGGACCGCCTTCGCGACCTTCCTCGACGCGCTGATCTCCGCGCAGGCGCGCGACCGCGCGGTCAACGAGGCCGTCGCGCGCGGATCCATCGGCACCGTGGACCTGGTCGCCGAGTGCGGCCGGGCGGGGAGTGCGGTGCTCGCGGTCCTGGAACGCGCCCACGTCGCCGGCGTGCTCCGCGACGACTTCGGGTTCGACGAGCTGGGGACCCTGATGGTCGCGGTCGCGAACATCATCGCGCTGCACCCCGACGACGACGAGGCCTGGCGGCGGCACCTCGGATTCGTCCTCGACGGGATCAGGCGCACGCCGCACCGAACAGAGGCATGACCACGGCGGACTCGTCGAGAGGTAGTGTTCGTCACGTGCAGCGGCGAATCATGGGAATCGAGACCGAGTTCGGTGTCACGTGTACTTTTCACGGGCACCGTCGACTGAGCCCCGACGAGATCGCCCGGTACCTCTTCCGGCGCGTGGTCTCCTGGGGCCGCAGCTCGAACGTCTTCCTGCAGAACGGCTCGCGCCTGTACCTCGACGTGGGCAGCCATCCCGAATACGCCACCGCCGAGTGCGATTCGGTGCTCCAACTGGTCACGCACGACAAGGCCGGCGAGCGGGTCCTGGAGGACCTGCTGCTCGACGCCGAGCAGCGGCTGCAGGACGAGGGCATCGGCGGCGACATCTACCTGTTCAAGAACAACACCGATTCGGCGGGCAACTCGTACGGCTGCCACGAGAACTACCTCGTGGGCCGCGTGGGGGAGTTCTCGCGCATCGCCGACGTGCTGCTGCCCTTCCTGGTCACGCGGCAGCTGATCTGCGGCGCCGGGAAGGTGCTGCTCACGCCGAAGAACGCGACGTACTGCCTGAGCCAGCGCGCCGAGCACATCTGGGAGGGCGTCTCCAGCGCCACCACCCGCAGCCGGCCCATCATCAACACCCGCGACGAGCCGCACGCCGACGCCGAGAAGTACCGCCGCCTGCACGTGATCGTGGGCGACTCGAACATGTCCGAGACCACCACCATGCTCAAGGTTGGCACCGCCCACCTGGTGCTCGAGATGATCGAGGCCGGCGTCCAGTTCCGCGACTTCTCGCTCGACAACCCGATCCGGGCGATCCGGGAGGTCAGCCACGACACCACCGGGCGGCACGAGGTGCGCCTCGCCGGCGGCCGGCAGGCGGGCGCCCTGGACATCCAGCGCGAGTACTACGCCAAGGCCGTCGACTACCTCGCCACGCGCGAGCCCGACGAGCAGCTCAGTCGCGTCGTCGACCTGTGGGGCCGCACCCTCGACGCCGTCGAGACACAGGACTTCTCCGGCATCGACACCGAGATCGACTGGGTGATCAAGCGCAAGCTCTTCCAGCGCTACCTGGACAAGTACTCGATGGACCTGTCGGACCCGAAGATCGCGCAGCTCGATCTCGCGTACCACGACATCAAGCGCGGCCGCGGCGTGTTCGACCTCCTGCAGCGCCGCGGGCTGGCCACGCGGGTGACCACGGACGAGGCCGTCGACGCCGCGGTGAAGAACCCGCCGGAGACCACCCGCGCGAAGCTCCGCGGCGACTTCATCACCGCCGCGCAGGCCGCGGGCCGCGACTTCACCGTCGACTGGGTGCACCTCAAGCTCAACGACCAGGCCCAGCGCACCGTGCTGTGCAAGGACCCGTTCCGCAACGTCGACGAGCGCGTCGAGCGACTCATCGCGTCGATGTGACGCGACATCGCGTCGATGCGGGCCGAGCGCGCGCATAGAACGTAAGATCGACACGTGGCAACTTCGCGGATCGAGCGTCTCACCAACCTGGTGATATGCCTGCTGTACACGCAACGCCCGCTCGATCGGGACTACATCCGGGCGAACGTCTTCGGGTACGACCCGGAGTCCGACGACGAGGCGTTCGAGCGCATGTTCGAGCGCGACAAGGCCGACCTGCGGGAACTCGGGGTGCCCATCGAGGTCGCCCCGGTCTCCCGGATCAACTCGGCCGTCGGCTACCGCATCGCGCTCGACGAGTACGCCCTCGGCGACATCGACCTCGATCCCGAGGAGGCGACTGCGGTCGCCGTCGCCTCGGCCCTGTGGCAGTCGCCCGAGCTGTCCGCCGCGGCGCAGTCCGCGGTGCAGAAGCTGCGCGCCGGCGGCATGGACGTCGATGGCCCCGGTGCGGGCGTCAGCCCCGGCATCGCCCCGGACCGCGGCGCGGAGGGGGCACTGCTCGCCATGCTCGAGGGCGTCGACCGTCGTCGCCAGGTCACCTTCGAGCACCGCGCGAACCCGGCGCAGCCCTACGTCGACCGCACGCTGCACCCCTGGGGCGTGGTCACCTTCCGCGGCAGCGCCTACGCCGTCGGTCACGACGTCGCGCGCGACGCGGTCCGCACGTTCAAGCTCAGTCGCGTCCGCGGCGGCGCGGTCACCGGCAGCCCGGCCACTGTCCGGCCGCCGGAGGGATTCGACCTGCACGCGCACGTCGTGGCCACCGTCGCCGAGCGCGAGCCCGTCGGCATCGCCCGGCTGTGGGTCGCGCAGGGCAAGGGCGACGGTCTCCGTCGGCTCGCCTCGGCTCAGGCCGACGGTGCCTTCCGGGGCCGGCCCGGCACGGAGTTGACGGTGGAGATGCGCTCGGTCGACGCCGTGGCCCGCGAGGTCAGCGGCCTCGGACCCGACGCGGTGGTCTTCGAGCCGCAGCAATTGCGCGACGCCGTCGTCGACCGACTCACGGCACTGGCGGGGGAGCGATGAGCACACAGTCGAAGCAGCCGAGCCGGCAGATGCAGCGCCTCGCGCGCTGGCTCAACGTGATCCCGTACTTCCGCACCCACCCGGACGCCGACCTGGAGCGGGCCGCCACCGATCTCGGCGTCACCGTCGCCCAGCTGCGCAAGGACATCACGGGCCTGACGATGTGCGGGCTGCCGGGCATGTTCCCCGGCGACCTCATCGAGATCGATTACGACGAGGACGGCGTCGACATCGAGTTCAGCGCCAAACTGGACCGACCGCTCAAGCTGACCGGCCCCGAAGCCGCGTCGCTGCTGCTCGCGCTGCGGGCCCTGGCGGATTCGCCCGGCGTCGCCGACCCGGCGGCCGTGCTGCGGGCCATCGCCAAGCTGGAGGCCGCCGTCGCCGGAGCGGGCCGCGACACGGTCGCGTCGATCGACGGCGCGCAGGACACGGGGCCCGTGGCCGCGATCGCCGGCACCGTCCGCGGCGCGCTGCGCGACGGCCGGGCCCTGCACCTGCGCTACTACTCCGCGACCCGGGACGCCGCGACCGAGCGCGACGTGGACCCCATCGCCCTCGACACCTTCGACGGCCACAGCTACCTGCAGGCCTGGTGCCGCGCCAGCGAGGGCCTGCGGATGTTCCGGCTCGACCGGATCGACGAGGTCGTCGTGCTCGACGAGGCCGCGTCGGTGCCGCAGCACGTCGAGCCCGCGTCGGGCCTGTTCGACGGTGCCGCCGCGGACGAGCTGACCACCGCGACGGTCGAGGTGGGGCCGGGGGCCGCGTGGGCGCTCGAGTACCACCCGTTCACGGTGCTCACCGACGAGCCGGGCGGCCCGGTCACCGCGACGATGCAGTACGCGACGGAGGCCTGGATGGTGCGGTTCGTGCTCAGCTTCGGCGGGGAGCTGACGGTACGCGGCCCGCAGTCGCTGGCCGACGCCGTCGCCGACCGCGCGGCCGCCGGTCTCGCCAACTATTCATGAAGTGGACATGTCCGGCGGTCCGTCAGCGGTCGGTCGGGGTGGACGCGGTCCGGTAGTCTCAGTAGAGATATTCGCGAAGTGAGTGAGGCATCATCATGGGCTGGCATACCCCGACGTTCTGGATCATCGCCGCGGTGGTTCTGCTGATTCTGTTCGGCGGCAAGAAGCTGCCCGACGCGGCGCGCGGCCTGGGGCGTTCGATGCGCATCTTCAAGAGCGAGATGGACGAGATGAAGACCGAGGGCGAGAAGAAGCCCGCTACTGAGCAGCCGCAGGCGCAGGTCACCGAGCAGCCGATCGACGTCCAGACGGTGCAGCCGTCCGAGGCCGACCACAAGTCGGCGTAGTCGCCGCCTGTCCCTTTGAAGATTCCGTTCGATCCCCGTCGTCGTCGTGCCGTCGTCAACCCCGACGGCACGATGTCGATCGTGGAGCACCTTTACGAGCTCCGGACCCGGCTGCTGTGGTCGCTGCTGGCGATCGTCCTGACCTCGATCGTCGGCTTCTGGTGGTACAGCCACGGCCCGTTCGGGCTGCCCTCGACGGGCCACCTGCTCACAGGCCCGTACTGCGACCTCCCGCCCACCTCGCGCGCATCGATCACCCGCGACGGTGAGTGCCGGCTGCTCGCGACCGGCGTCTTCGACCAGTTCAATCTGCGCCTGAAGGTCGCCGTCGCCACCGGTGTGCTGCTGGCCTGCCCCGTGTGGCTGTACCAGATCTGGGCGTTCATCGTGCCCGCGCTGCACCGCAACGAGAAGCGGTACACCGCGGCCTTCGTCGCGCTCGGCGGCACCCTGTTCGTCAGCGGCGCGGTGCTCGGCTACCTGATGATCACGAGCGCCTTCAACTTCTTCCTGTCTGTGGGCAACGAGACCCAGGTGACGGCCCTGCAGGGTCCCGACTATTTCAGCTTCGTGCTGAACGTGATGGCGATCTTCGGCATCAGCTTCGAGCTGCCGCTGTTCATCATCGCGCTCAACTTGGTCGGTGTCCTCAAGTACGCCAAGCTCAAGCAGTGGCGGCGGGGACTCCTGCTCTCGATGTTCGTCTTCGCGGCCTTCCTGACCCCGACCGGCGACCCGTTCACGATGCTGACCTTGGGAGCAGCGCTGGCGGTGCTCCTCGAACTCTCCATCCAGTTCGCGCGGTGGAACGACCGCCGCAAGGCCAAGCGCAGCGTCGGCGCGGACGCCTGGACGGGCGAGCTCGACGACGAGACGGCGTCGCCGGCACCGTCGTCCCCGCAGCCGATCGGCGCCTCGGCGGGCCCGTCGGGAAGCACCCTCGCCGCCCCCGCCCCGCTCGACGAGCCCGAGAAGATCACGCGCGCCTCGATCCCGCGTTCGGGGTTCGATGACGTCCTCTGAGTTCGACAGCTTCACCGCCGCCCTCGAGTTCACCCTCGACCCGTTCCAGGTCCAGGGCTGCCGCGCGCTGGAGCAGGGACGCGGCGTTCTCGTCTGCGCCCCGACCGGCGCCGGCAAGACCGTGGTCGGCGAGTTCGCCGTGCACCTGGCCCTCGCGGGCGGCACCAAGTGCTTCTACACCACGCCGATCAAGGCGCTCTCCAACCAGAAGCACGCCGAACTGACGGCGCGCTACGGCGCGCAGAACGTCGGGCTGCTGACCGGGGACACCGCGATCAACTCCTCCGCACCCGTGGTCGTGATGACCACCGAGGTGCTGCGGAACATGCTCTACGCGAATTCGACCACCCTCGACGGCCTGAGCCACGTCGTGATGGACGAGGTGCACTACCTCGCGGACCGGTTCCGCGGCGCGGTGTGGGAGGAGGTGATCCTGCACCTCCCGCAGGACGTGCGCCTCGTCAGCCTGTCGGCGACGGTGTCCAACGCCGAGGAGTTCGGCGCGTGGATCACGGAGGTCCGCGGCAGCACCGAGGTGATCGTCGACGAGCACCGCCCGGTGCCGCTGTGGCAGCACATGCTCGTCGGCCGCAGGCTGTTCGACCTCTTCGACACGAAGGCGCTGCGCACGGCGCAGGAGTCGGGCCAGAAGAACCTCGTCCTCGACGCCGACCTGGTGCGCTACGTCAAGCAGCGCGAATCGCTGGACCGCAGCTTCGAACCCGGTATCAACAGCCGCACGGGGCGCCGCACCGGCGGCCGGGGCCGCCCCCAGGCGACCCGTCGCCCGATCCCGCGGCCCGACGTCATCGCGCTGCTCGACGCCGAGGGCCTGCTGCCGGCGATCACGTTCGTCTTCTCACGGTCCGGTTGCGAACAGGCGCTGACCCAGTGCCTGCGGTCGCCGGTGGTGCTCACGGATCAGGCGCAGGCCGAGGAGATCGGCCGCATCGTCGACAAGCACGTCGCGGAGTTCTCGCCCGCCGACCTCGACCTGCTGGGCTACGAGGAGTGGCGCGCGGCGCTGCTCCGCGGCTTCGCCGCGCACCACGCCGGCATGCTGCCCGCGTTCCGGCACGCCGTCGAGGAGCTGTTCGTGAAGGGCCTGGTGCGGGCCGTCTTCGCCACGGAGACCCTCGCGCTGGGCATCAACATGCCCGCGCGCACCGTCGTGCTGGAACGCCTGGTCAAGTACAACGGCGAGTCGCACGTCGAGCTGACCCCGGGCGAGTACACCCAGCTCACCGGCCGGGCCGGCCGCCGTGGTATCGACATCGAGGGCCACGCCGTGGTGCTGTGGCAGACCGGCGTGCGCCCGCAGGAGGTCGCCGGTCTCGCCGGCGCCCGCACGTTCCCGCTGATCAGCTCGTTCTCGCCCGGCTACAACATGTCGATCAACCTGCTCGACCGTCTCGGCCGCCATGGTGCCGAGCGACTGCTCGAGGCCAGCTTCGCGCAGTTCCAGGCCGACCGGTCCGTCGTCGGGCTGGCCAAGCGCGTCGAGCGCGGCGAGAAGGAGCTCGCGACGCTCAGCGCCCAGATCACCGAGGCCGCGGGCGGCGCCGACTACCTCGAGTACGTACGGCTGCGCGAGGCGGTCCGGGCCCGGGAGCGGTCCCTGCGCCGCGAGCATCTCGCGGACCGCCGCGACGGTGCCGCCACCGCGCTCGCCGAGCTGCGCCGCGGCGACGTCATCGCCGTGACGGGCGGCCGCCGCCGGGGCTTGGCACTGGTGGTGGAGCCCTCGGGCGACCGCCGCGATCCCAAGCCCGTCGTGGTCACCGAGAGCAGCTGGTCGGGCCGCGTCGGCGCCGCCGACTTCGTGGGCGACATCGCCGTGCTCGGGACGCTCCGGGTACCGAAGAACGCCGACTACCGCTCCGGCCGCGGCAAGCGCGATCTCGCGTCCACGCTGCGCAACAGCGCCATCTCCGCGCCGCGGCAGCAGGCGAAGGCGCAGCGGCCCGCCGCGTCCGACACCCAGCTCGCCGACCTCCGGGCCCGGATGCGGGCCCACCCCGCGCACACCGGGCAGCGCGCCCCCGAGCTGGACCGGCTCGCCGAACGCTACGCCCGGCTGGAGCGCGAGGTCACCGCGTCGGCGGCGACGGTCCGCGCCACCACGTCGTCGCTGGCCGTCACGTTCGAGCGGATCGTGGCGCTGCTCGGCGACCGCGGGTACATCGAGACGGTCGACGGCGAGTCCGAACTCACCGAGGCCGGGCACCGTCTGGCCCGCGTCTACAGCGAATCCGACCTGCTCGTCTGCGAGTGCATCGAGGACGGCGTCTTCGACGGCCTCGACCCGGCCGGCCTCGCGGCGGTGGTGAGCGCGCTGGTCTTCGAGTCCCGCGGCGAACGCGGCGGGATGCTCCTGACCGGCGAGAAGGTTCCCGGCGCAGTGCGCTCGGCCGTGCGGGACGTCGCGGACCGGTGGACCGACATCGTCGCCGCGGAAGCCGCGCACCGGCTGGAGCCGAGCCGCGAGCCGGACATCGGTTTCGTCGCGCCGATGCACCAGTGGGCCGCCGGCGGGACGCTCGCCGCCGTACTGATGGCAGCAGGTGAGCGGGGCCGCCCGCTCCCGGCGGGCGACTTCGTCCGCTGGTGCCGACAGGTGATCGATCTGCTCGATCAGATCAAGCAGACCTCGTTCGAGACCCGCCCGGGTCTGGCGACCGTCGCCACCGCGGCGATCGCCGCCGTGCGGCGCGGCGTCGTCGCGGAATCGGGCTGATGATCGGGTATCTTGACCGAAGAGGCGTACGTCGCGGGCCGTCGGCCGGCGACAGGGGAGGAGTGGACACATGAGCAACCCGCAGGATCCGAACCAGTGGGCGCAGCAGGGCTGGCAGCAGCCGGGCCAGCAGCCCCCGCAGGATCAGACCCAGATCGCACCGCAGTACGGGCAGCAGGGCTTCGGCGCGCCGACGGGTGATCAGACCCAGATCTCCCCGCAGTACCAGGGCCAGTGGGGCCAGCAGCCGCAGCCGCAGGGCCAGCAGTTCGGCGGCTACCAGCAGCAGCCCCCGCAGTTCGGGCAGGACCAGTTCGGCCAGCAGCCGGGCCAGCCCGCGCAGTTCGCCGGCCAGCAGTTCGGGCAGCAGTTCGGCCAGCCGGGGCAGCCCGGCCTGGGCGGCCCCAAGAAGTCGAAGACCGGCCTCATCGTCGGCATCGCCGCCGCGGCGATCATCGCGATCGTGGCGATCGTCGTGCTGGTGGGCTGGCTGACCGGCGCCTTCTTCGGCAAGAAGTTCGACAACGCCAAGGTCAACGAGGGCGTCACCAAGGTCCTCAACGAGAGCTACAACGAGACCGACACCAAGGACGTCGACTGCAAGACCGACGGCGTCAAGGTCAAGACCGGCGAGACCTTCACCTGCAGCGCCACCATCGGCGGCAAGGAGAAGACGGTCCAGGTCAAGGTGCTCGACGACAACGGCAAGTACCAGGTGGGCGCTCCCTCCTGATCCCGGTGGCCCGCGAGTCCCCTCGCGGGCCGGCCGGTCAGCCCGCGAGGGCGGCGAGCAGGCGCTCCACCTGCGCCCCGATCCGCAGTTCCTCGGCCAGCTCGGCCAGGCGCTGCGGATCGCGTGCTTTCCGGGGCAGTTCATCCGAGCCCGAGAGGGCGACGTCCGCGTTCCGCTGCACCCAGACCACGTCCCACGCGGCGTCCAGGTAGGCCGCCGAGGCCGCGATCGACGTGGCGGCGCGCGCCGGCAACGGCGACGGGGTCCGATCCGCGGCCGCGCGGATCTCCGCGAGCGAGCCGTATTCCAGCAGCAGCTTCGACGCGGTCTTCTCGCCGATGCCGGGCACGCCGGGCAGCCCGTCGGACGGGTCGCCGCGCAGCAGGGCGAGTTCGGCGTAGGCCTCGCCGGCCCGGTCCAGCGGCAGGCCGTACTTCTCCGCCACTTCGGCCGGCCCGAACATCTCGGCCTTGGCGATGCCGCGGCCGATGTACAGGCACCGCACGCCGGGCGGGGTGTCGTCGGCGACCTGCAGCAGGTCGCGGTCGCCCGAGACCACGATCACGGGATCGCTCGTCTCGCGCGCCGCCAGGGTGCCGAGCACGTCGTCCGCCTCCAGCCCGACGGCGCCGCCGGTCGCGATGCCGACGGCCTCGAGCACCTCGAGGATCATGTCGACCTGCGGCGAGAGCGTGTCCGGGACCTCCTCCGCGCTGCCGTCGCCGTCCTCGGCGACCCGGTGGGTCTTGTACGTCGGCAGCAGCTCCACCCGGAACGCGGGGCGCCAGTCCAGGTCGAGGCACGCCACGAGCCGCCCGGGCCGGTGCGTTGCGATCAGCTGCGACGTCATGTCGAGGAAGCCGCGCAGCGCGTTGACGGAGCGACCGTCGGCCGACGTGACCTTGTCGGGGATCGCGTAGTAGGCCCGGAACCAGAGCCCGGCGGAGTCGAGCAGCATCAGTGGGCGCGCGTCGTTCGTCACGGGAATCATCGTGTCACAATCGGATCATGAGTAACCCCCAGTCCTTTCCCGCCTCGGTGTACGCGACCCGTCTCACCCGGGCCCAGCAGCTCGCGACTTCGGCGGGGACCCCGCTGGTCATCACCCCCGGGCCCGACCTCGCGTACCTGACCGGCATCGTGAGCGAGTCGTTCGAGCGGCTGACGGCGCTCGTGATCACCGACGCAGGCTTCGGCCTGGTGGTCCCGCGGCTCGAGCTCGCCATCCTCAAGGACTCGTCGGTCCCCGGCCTGGGCGAGGCGGGCGTCGAACTCTCGGTACTGGACTGGGTCGACGGTGACGACCCGTACGCCCTGGTCCTCGGCCTGCTGGCCGGTGCCACGACGGTGGCCGTCGCGGACGCCGTGCCCGCGCTGCACCTCGTGCCGCTCCTGGACCGCGGTCTGAGCGCGCGCCTGGCGACCGACGTGCTGCGCCGCCTGCGGATGATCAAGGACGCCGCCGAGCTCGACGAGCTGCGGGCCGCGGGCGCCGCGATCGACCGGGTGCACGCCCGCGTCGGCGACTTCCTCAAGGTCGGGCGCACGGAGCGCGAGGTGGCCGACGACATCGCCGCCGCCATCGTCGAGGAGGGCCACACCGAGGCCGCGTTCATCATCGTGGGATCGGGGCCGCACGGCGCCGACCCGCACCACGAGGTCTCGGACCGCGTGGTCGAGGCGGGCGACGTGGTGGTCGTCGACATCGGGGGCCCGCTGGCGTCGGGGTACAACTCGGACTGCACCCGCACCTACGCCATGGGCGAGCCGTCGGAGGAGATCCTGGAGCAGTACGCGCTGCTCGAGCGGGCCCAGCGGGCCTCCGTCGACGCCGTGCGGCCGGGCGTGAGCGCCGAGGCGATCGACGCCGCGGGCCGCGACCTGCTCGCCGACGCCGGACTGGGGGAGTTCTTCCTGCACCGGACCGGGCACGGCATCGGGCTGTCGGTGCACGAGGAGCCCTACATCGTTGCGGGCAACGACATTCCGGTCGAACCGGGCATGGCCTTCTCGATCGAGCCGGGAATCTACTTCAGTGGCCGATGGGGAGCGCGGATCGAGGATATCGTCATCGTCACCGAGGACGGCTGCGAGCCCGTGAACACCAGGCCCCACAGTTTGACGATCCTCTAGGAGCTACACACCGGAGGCATCATGACGCACGGCGGCGGCACCACGGCCGAGGGCCCCTCGATCTTCGAGGAGGGCGACGGGAACAGCAGCCGCGTCGTCCAGATCGCGATCGTCGCCGCGATGGGCGGCCTCCTCTTCGGCTACGACAGCGCCGTCATCAACGGCGCCACCAAGGCCATCGAGGGCCGCTTCGACATCCACGGCTACACCCTGGGCTTCGCCGTCGCCTCGGCGCTCCTCGGTGCCGCCGCTGGCGCCATGACGGCGGGCCGCATCGCCGACCGGATCGGCCGCCTGCGCGTCATGCAGATCGCCGCGGTGCTGTTCCTCCTCAGCGCGCTGGGGTGCGCCTTCGCGACGCACACGTGGATGCTGATCGTCTTCCGCGTCGTCGGCGGGATCGGCGTCGGCGTCGCGTCGGTCATCGCTCCCGCCTACATCGCCGAGGTCTCGCCCGCCCGGATCCGGGGCCGGCTCGGCTCGCTGCAGCAGATGGCCATCGTGCTCGGCATCTTCCTCTCGCTGCTGGTCGACTGGCTCCTCGCCTCCCTCGCGGGCGGCGCCTCCAACGATCTGTGGCTGGGCATGGAGGCCTGGCGCTGGATGTTCCTGGTCATGGCCATCCCCGCCGTCGTCTACGGCGTGGCGTCGACGATGATCCCGGAGTCGCCGCGGTACCTGGTGTCCCGGCACCGCATCCCCGAGGCCCGCAGGGTCCTCACGATGCTGCTGGGCGAGAAGAACATGGACATCACGGTGACCCGCATCGAGGAGAGCCTCGCGGGCGAGGAGAAGCACTCCTGGCGCGACCTGGTCAAGCCCGGCGGCGGCATCTACCCGATCGTCTGGGTGGGCCTGCTGCTGTCGATCTTCCAGCAGGCCGTGGGCATCAACGTGATCTTCTACTACTCGAACATGCTCTGGCAGGCCGTCGGATTCGAGGAGTCGCAGTCGAACCTGATCAGCGTGTTCACGTCGATCGTCAACGTCATCGTCACCATCGTCGCGATCATGCTGGTCGACCGGATCGGGCGGCGCCCGCTGCTGCTCATCGGCTCGATCGGCATGGCGATCTCACTCACCACGATGGCGGTCTGCTTCAGCACCGCCGAGATCATCGACGGCAAGCCCAGCCTGACGGGCGTGGTCGGGGTCCTCGCGCTGGTGGCCGCGAACCTCTTCGTGATCTTCTTCGGCGTCAGCTGGGGGCCCGTCGTGTGGGTGCTGCTGGGCGAGATGTTCCCCAATCGCATCCGCGGCGCGGCACTCTCCCTGGCCGCGGCCGCGCAGTGGGCGGCCAACTGGGCCATCACCGTGACCTTCCCCAAGATGGAGGGCAACCTCACGCTGGCCTACGGGCTGTACGCGACCTTCGCGCTGCTCTCGCTCTTCTTCGTCTACCGGTTCGTGCCGGAGACCAAGGGCAAGACCCTGGAGGACATGGACGGGAACATCCCCGCCCGGTAGACGCTCCTGCTCGCTACGCGCGGAGCGTGCTCGATCCCAGTACCCGGGTCACGTCGATCTCGATCACCACGCGCTTCGGGTTCTCGCGCGGTTGCCGGTACCGCACGGCGTAGCGGGCCTCGGCATCGCGCACCGAGTCCGTGTCGGCCAGGACCCGCGCCGGCCCCTCCAGGGTGAGCCACCGCGCACCGTCGACCTGGGTCAGCGCGGCGTACCCGCCGCGACCCGCGTTGCGGGCCTTCTGGCTGTCGCCGGAGGTGATCACGCGGGCGAGTCCCGTCGCAGGGTCGTAGGTGAACGCGATCGCGACGGTGTGCGGCGTGCCGTCGGCGCGCACGGTGCTCAGTGTCGCGAGGTGGCGGTCGGTCACGAAGGCGAGGGCGTCGGGATTGAGAACGGGGCGGTCGTCGTGGGGCACACCGTCACCGTAGCCGGGCGACGCGCGTCTAGTCTGGTCCGGTGAGTGCGGACAGGATTCCCGACGGCGCGGTGCTCCTCCTGGGCGGCCGGAGCGAGGTCGGTCTGGAAGTGGCGAAGCGGATCGCGCCGGGCCGGGACGTGATCCTCGCCGCCCGCCGTTCGGAGCTCCTGGACGAGCAGATCGCGGTGCTCCGGGAGGTGGGCGCCACCGGCGTCTTCCCGATCGAGTTCGACGCCGACCGCACCGACCTGCACGCCGCCTTCCTCGGGGAGGTGGCCGACCGGTTCGGCCGGATCGGCGTCGCGGTGGTCGCCTTCGGCATCCTCGGCGATCAGGCCCGGGCCGAAGCGGATCCGTCGCACGCGGTGCAGATCGCGCAGACCGACTACGTCGCGCAGGTGTCGATCCTGCTGGGGCTGGCGAAGCTGCTGCGCGCCCAGGACCCGCGGGACGGAGGCCGCGGCGCGATCGTCGCGTTCTCGTCGGTCGCCGGGGTCCGCGTGCGCAAGGCCAACTACGTCTACGGCAGCACCAAGGCGGGCCTCGACGGTTTCGTTCAGGGCTTCACGGATTCGCTGCACGGCAGCGGGATCCAGGTCCTCCTCGCGCGGCCCGGCTTCATCGTCGGCGCGATGACGCGTGAGCTCATGGCGTCCGGAGTGACGCCGGCGCCCTTCAGCCGCACCGCGCCGCAGGTCGCGGAGGCGACGGTGCACGCGCTGCGCCGCGGCCGCCGCGTCGTGTGGATCCCGGCTCTCCTGCGCCCGCTCTACGCCGGGCTGCGCTTCGTCCCGCAGGCGGTCTGGCGCCGGATGCCGCGATGACGGTGACGGTGGTCGGCATCGGCGCCGACGGCTGGGCCGGCCTCACCGACGGTGCGCGCCGCACCCTGCTCGACGCGACCGTCATCCACGGCGCGCCCCGCCATCTCGCGTTCCTCCCGGCGGGACTCGCCGAGGAAGCCGCGCGCCCCTGGCCCTCGCCCCTGCTGCCCGCGATCGACGAGCTGGCCGACGGGGTGCACGTGCTCGCCAGCGGCGACCCGATGTTCTACGGCGTCGGCGCGACGATCGCGCGGCGGCGGCCCGACCTCGACCTGCACGTGATCCCGCACCTGTCGTCGTTTGCGCTGGCCTGCGCGCGCCTGCGCTGGCCCGCGGAGGAGGTCACGGTCGTGTCCGCGGTGGCCCGCGACCCGTCGCCCGTCGTCCGGGCGGTCCGGGCGGGCCGGCGCACGATCGTGCTCAGCGAGTCCGGCGCCACTCCCGCACACCTCGCCGACATGCTGCGCGAGGCGGGCCTGCACGCGACGATCACCGTGCTCGAGCAGCTGGGCGGGGCCCGCGAGAAGGTACGCCCGTTCCGGCGGAACCTGCGGGTCGACGATCTGAACGTGGTCGCGCTCGAATCGGCTGCGCCCGCCGGGGAGTTCGACTTCGAGCACGACGGCCAGATCACGAAGGCCGACGTGCGGGCGATGACGGTGGCCGCGCTGCGGCCGACGCCGGGGTGGATCTGGGACTTCGGCGCCGGCTCGGGGTCGGTCGGGATCACCTGGGCGCTGCAGGGCGGCGGATCGGTGGCCGCCGTGGAGCGGCGCGCCGATCGGGCCGAGCGGGTGGCGCGCAACGCCGCCCGCGCCGGCGTGCCGGTGGAGGTGGTCGTCGGCGACACCGCCGATCTCACCGCCGACCTGCCGGTGCCCGACGCGATCTTCATCGGCGGCGGCCTCACCGAGGCACTCGCCGCGGCCTGCGTCGGCGTGCTGCCGTCGGGCGGCCGGCTCGTGGCGAACACCGTCACCGTCGAGGGGCAGTGCCTGGCCGCGGCCCTGCGGGCCCGGTACGGCGGCGAGCTCCGCAGCTGCACCGTCGCCGATCTCGCGCCGCTGGGAGGCGGGACCGCATGGCAGCCGCGCCGGCCGATCGTGCAATGGGTGTTCGTGAAAGGTGAGGCGTGACCGTCTATTTCATCGGTGCCGGTCCCGGCGCCCCGGATCTGCTGACGCTGCGCGGGGCGGAGATCCTCGGCCGCTGCACGGTGTGCCTGTACGCCGGATCGTTGGTGCCGCAGCAGATGCTGGACCGGTGCCCGCCGGGCGCGAGGCTCGTGGACACGGCGCGGATGCCGCTGCCCGACATCGTCGACGAGCTGATCGCCGCGCACGAGGCGGGGCTCGACGTGGCGCGCCTGCACTCCGGCGACATCTCGCTCTACTCCGCGTTCACGGAACAGGCGCGGCGGCTCGACGCCGCCGGGGTGCCGTACGAGATCGTCCCGGGCGTGCCCGCCTTCGCCGCCGCCTCCGCAGCGCTCGGCCGGGAGCTGACGGTGCCCGGTGTCGGCCAGTCGCTGCTCATCACGCGCGTCTCCACGATGTCGACGGACATGCCCGCGGGGGAGGACCTCGCGTCGCTCGCCCGGGCCGGGGTGACGCTGGCGTTGCACCTCGCCGCGCATCGCGCGCAGGCCCTCACCGACGACCTCGTGCCGCACTACGGCGCCGACTGCCCCGTGGCGGTCGTGGCCTTCGCCAGCCGCGAGGACGAGCGGATCGTGCGCTGCCGGCTCGCGGACCTGCCGCAGCGGCTCGCCGCGGAGGGGATCACCCGGACCGCGGTGATCTTCGTCGGGAAGGTGCTGGACGCGGAGGCCTTCGAGGAGAGCTACCTGTACTCGGCGCGGCGACTGCGGCCTCCGGGGGCGAGCCACTGATGCGTCGCGTGCTCGTCCTGGGCGGCACCGCCGAGGCCCGCGAGCTGGCGCGGATGCTGCACGACGATCCGAGGTTCACGGTGCTCAGCTCGCTCGCCGGCCGGGTCGCGAATCCTCGCCTGCCGGTGGGGGAGACGCGGATCGGCGGGTTCGGCGGACCGTCGGGCCTGGCCACCTTCGTGGCGGACGGCGGCGTCGACGTGCTCGTGGACGCGACGCACCCCTTCGCGGCGACGATCTCCCGCAACGCCGCGCTCGCGGCGGAGGCGACCGGGGTACCGCTCGTGGCGCTGGTCCGGCCGGAGTGGTCGCCGACGGCGGGCGACCGCTGGACCCGGGTGCCGACGGTGCCCGCCGCCGCGACCCTGCTCGCGCGGCGTCCCGGGGCGCGGGCGATGCTCACGACGGGGCGGCAGGACGCGCACGCGTTCGCGGCGCTCGACGACTGGTGGTTCCTGATCCGGGTGGTCGACGCGCCGTCGGGCCCGCTGCCGCGGCGGCACGAGCTGCTCCACGACCGCGGCCCGTACACGCTCGGCTCCGAGCGGGAGCTGCTGCGCGGGAACGCCATCGGCGTCCTGGTGACGAAGAACAGCGGCGGCGACCTGGTGTCCGCGAAGCTCGCAGCGGCACGGGAGCTCAGCGTCGAGGTCGTGATGGTCGATCGCCCGGCGCGTCCGGCGGGCGTCCCTGCGGTCGCGACCGCCGCGGCGGCGTACGCCGAGCTCGCCGCGCGGGCCTGAGCCGACACTGATCCACAACCAGAAGTTGTGGATCAGCTCAGTTTTCGAGCGGCGGGGCCGCGGCAGCGCCCCTACGATGGCGGTTGTGGGGCTGCAAGCCCCGGACGCTACGACGAGGAGACGCGCATGACGAACATCGACATCCCCAGCCCGGTCGCGGAGTTCATCGATTCCGTGAACGCCGGCGACGAGGCGGCCTTCCTCGACGCCTTCACCGCCGACGGCTTCATCGACGACTGGGGCCGCGTCTTCGGCGACCGCGCAGCGATGCAGGGCTGGAGCGCGAAGGAGTTCATCGGCGCGAAGGGCGTGCTGACGCCGGAGAAGGTCACCGTCGACGGCGACACCGTGACGGTCGTGGGCGATTGGCGCAGCACCCACGCCAACGGACTCAGCGAGTTCACCTTCGCCGTCGCGGGGGATCGTCTGAAGTCCATGACGATCCGCGAGGGCTGACGACCGTGCGGACGATCATCATCGTCACCCTCGGGGTCGTGCTGGCCCTGATCTTCCTCGCCGTCGGGCGCAAGGTCGGGTCCGTGGGCCCGCAGCGGGCGGCGATCGCCTTCGTCGTGCTCTGGACGCTGGCGATGATCGCCAACCTCGCCGTCGGCGTCTCGCACGGCTACACCGTGGCCGAGGAGCTCCCGATCCTGCTGGTCAACGTCCTGCCCGGTGCCGTCGTGGCCCTCGTGGGGGCGCGCCTGCTCAGCCGGGCATGATCGAGGCAGGACAGCAGCTGTTCTCGCCCTGCACCGGCAGGTGAACGTGATCGAGCGGGAGGGCGTTCCGGCCCGGGAGATCCGGGGCTCCTCACCCGGTTCACCAACTCACGGTCGAACAGACCGCACGGCGCGGTACCGACCTCGGCCTCGTCGTGCGCGCGGTCGAGGACTGCGTGGCGGCGGCCGATCCGGCGGTGACGCCGCCTCGCCGGCGAACCTGGGCCTCGCGACCGCGGGCCGGGTCACCGCGGTCGAAGCCCTCACGCGCTTCGGCGCCTGACCCTCAGCGCAGCTTGGCGCCGTAGGCGTGGGTGATCTGCAGGACGAGGAGGACCCGGCGGTCGGCGACCATGACCTCGCGGTACTCGCGCCAGTCGGGATGCTCCCCGGCGCCGCTGCGGTAGTAGTCGACGAGGGCGTCCACCTCCGGTCCGTCCGGATCCGTCGACGGACCGATGAGCGTGGCCGTGCCCTCGGCGGTGGCCCAGGTGTAGCCGTCGGCGCTGGTGAACTCGATCGCGGCGCGCGGATCGCGCCGCAGGTTCGCCTCCTTCGCACGGCCGGCCGTCATGGAGACCAGGATCCGGTCGGCGTCCGCGTCGTACACCGTGGTGACCGGCGAGAGCTGCGGCATGCCGCTCGCCCGGAGCGTCGCGAGGACGCCGATACGGCTGGAGGCGATCAGGCTGCGGGGGTCGAACTCGGTCGATGCCATGCCCGGTCCAACGCGTCGCCGGCCCCGGCTGTTCCGGGGCCGGCGCAACGAGGTCAGACCGGTACGCCGTCGGCCGGCGCACCGGGACGCGGAGCACGATGTCGACGCTCCACGGCGATGCTCGCGGCGGCGAGCAGGGCGCCCGCGCCGCTGAGGGCGACGCCGATCCACACGGGCGACGTGGGGCCGCCTCCGAGACTGATCCCCGTGCCGCCGAGCTGTGCGCCCACGGCGTTGCCGAGGTTGAACGCCGCGATGTTGGCGGACGAGGCGATGAGCGTCGCGGTGCCGGCGTTCCGCAGGACCCGGAGCTGCAGGGCGGGCACCGTCGCGAAGCCGATGAGCCCCATGACGGCGAGCGCGACGGCGACCAAGGGCTTCGAGCCCGCCACCAGGGCGACCGTCGCGACGGCAAGGGGCAGCAGCACGGCGAAGGCGAGCAGCGCCCGGTCCGCGTCCCGGTCGGCTGCGCGGCCGCCCACGAGGTTGCCGGCGAAGAGGCCCAGGCCGAACAGCACGAGCAGCCAGGGGATCGCCCCGGCGCCGAAGCCGGTCACGGAGCGCAGTAGCGGCTCGATGTAGGTGAAGGCACCGAAGAGGCCGCCGAAGACCAGAGCCGTGACGGCGCAGGCGATCCAGACGGAGGGGCGCAGCAGCACCGTCAGCTGAGCCCGCACCGAGGTCGTTTCGGCGGGCACGCTCGGCACCAGGGCTGCGATGGCCGCCATGGCCACGAGCCCGATCACCGCGACAGCCACGAACGTGGCCCGCCAACCGAACCGATGGCCGAGGGCGGTGCCGGCGGGAACGCCGAGCACGTTGGCGACCGTGAGCCCGGCGAACATGAGTGCGATGGCCGACGCCTGGCGGTCGGGCGTGACCAGCCGCGCCGCGAGCACGGCCCCGATCCCGAAGAAGCCGCCGTGGCACAGGGCCGCGACGATCCGGCCCGCCATCACCAGCTCGTAGGTGGGGCCGGCCGCGGAGAGCGCGTTCCCCGCGACGAAGAGGGCCAGGAGGATCAGGAGCGCGGTCTTCGGCGGCCGCGACACGAGGGCGAGCGTCACGGTGAAGGCGCCGAACACGACGCCGAGCGCGTAGCCGGTGACCAGTCCGCCCGCGAGCGGGATGCTCACCCGAAGGTCGCCCGCGACGTCGGAGAGCAGGCCGGTGATGGAGAACTCCGTGAGCCCGATCCCGAAGCCGCCCATGGCGAGCGCGAGCAGACCGGGGTGGAGACGACGGTGCGTGGTGGTGGTCATCGGTTTCCGTTCAGGGTCGCGCGCAGCCAGGCGGCCAGATCTCGTTGGAGGTCGGTGGCGGCGTCGAGCACGGCGTCCATCCAGTAGAAGCCGTGGAGCGTTCCGGGGTAGTCCCGGTACTCGACCGCGCCGCCCGCTACCCGGAGTGCATCCGCGTACTGCCGGCCGTGGCCTCGCAGCACGTCGTACTCCGCCGTCGCGACGAAGGCCGGCGGAAGCCCGGCGAAGTCGGTCGCGTCCAGGGGCGCGGCGCCCGCCGGCGCGGCGCCGTCGGGCAGGTACTGGCGCCAGAACCAGTCCATGTCGGCGGGCGACAGACTGACCTCGCCGGGCGCGAGATCGTCGTAGTCGCCGGGGCGCAGGGGCGGGTAGAGGACGGCGTGCGCTGCGATCCGCGGTCCGCCGCGGTCCCGAACACGGTGCACGAGAGCCGCGGTGAGTGTCCCTCCCGCGCTGTCGCCGACAACGGCGATCCGGTCGGCGTCGACATCGATCGCGCCGGAGGCGATCCAGTCGAGCGTCGCCGCGGCGTCGTCGAGGGCGGCGGGGTAGGGGTGTTCCGGAGACTTCCGGTAGTCGACGGTGACCACCGTCGCGCCGGTCGCGCGGGCGAGCAGCCTGGCGGGCTCGTCGCTGAGTTCGATGTCGGCGGCCACGAAGCCGCTGCCGTGGAGCATCAGGACGACCGCCCCGCCGGGCGGTCCGTCTCGGTAGATCCGCACGGGCAGTGACGATCCCGGTCCTACGACGTAGGTGTGCCGTACGTGGGCGATCTCCACGGCGGGGCGCTGCAGATCGAGGTACCCCCGCAGGGCGCGACGGACGTCGGGGACGCCCAGTGTGTGCAGCGGGGCGGCGCTCGCCGCCGCGGCGAGGTGGGCGGCGGACTGGGGGTGCAGGGGCATGACGGGATCCGTTCTCCGGGTAGCGGGTATCGCCAGCGGTCGCGCCGGTTCGGCGACCCTGGTGGGAGGGAAGGGGTGGGGCGCTGGACCTCAGTCGGCGACGCGGTGGCGCAGCAGCGTCAGGGCGTCGTCGTCCGGGCTGCCGGGCGCGGCGCTGAACGCGATCATCCGCGCACCGTCGGACTCGGGAAGGTGGAGCATCTGGTAGCAGAGGTCGATCCGGCCCACCCACGGATGGTGGAACCGCTTGACGCCACTGGTGCACAGCTCGACGGCCTGCAGTGCCCACAGCCGCGCGAAGTCGCGGTCGAGCACCAGCTCACCGAGGAGGCGGCGCAGCGCGGCGTCGTCCGGGAACTGGGCCGCCACCCAGCGGAGGGAGGCGACGGCCAGCTCCGCCTCGAGCTCCCAGTCGACGAAGAGGGACCGCACCTCCGGATCGAGGAAGGTCTGCCGCACCTTGTTCGGCGGCGGATCGGCGTGCAGGTCCTCATACGGGACGTGGGGCGCCAGAACCGCGTTGCCGAGGCGGTTCCACGCCAGGATGTCCTGGTTGCGCGAGAGCACCACGGCGGGCGTGTCCATCGCGTCGACGAGCTGGCGCACTCCGGTGAAGCCGGCGCCGTGCCGGTCGATCGGCGCCGCGCCCTCGCCCGACGGATGGGCCAGCTCCAACAGGTGCAGGCGCTCGACCTCGCTCAGCCGCAGGGCGCGGGCGAGGGCGCTGAGGACCTCGTCGGAGGGATTGCCGGCGGCGCCCTGTTCGAGGCGGGTGAGGTAGTTGACCGACACTCCGGCGAGCTCGGCGAGCTCCTCGCGGCGCAGTCCCGGGACGCGGCGGCGGCCGTAGCTGGGGAGGCCGAGGTCGTCGGCGTCCACCGCCGCCCGGCGGGAGCGGAGGAAGGAGCCCAGGGTCGGGGCGGTCTCGTCGATCATGTCCCCGAGTCTGGTCCACCGCGAGCGCGGTTGCCTGCCCCTGCGAGGGGCAGGCTCCGCGGCGGTGGGTCAGCGCAGGTCAGGAGCCTTCGCAGATGCGGATCTCGCGGACCGCGCCGTCGCCGAGGGCGGCGAGGGCCTCCTGGTACGCGGGGGAGTCGTGGACGGCGACGGCCTGCTCGAGGCTGTCGAACTCGATGACCGTGGTGCGCTCGATCTTCCCCGCCTCGTAGGCGACGGCGGCCTGCCCGCGGACGATGAAGCGTCCGCCGCCCTCGGTGATCGCCGGCCCGCCGATGGCCGCGTACGCCGCCATCTTCTCGGGGTCCTTGATCTCCTGGTAGAACGCGATCCAGTACGCCTTCGCCATCATCCGTCTCCTTCTGTCAGTACCTACGGGGAGTGTGCACGATCCGGCCGCCGGCGCGCGCGGTGACCTCGGTGCGCGAGGACCCGACGATGAGCAGGCAGCGCATGTCCACCTGTTCCGGGTCGAACGCCCCGAGCGTGGTCACCGTCAGCGACTCCTCGGGCGACCCCACGGCGCGCCCGACGATGACGACGGTCTCAGGGGAGCGCACCTCGAGCAGCACGTCGCGCATCCGGACGAGCTGCTCGCGGCGCGTCTTCGACGCCGGGTTGTAGACGGCCAGCGCGAGATCGGCGGCGGCGACGGCGCGCAGCCGCTCCTCGATGACCTCCCAGGGCTTCAGGTAGTCCGAGAGCGAGAGCACCGCGTAGTCGTGGCCGAGCGGCGCGCCGACCCGGCTCGCGACGGCGTTCGCCGCCGTCATGCCCGGCAGGACGCGCACGGGGACGTCGTGGAAGGCGGGGTCGGCCGCGACCTCCGCGACGGCGGAGGCCATGGCGAACACGCCGGGGTCGCCCGAGCTGACCACGGCGACCCGGGCGCCGCCGGCCGCGAGTTCCAGTGCGTGCCGGGCGCGCTCGGCCTCGACGCGGTTGTCCGAGGCGTGCACGCGCTGCCCCGGGCGGGGACGCACGCGGTCGGTGTAGGTCTGGTAGCCGACGATGTCCGTGGCCTCGGACAGCTCGTGCCGGACCTCCGGCGTCGTCCACGCCTCGTCGCCGGGACCGAGGCCGACGACCACGACCTCGCCCCGCTCCGCCGCCGCCGGCGTGGGCGCGTTGATCCGGCCGGGCACCAGCACCGTCGCGAAGTACGGCACGTCCTCGGCGCTCACGTCGCCCACCGACAGCACCCGCTCGTCCGCGCGGCTGGCGCGCTCGACGTACCAGGCCGCGCCGTCGCGGTCCGCACGCTCCAGTGCACCGCGCACGGTCGGGAACGTCCTGCCCAGCTTCATGATCGCGGCGGCATCGGTGTCGGCGAGGCGCCGCCGCAGCTCGGACTCGGGGAGGGTGCCGGGCAGCACCGTGAGCACCTCGTCGGCCTCCACGAGCGGGACGCCGGTCGCGGCCGCCGCGGCGCTGACCGAGGTGACGCCCGGGACGACGACGCACTCGAAGCGGTCGCGGAGCCGCTTGTGCATGTGCATGTACGAGCTGTAGAACATCGGGTCGCCCTCGGCGAGCAGTGCGACGTTCCGCCCGGCCGTCAGGTGCTCTGCCAGCTCCTCGGCGGCGCCGGCGTAGAAGTCCTCGAGCGCGCCGCGGTAGCCGCCGGGATGATCGGTGGTCTCGGTGGTCACCGGATACATCAGCCGGATCTCGGTCTGCTCCTCGCGCAGGTACGGCGCCGCACAGGCGCGCGCGTTGGAACGGCCGTGGCGCGCACTGTGATAGGCCACCACGTCGGCCTCGGCGATGAGCCGCGCCGCCTTGACCGTGACCAGCTCCGGGTCACCCGGACCGACGCCCACGCCGTACAGGATCCCCGTCACAGCTCCTCCTCCCGCGCCAGCGCGTTGAGCGCCGCCGCCGTGATCGCGCTGCCGCCGCGGCGGCCCAGCACGGTGATGTACTCGACGCCCAGCCCGGCGGCCTCGGCGACGAGCGCGTCCTTCGACTCCGCGGCGCCGATGAAGCCCACCGGGATCCCGACGATCACCGCGGGTTTCGGCGCGCCCGACGCCAGAAGGTCGAGCAGGTGGAACAGGGCCGTCGGCGCGTTACCGATCGCGACGACCGCGCCGTCCAGCCGCTCGCCCCACAGCTGCAGGGCGGCGGCGCTGCGCGTGGTGCCGAGCTCGGCGGCCAACGACGGGACGCGCGGGTCGCGCAGCAGGCACAGCACCTCGTTGTCGGCGGGCAGGCGTGTACGGGTCACGCCGTGCGCCACCATGTTCGCGTCGGTGAGGATCGGGGCGCCGGCGGCGAGGGCGGACCGTCCGGCGGCGACGGCGCCGGCCGAGATCCGGATGTCGCGATCCAGGTCGGTCTGGCCCGCCGCGTGGATCATGCGGACCGCCACCGTCTCCGCGTCCGCAGCCAGCGCGCTGAGGTCGGCCTCCGCGCGGATGGTGGCGAACGACCGCCGGTAGATCTCGGCGCCGTCGGTGAGGTAGTCGTGCACCCGGGAAGTCTATTCGCCGGGCTTCTCGGTCACGACCACCCGTCGGTGTTCGCCGGGCGGCGCCCCGCAGCCGCGCCCGCAGGCGACCACGTGCACGCGCTCGTCGTCCGCGATCGTGCCGGCGAGGTCCGCCGCGTGCGCGAGCGAATCGCCCTGCGCGCGGGCGCATCCGTGGTCGCCCACGCAGGCGCTCACCCGGAGCAGCGGCGCGGTCGCGTCGAAGATCAGGCCCATCGGCGCGAGCACCCGCACCACGGCCTCCGCCGCGCCCTCGTCGAGCCCGTGCAGGTGCAGCGTGCGCCACGGGGTGACCGTGATCGCTTGGTCGACCGCGGCGACGAACTGCGCGGTGCGGGGGTCGAGCCGGCCGAGGGGGACGCCCATGGCGAGGGTGACCGAGCCGTCGGGCCGGTCGAACCACCCGACGGGGGGCGGACTGGGCGGCGCCGGGACCGCGCGGGGCCCGGTCAGCGCCCCGCCGAGGGCGACGGCGATGCGCTCGGCACCGTCGTGCAGGTCCCGGATCCGCCATTCGTCGCGCCGCAGGTCGAGGAACGCCTGCGCGGCGTCGAGCAGCACGTCGACCGTGCAGGGCAGATCGGTCGGACTCCCGTCGAGGTGGAGCACACCGGCGCGGATCTCGGCGTCCGCGGCGAGCGCGGCGACGTCGCCGGCACCGTCGTCGAGCGCGAACAGGAACCGCCCGGGGAGCGCGGCCAGGGCGGCGCGTGCCACGAGAGCCCGGTCGAGCGCCGCCGCGGTCGCGCGGAGCTCGCCGGACTGCGGGGAGGCGACGATGTTGCGCACCCGCTCGTGCGTCGCCGACGGGAGCAGCCCCGCGGCGGCGAGGCGCTCGCGGGCGGCGTCGAGGTCGCCGACGCCGCGCAGCTGCACGTTGCCGCGCGAGGTCAGCTCGATCGGCTCGTCACCGGCGAGCTCCGCGAGGACCTCCAGCTGCGCGGGCAGGACGGCGCCACCGGGCAGCCGGACCCGGGCCAGGGCACCGTCGGCCGCCTGATGCGGTCGCAGGACACCCGGGCAGGAGTCGGGCTGCTTCGGCGGCAGTGCGATCAGTCCTCGAAGTTGACCGGCGGCAGGGTGATGACGTGGCCGGCGTAGGCGAGGCCCGAGCCGAACGCCATGACGAGCGCGGTCTGGCCGGGCTTGGCCTTGCCGGTGCGCAGCAGCTCCTCGACGGCGAGCGGGATCGACGCGGCGGAGGTGTTGCCGGTGGTCACGATGTCCTCGGCGACCACGCAGTCGTCGCGCAGCTCGAGCGCCTTGATGAGCACCTGGGTGATCCGCAGGTTGGCCTGGTGCGGCACGAAGACGTCGATGTCCTTCGAGGTGAGGCCGGCGAGCTTGAGGGCCTCCTGGCACGCGGGGAGCAGCGCGGTCGCGGCCCAGCGGAAGACCTTGCGGCCCTCCATGCGCAGGAACGGACGGACGGGCGCCTCGGTCGTGGTGTCGTCCCGGAAGGCGTGGACCTCGTCGAAGTAGGTGCCGAAGTCCTTGTCCTGGAAGATCGCGGTGGTGAAGTCGCCGTCGGCGCCCCACGACACCTGCGAGACGCCCACCTCCTCGGACGGTCCGAGCACGGCGGCGCCGGCACCGTCGGCGAAGATGAACGCGCAGGTGCGGTCCTCGGGGGAGATGAGGTCGGAGAGTCGCTCGACGCCCACGACCACGACGTACTTCGCGGTGCCGGCCCGGATCAGGTCCGTGCCGACGGCGGCGGCGGTGGTGAAGCCGGAGCAGCCGGCGGTGATGTCGAACGCGGGGATGCCGACGCGGCCGAGCTCCTTGGCGATCTGCGGGGCCAGCGACGGGCCGAGCTCCAGGCGCGTGTTGGTCGCGGAGATGACGCAGTCGACCAGCTGGGGATCGATGCCCGCGGCCGTGATCGCGCGCTCGGCCGCCTTGACCGACATCGAGAGGATGGTCTCGTCGTCCTCGGCGAAGTGCCGCGACTCGATGCCCGAGCGGGTCTTGATCCACTCGTCGCTCGAGTCGATCTTGTCGACGATCTCGGAGTTGGGCACCACGCGCCGCGGTCGGTAGGCGCCGATCCCGAGGTAGCTGACGTTGGACTGCTCAGCGGGGGCGGGAGGGGCGATCCGGGCGGGGGCGGTCATGCGTGGAGTACTCCGTTCGAAGGGGCGCGGGATGAACCATTCGGTTCATCGACCCGTCATTGGTAACATGAACCGAGCGGTTCAAACAAGCGCCGCCACGCCGCGTGGCGAATTCCACCGAAGGGTGGTTCGTCGTTCTTCACGAATCGAGGAGGGTTCGGCCCCGATGCCCGCCGCCCCCAAGCCGCGTCCCCGTCCCCGGGTCCGGCTGGTCAACACAGCGCTCAATCTCGTCGGCCGCCACGGCTTCGCCGACGCCGGCCTGGCCGAGCTGACCGCGCAGTCGCAGGCCTCCAAGAACTCGCTGTACCAGTACTTCCCCGGCGGCAAGGCCGAGCTCGTGGAGGCGTCCACCTCGCTCGCGGGCCGCCGCCTCCTCCGCTACATCGACGCGGCCACCAGCAAGGGCGAGCCCCACGAGTGGATCGGCCGGTTCATCGAGCTGTGGAAGCGGGTGCTGGTCCGGTCCGAGTTCCAGGTCGGGTGCCCGCTCCTCGCGGCGGCGCTGGCCGACGGCGCGCCCCGCGTGCAGGACGCGGCCACCGCCGCGTACACCGAGTGCGAGCGCCGGTTCGCCTCGGCGCTGGTCGATTACGGGGTGGAGGAGCGCGGCGCGCTCGTCTTCGCCTCCGTCTTCATGAGCTCGATCGAGGGCGCGGTCGCGCGGGCGCGCGCCGCCCGCGACATCTACCCGCTCACCGACGTCTACCACTCGATGATGGCCCTGCTCGACCTGACGATGGCGGCTCCCGACGTGGTGCGGGGCGCTACAGTCGCCGAATGACCGACGGCGACTACACCCACTGGCTGGACGACTGCTACTCCGTCGATGCGGAGGGACTGCGGTCGTACGGCCGGGCCACGCGCTCGCCGCACGTCCCGTACGCGAGCAGCCGCGTCATCCCGCGGGACACGCCCGTGCCGCCGCTCATCGTCGCCGATCCCGTCTTCAAGGTCGCCGCGCGCCTGCTGGCCGAGCAGATCGAGGATTTCAACGTCGGCCGGCTCCTGCACGTCTCGCAGACCGTCCGGCAGGTCGAGCCGATCCGCATCGGCGACGTCGCGTCGCTGGGCGCCCGGATCTCCGACCGGGTCACCCGCGCCGGGATCGACCTGTTCACCGTGGACTGCGTCGTGCGCGTGGACGACGAGACCCGGATCGAGACGTCGAGCGTCGTCGCGTACGCGGGCGGCGACGACGCGAACACCGACCTCGTCGACGCGGCCGCACCCGGCATCGTCATGCACGGCGCCGTGCTCTGAGTCCGGTCACTCCACGACGATCACCCGCAGGCTCCGGGGGCCGTGCACGCCCTCCACGCGGTCCAGCTCGATGTCGCTGGTCGCACTGGGGCCGCTGATCCAGGTGAGCGGCCGCACGTGGGCTCCCGTCTCCCGCAGCCGCGCCACCGCGGCGGGCACGTCGTCGACGATCCGGTCGGCGTGCACCACGCAGACGTGCACGTCGGGGACCAGGGTGACCGCCCGCCGCCCTTGGCCGGGGCCGTGGTCGAGCACGATCGTCCCGGTGTTCGCGATCCCGACGGTGGCCGTGGTCACCACCGCGGCGGCGGCCTCGAGCTGGTACGGCGACAGGCCGTCGTCGTCGAGCCAGGGGAGCGGGCCGGGAACGAGGCGGCGTACGACGTCGTCGCCGAGTACGCCGCCGGTCTCGTCGATCGCCCCCAGGGCAGCGCGGACCGTCGCGCCGAGGTCGGCGGCGGCGCACCGTCGGACCTCGGCGCGGTAGTCGGCCACGCGCTCCTCGAACCGGTCGACGACGCCCAGGTCGCCGGTCCCGACGGGCCGGCCGTAGGTCCACGGGATCGGCGTCTCGGCGGTGTCGGGGTCGCCGACGTCAGCGAGTGCGGCTCGGACCCGGCCGAGGATCTCGGCGCGCGCGGTCATCGTTCGCCCCGTCCGTCGTGCTCGCGGGCCCACCACTGGCGGAAGGTCTCCGTCGGCGGCACCGGGGTGTCGCGTTCGGCGCTCCAGCCGCGCATCGGGCCCGGGAGCCTGCCGAAGGTCTCCCGGTTGCGGAAGATCCGGCCGCCGAGGGTGGCGGCGCGCTGCGCGGCCGAAAGGCGGGAGGCGCTGCCGAACATCCATGCCGCGCCCTTCATGGCCGCGGCCTCAGGCTTCGGGACGCCGCCCCGCGCCTCGTCGACGACCCGCGTCCGCAGGTGCACCAGCAGGTCCGGGATCGGGATCTTCACCGGGCAGGCGTCGAAGCACGCCCCGCACAGCGTGGAGGCGTACGGCAGGGAGGCGTCGACGTCGGAGGCGGTGCCCCGCAGCTGCGGGGTCAGGATCGCGCCGATCGGGCCGGGGTAGACGGAGCCGTAGCTGTGGCCGCCCACCCGCTCGTACACCGGGCACACGTTGAGGCACGCCGAGCAGCGGATGCAGCGCAGCGCGGAGCGGCCGACCTCGTCGGCGAGCACGTCGGTGCGGTGGTTGTCGACGAGGACGATGTGCACCGCCTCCGGGCCGTCGCCGCCGCCGGAGGGGCCGGTCCAGATCGAGGTGTACGGGTTCTCCCGCTCGCCCGTGCTGGAGCGGGGGAGCACCTGCAGGAACACCTCGAGATCCTCGAACGTGGGCAGGATCTTCTCGATGCCGACCACGGAGATGAGGGTCTTCGGCAGGGTCAGGCACATGCGGCCGTTGCCCTCGGACTCGACGACCACGAGGCCGCCGGTCTCGGCGATCGCGAAGTTGGCGCCGCTCACGCCGACTTCGGCGCGGAGGAACTTCTCCCGCAGGTGCAGGCGCGCGGCCTCGGCGAGCCGGGCGGGCTCGTCGGTGAGGTCGTCGGGGGCGGGGCGGCCGACCTCCTTCATGCGCCGCAGGAAGATGTCGCGCACCTCGGTGCGGTTGCGGTGGATCGCCGGTACCAGGATGTGGCTCGGCCAGTCCTCGCCGAGCTGCACGATCAGCTCCGCGAGGTCGGTCTCCCAGGCGTCGATGCCGGCGTCGGCGAGCGCCTCGTTGAGTTCGATCTCCTGCGTCGCCATCGACTTCACCTTGACCACCTCCTCGGCGCCGGCCGCCCGGACCAGATCGATGACGATCCGGTTCGCCTCCTCAGCATCGCGGGCCCAGTGCACGACGGCGCCCGCGGCGGTCGCGTTGGCCTCGAACTGCTCGAGGTAGTGGTCGAGGTGCCGCAGGGTGCGGTTCTTGATCGCCTCCGCGGCGTCGCGCAGCCGTTCCCAGTCGTCGAGCTCGCCGACGACGGAGGCGCGCTTGCCGCGGATCACGGAGGTCGCGTGGGCGAGGTTGCGGCGCAGCGTGGTGTCGCCGAGCGCATCGCGCGCGGCGGCGGGGAACGTCGGCATGCCGACGTACGTGGCGGTCACGCCGACGTGGGGATGCCCGGTGGTCATGGCAGGTCTCCTTCGGTGGATGCCAGGATCTCCGCGAGGTGGACGGTGCGGACGCCGTCGCGGTGGCGCGAGAGCAGGCCGCCGATGTGCGCGAGGCAGGAGTTGTCGCCGGCGACGAGGTACCCGGCGCCGGTGCTGCGCACGTGCGCCGTCTTGTCGAGACCCATCGCCACGGAGACGTCGGCGTTCTTCATGGCGAAGGTGCCGCCGAACCCGCAGCACTGGTCCGCATCCGGGAGCTCGACGAGGTCGATGCCGCGCACCGCGCGGAGCAGCTGCAGCGGGCGGTCGCCGACCCGGAGCATCCGCAGCGAGTGACAGGTCGGGTGGTAGGTGACGCGGTGCGGGAAGAAGGCGCCGACGTCGGTCACGCCGAGCACGTCGACGAGGAACTCGCTGAGCTCGTGGACCCGGGGCGTCAGCTCGTCGACGGCGGCCCGGAGGCCGCGATCGCCCGCGCGGTCGGCGAGGTCGGCGTGCTGGTGCCGCACGGAACCGACGCAGGAGCCCGACGGCGCGACGACGGCGTCGTACCCGGCGAAGACGTCGACGAACCGGCGGACGCCGGGGATCGCCTCATCGGCGTAGCCGGTGTTGGTGAACATCTGCCCGCAGCAGGTCTGCGCCTGCGGGAACTCGACGTCGACGCCGAGGCGCTCCAGCAGCCGGACGACGGCCTTCGGTGTCTCGGGCCACATCGTGTCGTTGAAGCACGTGGCGAACAGGGCGACCTTCACGACGGCGCCGTCCGGGCGCACAGGGGACGCGGTGGGGGGCATGGGGAGTCTCCGAGGACTGAGTCGGAACAGGAGGGCTGTGGTCTGACCACACGAATGAAGGTAGGGTGATGGGGACCACATGTCAACCGCCGCGCTCACCCCGTGGGAGGCTGAGGGACATGACGCTCGACCCACCGGAGTGGCGGCCCGTCGCCCGCACGCGCACGTACCAGCTGGTGATCAGCGCGATCGAGGAACAGATCCTGAGCGGCTCGCTCCGCGTGGGCGACGCGCTGCCCCCCGAGCGCGACCTCGCGGCACGACTGGAGGTCAGCCGCCCCGCGGTCCGGGAGGCGCTGCGCGTGCTCGAGGCGCAGGGCGTGGTGACCTCGGGCACTGGAAGCGGGCCGCGCGCCGGCACGTTCGTCAGCGCCATGCCCGCCGACTCCCTCGCGCACTTCCTGCGCCTGCACATGGCGCTCACCAACTTCGAGTTCCCCGAGATCGTCGAGGCGCGCGTCCTCCTGGAGCGGTCCTCGGTCTCGCTCGCGGCCCGGGATGCCGACGCAGCGGCACTGGCTCCCGTCCGTGCCGCGCTCGCGGCGATGGACACCGCCGGCGAGGACCGCGCCGCCTTCAACGACGCCGACACCGACTTCCACACCGCGATCGCCGAGGCGTGCGGCAATCGCCTCGTGACCACGGTGACGGTCGCGATCCGGGGCGCCCTCCGCGCGGGGATCCTCGCCGCCTTCGAGGAGATCGAGGACTGGCCGGCACTGACCGCGGTCCTGCAGCAGGAGCACCGGGCGATCTTCGCGGCGATCGAGTCGGGCGACGCCGAGCGCGCGGCAGAGCTGACCGAGACGCACATCCGAGGCGCCTACCGCCGCCTGCCCGGACTGCACTCGGGCACGATCGTCTGAATCGGCGCCCACTAGGGTTGGTGAGGTGATCCTTCTCCTCTCCACCTCGGACACCGACCTCCTCAGCGCGAAGGCCAGCGGCGCCGACTACCGCTGGGCCAATCCCGCCCGGATCAGCGTCGACCTCGACCTGCCCGGCCTGCTCGACGGTGCCGACGTCGTGGTGGTCCGCATCCTCGGCGGCCGCCGGTACTGGGAGAGCGGCCTCGACGCGCTTGCGGCCAGCGGCAAACCGGTCGTCGTCGTCTCGGGGGAGCAGGCGCCCGACGCCGACCTCATGGAGGCCTCGACGGTGGCCGCCGGCGTCGCCACGCAGGCGCACGCCTACCTCGCCGAGGGCGGACCGGACAATCTGGCGCAGCTGTACCACTTCTTGTCCGACACGATCCTGCTCACCGGGGACGGCTTCGCAGCGCCCGTCGCCGCTCCGCAGTGGGGCGTCATCGACCGCCCGTCGGGCGAGGGCCCACGGATCGGCGTTCTCTACTACCGGGCCCAGCACCTCGCGGGCAACACGGCCTACATCGACGCCCTCGCGACGGCGATCGAGGACCGTGGTGCGGTGGCCGTACCGATCTTCTGCGCCTCGCTGCGCACCGCCGACGACGCGCTCTTCGCCGAGCTCGGCACCCTCGATGCCCTCGTCGTAACAGTGCTCGCCGCGGGCGGCGTCAACGCCGCCGGTGCCGCCGCCGGGGGCGACGACGAGTCCTGGGACGTCGGGCGCCTCGCGGCGCTCGACATCCCGATCCTGCAGGCGCTCGCGCTCACCACCTCCCGCGAGCAGTGGGAGGAGAGCGACGACGGCCTCAGCCCGCTCGACGTCGCCACCCAGGTCGCGATCCCGGAGTTCGACGGCCGGATCATCACCGTGCCCTTCTCCTTCAAGGAGATCGGCGACGACGGCCTGCCCTCGTACGTCCCGGACGCCGAGCGCGCCACTCGGGTCGCGGGCCTCGCGCTGCGGCACGCGCGGTTGCGGGCGATCCCGAACGCGGACAAGAAGATCGCGCTGATGCTGTCGGCGTACCCCACCAAGCACGCCCGCATCGGCAACGCCGTCGGCCTGGACACCCCGCAGTCGGCGCTGGAGCTGATCCGCCGGCTCGCGGACGCGGGCTACGACGTCGGCGCACCGTCGGACATCCCCGGACTGGACGCGGACGACTCCGACGCCTTCATCCACGCCGTCATCGCCCGCGGCGGCCAGGACCCCGACTGGCTCTCGGACGAGCGACTCGACGGGAGTGAGGTCACCGTCGACCCCGCGACCTACCGCGCCTGGTTCGCGACGCTCCCGCAGGACCTGCGCGACGCCGTGACGGAGCACTGGGGCGAGGCGCCCGGTTCGCTGTTCACCACCGGGGCCGGCGACATCGCGATCGCCGCGCTGCGGTTCGGGAACCTCACGGTGATGGTGCAGCCGCCCCGCGGCTTCGGCGAGAATCCCGTCGCGATCTACCACGACCCGGACCTGCCGCCGAGCCATCACTACCTGGCCAGCTACCGCTGGCTCGCCGACCGCGAGCACGGCTTCGGCGCGGACGCGGTGATCCATCTCGGCAAGCACGGCAACCTGGAATGGCTGCCCGGCAAGACGCTCGGCATGTCCGCGTCGTGCGGCACCGACGCCGCGCTGGGCGACCTGCCGCTGATCTACCCGTTCCTGGTCAACGACCCGGGCGAGGGCACCCAGGCGAAGCGGCGCGCGCACGCGGTGCTCGTCGACCATCTCATCCCGCCGATGGCGCGCGCCGAGAGCTACGGCGACATCGCCCGCCTCGAGCAGCACCTCGACGAGTACGCCAACGTGCAGAGCCTCGACCCCGCGAAGCTGCCGATGATCCGCCAGCAGATCTGGACGCTCCTGCAGGCCGCGAAACTCGACCACGACCTGGGGCTGACCGACCAGCCCGACGAGGACGCCTTCGACGACATGATCCTGCACGTCGACGGCTGGCTCTGCGAGATCAAGGACGTGCAGATCCGTGACGGCCTGCACATCCTGGGGGCGGCACCGTCGGGCGACGCGGAGACCGACCTCGTGCTCGCGATGCTGCGCGCCAAGCAGATGTGGGCGGGCTCCGTGCACACGCCGGGCCTGCGCGAGGCGCTGGGCCTGGAGGAGGACGGCACCGCATCGAAGGCGAAGACGGACGAGTTCGAGGCCCGCGCCCGCGAGCTCGTCGTCGCCGCGGCGGCCGCCGACTGGGCACCGTCGGCGATGGCCGGCCTCACGGACGACCCGGCCGTCGCGAAGATCCTGGACTTCGCGGCCACCGAGATCGTGCCCCGCCTGCGCCGCACCGGCGACGAGATCGACCACGTCCTGCGCGCGCTGGCGGGCGGCTTCGTTCCCGCAGGGCCGTCGGGCTCGCCGCTGCGCGGCCTGGTCAACGTGCTCCCCACGGGCCGCAACTTCTACTCCGTGGACCCCAAGGCCGTGCCCTCGCGGCTCGCCTGGGCGACGGGCCAGGAGCTGGCCGCCTCGCTGGTCGCGCGGTACCGGGAGGAGCACGGCGAGTATCCGAAGTCGGTCGGCCTGTCGGTGTGGGGCACCTCGGCCATGCGCACCGCCGGCGACGACATCGCCGAGGTCCTGGCGCTGCTCGGCGTCACGCCGGTGTGGGACGAGCAGTCCCGCCGCGTCTCCGGTCTGGAGGTCATCGGACTCGAGGAGCTGGGCCGCCCGCGCATCGACGTCACCGTCCGCATCTCCGGCTTCTTCCGCGACGCCTTCCCGCACGTCGTGGCGATGCTCGACGACGCGGTCCAGCTGGTCGCCCGTCTCGACGAGGACGACGCGTCCAACTACGTCGCGGCGCACACCCGCGCGGCCCTGGCCGAGCACGGCGACGATCGTCGCGCGACGACCCGCGTCTTCGGCTCCAAGCCCGGCACCTACGGCGCCGGCCTGCTGCAGCTCATCGATTCGAAGAACTGGCGCAGCGACGCCGATCTCGCCGAGGTCTACACGGCCTGGGGCGGCTACGCCTACGGCCGCGGGCTCGACGGTGCGCCCGCCGCCGACGACATGCGCGCGGCGTACCGGCGGATCAACGTCGCCGCGAAGAACATCGACACCCGCGAGCACGACATCGCCGACTCGGACGACTACTTCCAGTACCACGGCGGCATGGTCGCGACGGTGCGCCACCTCACGGGCGCCGACCCCGAGGCCTACGTCGGCGACTCCACGCGGCCGGACTCCGTGCGCACCCGCACGCTGAGCGAGGAGACCAACCGGGTCTTCCGCGCCCGCGTGGTGAACCCGCGGTGGATGGCGGCCATGCGCCGGCACGGCTACAAGGGCGCCTTCGAGATGGCCGCGACGGTGGACTACCTCTTCGGCTTCGACGCCACCGCCGGCGTGATGGCCGACTGGATGTACGAGAAGCTCACCGAGAACTACGTCCTCGATCCCGAGAACCGCAAGTTCATGGAGGAGTCGAACCCGTGGGCGCTCCACGGCATCGCCGAGCGGCTCCTCGAGGCCTCGCAGCGCGAGCTGTGGAAGGAGCCCGATCCCGAGCTCCTCGCCGCCCTCCAGCAGGCCTACCTCGACACCGAAGGCGACCTCGAGGACCGCTGATCGAATTGAACACCGTTTCTGTTCAGCCCGACCTGGGCTTTCTCTGACAGAAACGGTGTTCAATTGCGAGGGGGCCGGGAACCTTTCGCCCGGTTCGCCCGTTGTACCGGTATGAAGCTCTTCGCGTTCCTGACCTACATCGTCGTGGAGATCGCGGCGTTCGCCGGGCTGGTGTCCTGGCTCGGCTTCGGCTGGGCGGTGCTCGCCATGATCGGCGCCACCGTCCTCGGCGTGCTCATGCTGCGGCGCACCGCCGCGGGCGTGCTGCGCGACCTCGGGCAGGCGCTCGACGGGCAGCGGTCCGCGGGCCCCGCGCTGATGGACACCGCGATCCTCGCGGCGGCCGTCTTCCTGCTCGCCGTGCCCGGCGTGGTGAGTACCGCGCTCGGCCTGCTCCTGCTGGTCAAGCCGGTCCGCGCCGTGGTCCGTCCCGCGGTCGCCTACGTCGGCGCCAAGCGCGTGGCGTCCTTCGTGGAGGAGTCCGGCCTGGTCACCGTCCTCGCCGGGCAGCCGCGCGGCTTCGGCACGGTCGTCGACGGTGACGTCGTCGCCGACCAGCGCACCCCCGCTGAGCCCGTGGTCGACTTCGGCGGCCCGGGCCCGCGCCCGGGATACCGCGAGTTGCCGCCCGCGCAGTAGTCGGCAGGCTGGTCGTCGGTCACCGGCGCTACATCTCTCGAGGCGTTCTGCGACTCAGTCGGCGCGAACCGACGCAGAACGCTTCGAAAGATGTGCGCACCGTCGAACCGAAAGTCCTGTTTGGCAGACTGGACCTCCGTGACCACCGAACTGCTCCTCGGCGGGCGGATCTACACGCCCACGTCCACCACCGCCACCGCGATCGCCGTCGAGAACGGGGTGATCAGCTGGATCGGGGAGGACCGCGCCGCGCGGGCACTGCACCCGGACGCGCGGGTCACCGACCTCGACGGGGCGTTCGTCGCCCCCGCCTTCGTCGACACCCACGTCCACCTGACCGCCACGGGGCTCGCGCTGACCGGGCCGGACCTGTCCGGCGGTCCGGAGGCGGTGCGGGCCGCGCTCGCCGCCACCCCCGGCGAGACCGTGATCGCCCGCGGCTGGGACGACACCACGTGGGAGGGCCCGCTCCGGCGCACCGATCTCGACGAGAACCGCGTCGTCTACGCGGCCCGGGTCGACGAGCACTCCGCGCAGGCCAGCACCGCACTGCGCGCCCTCGTCCCCGGTCTGGAGGGGCTCGCCGGCTTCTCGCCCGACGGTCCGCTCACCGCAGCCGCCCACCACGCCGTCCGCGCCGCCGCCCTCGCGGCGCTCAGCAACGCGCAGATCACCACCGCGCAGACCGCCGCCCTCGACGCGGCAGCGGCCGCGGGCATCGCCGCCGTCCACGAGTGTGGCGGGCCCGACATCGCGGGCGAGCGCGACTTCACCCTGCTCGGTGCCCTCGACCACGGGGTGCGCGTGCGCCGCTACTGGGGCGAGGCGGCCCGCGACGCCGACCACGCCCGCGCGCTCATCTACCGCACCGGGGCCGACGGCCTGGCCGGCGACCTCTTCGTGGACGGCTCGCTCGGCAGCCGCACCGCGCTGCTGCGCGCGCCGTACGCGGACGCACCGTCGAACGGAGTCGCGTACCTCGACCAGGAGACCGTGACCGCGCACGTCCTGGCGTGCACCCGGGCCCGGATCCAGGCCGGCTTCCACGCCATCGGCGATGCCGCGGTCGCGCGAGTGGTCGCGGCCTTCGCGGCGGCCGTCGACGCCTTCGGCGGTCCCCGGGTCGCCTCCTGCGGGCACCGCGTCGAACACGCGGAAATGGTCACGCCGGACGAGGCCGCGAAGCTCGGCGACTGGGGCGTGAACGCCTCGATGCAGCCGCAGTTCGACGCGCTGTGGGGCGGACCGGACGGCATGTACGCCCGCCGCCTCGGCCCGGAGCGCGCCGCGGCCCTCAACGACTTCGCCCTGCTCGCGAAGAACGCCGTGCCGCTGGCCTTCTCGTCGGACTCGCCCGTCACCCCGCTCGACCCGTGGGCCACACTGCGCGCCGCGGTCCAGCACCACACGCCCGGCAGCGCGATCTCGCCGCGCGCCGCCTTCGCCGCCGCGACCCGTGGCGCGTGGCGGGCCGGGGGAGTCCGCGACGGCGTCGCCGGGACACTGGTCCCCGGCGCGCCCGCGACCTTCGCGGTCTGGGACGCCGACGAGCTGGTGGTCCGGGCCCCGTCGGACGCCGTGCAGCGCTGGTCGACCGACCCCCGCGCGGGCGTCGCGCCCCTGCCCGACCTCGCGCCCGGCGCGCGCCTGCCGCGGTGCCTGCGCACCGTGGTCGACGGCCGGACGGTGTTCGCGGCGTGACGCTCCTGGTCCGCGGGGGAGCCGCGCTGCTCGCCGGCGTCGCGCTGTTCTTCGCCTTCCCGCCGGCGGGCCTGTGGTGGCTCGCGCCGATCGGGGTCGCGGCGCTGGTCGCCGTCCTCGCCACCCGCGAACGCCCGACGCTGCGCGGCGGCTTCGGATACGGCCTCCTCGCCGGGCTCGGCCTGTTCATCCCCCTGCTCAAGTGGATCGACTCCATGGTCGGCGCCCTCCCGTGGATCGGCCTGGGCATCACCTGCGCCCTCTACTACGGCGCGTTCGGCCTGATCGCGACGCGCGTCGCCCGTGCCCCCGGCGGCCCCGTGTGGGTCGCGGCGGCGTTCGCCGTCACGGAATGGGCGCGCGCCTCCTTCCCGTTCGGCGGCTTCCCGTGGGGGAGGCTCGCCTTCAGCCAGGCCGACGGTCCGCTGCTGGCCCTGGCCCGGTACGTCGGGGCGCCCGGCCTGTCCTTCGTCGTCGCCCTGCTCGGCGCGAGTCTCGCCGCCGCGGGAGTCTCGGCGTACCGTCGGGCGGACCGTCGTGCGTACCTGCTGCCCGCGGCCGCGGCGGCCCTCGCGGCGATCGGAGCGGCCGCGGCCTGGCCGGCCGTGGGGGCACCGTCGTCGGGGCGCGAGGTGACCATTGCCGCGATCCAGGGGAACGTGCCGGAGCAGCGCTGGGACGTCGCGACGCAGCGGGAGGCCGTGCTCAGCAACCACCTGAGCGAGACGCACCGGCTCGCGACGGAGGTGCGGGAGGGCCGACAGAAGCAGCCCGACGTCGTGATCTGGCCGGAGAACTCCTCGGACGTCTCGCCCGAGCGCGACCCGGACGTCGCGGCGCGGATCCGGGCCGCGGCCGCCGACGTGGGCGCGCCGATCCTGGTCGGCACGGTGCACTACGACGGCACGGGCCGCTACTACAACAGCATGATCCTCATCGACGCGAACGGGCCCCTGGAGCGGCACGACAAGGCCATCCTGCAGCCCTTCGGCGAGACCATGCCGATGCGCGACTTCTTCCGCCTGTTCAGCGACTACGTCGACCTGGCGAACGACTTCACGCCCGGGACCGGGCCCGGCGTCGTGCACCCGAACGGCGTTCCGCTGGGCGTGGCGACCTGCTACGAGGTCGCCTTCGACCGGGCGCTCCGCGGGTCCGTCGAGAACGGGGCCCAGGTGCTCACCGTCCCCACGAACAACGCGACCTTCGGCCGGACCGGGATGACCTACCAGCAGCTCGGCATGTCCCGCGTGCGGGCCGTCGAGCTCGACCGCGACGTCGTCGTCGCGGCCACCACCGGTGTGAGCGCCCTGGTGCGCCCCGACGGCGAGGTGACGCGGCAGACGAGCATCTGGACCAACGACCACCTCGTCGAGACGATCCGGCTCCGCGACGGCCTCACCCCGGCGGCGCGCCTGGGGGATTGGGGCGAGGTCGCACTGCTCGTGGCCACCCTCTGCGGAATCGCGATCGCGATAAGGCACGATGGAGGTCTGTTTCAGCCCCGCCCACGGACCGAGGAACCTGCATGAGTGAGACGTCAGCGCCGTCGTCGAAGACGCTGGTGATCATCCCCACGTACAACGAGCTGGAGAACCTGCCGCTCATCGTGGGCCGGCTGCACACCGCGCAGCCCGATGTCGACGTGCTCGTGGTCGACGACAACAGCCCCGACGGCACCGGCGACCTCGCCGACACGATGGCCGCCGAGGATCCGCGGATCCACGTGCTCCACCGGGCCGAGAAGAACGGCCTCGGCGGCGCCTACATCGCGGGCTTCAAGTGGGCCCTCGAGCGCGACTACCGCGTGGTCGTGGAGATGGACGCCGACGGCTCGCACGCCCCGGAGCAGCTGGAGCGCCACCTCGCAGCGATCGACGCGGGCGCCGACCTGGTGATCGGTTCGCGCTACGTCTTCGGCGGCAAGACGGTGAACTGGCCGCTGTCGCGCCAGCTCATCTCGCGCGGCGGCAACGTCTACAGCCAGATCATGCTCGGCACCCGCATCCGTGACATCACGGGCGGTTACAAGGCCTTCCGGCGCGAGACCCTCGAGGGCCTCGGCCTCGACGAGGTGGAGTCGCTCGGCTACAGCTTCCAGATCGACCTGACCTGGCGCGCCGTCCAAGCGGGGTTCACGGTGGTCGAGGTGCCCATCACCTTCACCGAGCGCGTGATCGGCGATTCCAAGATGAGCGGCTCCATCTTCAAGGAGGCGGCCACCCTCGTGCCGAAGTGGGGCTTCCAGGCCCGCAAGCGCAAGCTGCAGAAGCTGCGCGGCAAGTAGGACCGCAGGAACGCCGAAGGGCCCCGGATCACTCCGGGGCCCTTCGTGTTCGTCGGACGAACCTCGCGCCTACTTACCGCGCCGCGCCTTGAGCAGGTCCAGCCGCTCCTTGAGGAGCTCTTCGAGCTCGCCCTCGGACCGCCGCTCCAGGAGCATGTCCCAGTGCGTGCGCGGCGGCTTCGCCTTCTTCTCCTCGGGTGCGACCCCGTCGATCAGGGTGCCCTCGAGCCCGTTCTTGCACAGCCAGGTGCCGGGGATCTCGGCGTCGTCCGCGAACGGGACGTCGAACTCCTCACCGTTGTCCGTGCGGTACCGCGCCACCCGGCGCGGAGCGAGGTCGTGGTCCCGATCCGTCTCATAGCTCACCGCGCCCAGGCGGCTGCCCCGTAGAACTCGATCTGCCATGCTTCTCCCAACCTCTCGCCTACGCCGAACATTCCCAGTCTACCCGGTTCACTAGACTGCGGCCCATGACCACCGCTCGCCGTCGCAGGTCCGCCGCATGTGCGTGGTGCGGACGCGAGGTGGTCTCCGAGGGCCCCGGCCGCACGCGCAAGTACTGCCGCCGGTCGTGCCGACAGCGCGCGTACGAGGCCCGCAACGCGCTCGCCGGGACCTCCCTTCCGCCGGATTCGGTCGTGCTCACCGCGGACGAGGCCGAGTCGGTGGGGGAGCGTATGTTCGAGGTGCGCTGCGCGGCGGAGGACGTGCGCACCGCGATCGCCGAGGGCGCCGGCCACGACGAACTCGCCGAGCTCGCGGACCGGCTCGTCGAGACCGCGCGCGCCGCCGAACGCCTGCGCTGAGACCACGCGCCGAACCACGAGAGGGAGTCGATGACCCACGCCCGGACGCGGATCGCCGCGGTGCTCCTCGCGATGCTGCTCGCCGTCGCGTCCTGCGCATCGGACAAGCCCACCCCCGTGATCTCGCAGGAGCCAGCGCCGCCCGCGCCGGCCGCTCTGCCGGCGAACTGGAACGAGTCGACGGTGCAGGTGCCCGTCGACGCCGGCGCGGCGACGTACGTCTCGCCGAGCAACCCGCAGCGGCTGCGCGCCGCGCTGATCCTCGCCGGGCCGGACCGCGCGGGACAGGTCGCCGCGCGCGAGCTGTCGGTGATGCTCGCGCAGCACGGCGTGGCCTCGCTCCGGTTCGACGGCGCACCGTCGGGCAGCCCGGGGTACGCGGCCCTGCTCGACCGGGCAGGGAAGGGCCTGACGGCGCTCGCCGAGCGCGCGGGCCTGGGCGACGATCGGCTGCTCGCCGTCGGCCACGGCACGGCGGCCGCCCAGGCGCTCGCGCTCGGCACCGGCGGCACCGGCCGCGCCGCTCTGCCGATGGCGCTCGTCGAGCCCGTGCTGCAGGGCCTGCCCGACGGGACGCCCGACGTGCTGCGCACCGCGATGACCCTCCCGCCGCAGAAGCACAACATCGTCACCTGCTCGGACGCCGACGTCGCCGTCGACTGCTCCGTCACGCAGGACCTGGCCGACGTCATGACCGGCACCCACGCCAACTACGTGCGGCTGCGGGGCGTGAGCCACGCGCTGCAGGAGGACACGTCGCGCGACCCGGCGCGCTACGGGAGCGACCTGCCCTTCTCCGCCACGCTGTACCGCTCGCTGGGCTCCTGGGTGGCGATGCAGTGACGCGCCGGCGCCGGGCCGGACGCGGCGCCCCCGCGCTCGCGGCCGGGGCCGCGGTGGCGTGGTCCAACGCGGTGCTGCCGCGGCTCGCGGATCGGTTCGGCTGGCACCGGGACGCCCGCTCAGCGGCGACGCTGGCCTTCTGCGCCGCCGACGCCGCGCTCGCCCGCACCCGCGTGCCGACCGCGGCCGGCGTCGCCGCCGGGGGAGCGCTCACGGCGGCCGGCCTGGCCCTCGTGCGCCCGGTGCGGCGGGAGGCACCGTCGAACCGGGCGAAGTGGGTACTCGTGGACATCCCGCTCGGCACCGCGCTGCCGGAGGAACTGCTCTTCCGCGGCGCTCTCACCCCGTCGCTGGAGGCGGCGTACGGGCGGCGGGTCGGTGCGGTGGCGGGCCCGCTGGCGTTCGGACTGTGGCACGTCGGTGCCGCCCGGAGCGCTCACGACCCCGTATTTCCGACAATCGGCGTCACCGCCGGGTTCGGCGCGCTGATGGACGCCCTAGCGCGGCGAACCGGCAGGTGGTGGCCCTGTTTCCTGGTCCACTGGATGCTTAACGGGACCGGTGTGATCCTCAGCTCAGGTTCAGGGATTTCTTCACCTGACGCCCTTGACCCGTAGAATCGTGCGCAAAGCTTGATACCGCAGGAGGAACAACGATGACTGACCGGAACCTCGGTCCCACCGGCGTCAACCGCCGCGGCTTCGCGCGCCTCGGCGCGGGCGCGGCAGCGGCGATCGTCGCGGCCACGGCCTCCGCGGCCGTCGCGGGCGCAGCGCCCACGACCCCGTCGCGTCCGACCACGCCCCGCCCGACGGGTCCGTCGACGCCGGGCGGCGCCACCGAGACGAGCGAGACCGTCGTCTCCTCGCCCGAGCCTCCCGTCGCCACCAAGACCGGCTGGGTCGCGCTCGCGGACGACAACACCAAGCAGATCACCGTCTGGCACAACGGCGAGGTCGTCAAGACGATGCCGACGTCCTTCGGCACCAACAAGCACCCGACGCCGAACGGCACGTACTACACCATGGAGAAGAAGCGCGACATGTACATGGATTCGTCCACGTACGGCGTCCCGGTCGACTCCCCGGAGGGCTACCGCACGTACGTCGAGTACGCCACGCGCATGTCCTGGAGCGGCATCTTCGTGCACGCCGCCCCGTGGTCGGTGAACCAGCAGGGCGTCTCCAACGTGAGCCACGGCTGCCTCAACGTGAGCACCGCCAACGGCAAGTACTTCTACGACAACTTCCCGATCGGCTCGCCGATCGTGGTGCGCAACACCGTCGGCGGGACCTACGTCCAGGGTTCCTGAGCCCGGCGCACGACGAAAGAAGAACCCGCCCCCTCCTTCGAGGGGGCGGGTTCTTCCGTTCCCGGATCAGGCGATCAGACGCCGGCCTTCGACGGCGCCGCGACGGTGCCGAACTTCAGCTCGGGCGCGTCGACGCGCGAGCGCTGGTAGTCCAGCGAGTCGAGCACGAAGTTGTGCCGGATCATCCACGGCTGCTCGGTGGCCGCCTTGGGCATCGCGTCGGGGGAGCGCTGCACGTAGCCGGAGCTCAGGTCGAGCGCGGGGTGCTCGGTGAGCACCTTGCCGCCGACCTGCGGCTCCACGTGGGTGTAGCCCTTGACCACCATGTGGTTGAGCAGGCGGGCGATGCCGCGGGCCGAGATGTCGGCGCGCAGCGTCCACGAGTTGTTGGTGTAACCGATGATGAACGCGAAGTTCGGGACGCCCTCAAGCATGTACCCGTTGTAGGCGAACTTGTCGTTGGGCTTGATCGGGGCACCGTCGACGTTGACCTCGACGCCGCCGAAGGCGAGCAGCTGCAGACCCGTCGCGGTGATGATGATGTCGGCCTCGAGCTCGCGGCCCGAGCTCAGGCGGATCCCCTTCTCGGTGAAGGTGTCGATGGTGTCGGTGACCACCTCGGCCTTGCCGTCCTTGATGGTCTTGAACAGGTCGCCGTTGGGGACGACGCACAGGCGCTGGTCCCAGGGCTCGTACTTGGGCTTGAAGTGGACGTCCACGTCGTAGCCCTCGGGCAGCATCGCCTGGTTCAGCTTGCGCAGGAACTTCCGCGAGGTCTTCGGGAAGGAACGCGCGAGCACGTACTGGCCGACGTTGATGACGGCGTTGACGTTGCGCGTGATGTTGTGCGAGACCGTCGCGGGCAGCACCTTCGCACCGAACTTGGTGAGCGGGTCGGCGTTCGGCACGGGCAGCACGTACGTGGGGGAGCGCTGCAGCATGGTGATGTGCTCGACGTCGTCGGCCATCGACGGGATCAGGGTGATGGCGGTCGCGCCGGAGCCGATGACCACGACCTTCTTGCCCTGGTAGTCCAGGTCCTCGGGCCAGTGCTGCGGATGCACGATCTGGCCCTGGAACTGGTCGACGCCGGGGAAGGGCGGCTCGTAGCCGGCCTCGTAGTTGTAGTAGCCGGTGCAGGCCACCAGGAACCGCGCCTGGTAGACGACCTGCTCACCGTCGCGCTCGGCCGTGACCGTCCACAGGTCGGTGCGCGAATCGAAGTCGACGGTGCCGACCTTGGTGTTGAAGCTGATGTTCTTGTCGATGCCGAACTTCGCGGCGGCCTGCTCGATGTAGGCCTTGATCTCGGGCCCGCTGGCGAGGCGGTTCGTACCCGTCCAGGGCAGGAACGGGTAGCTCAGGCTGAAGATGTCGGAGTCGGACCGGATGCCCGGGTACTTGAACAGATCCCAGGTGCCGCCCATCTCCGCGCGCTGCTCGAGCACGGCGTAGCTGAAGTGCGGCACCTCGTTCGAGACGCGGTAGGCGGTGTCGATACCGGCGAGCCCGGCGCCCACGATGAGCACGTCCTTGTAGATAGCCTCGGGATTGGCCACGGGAGCCTCCTCGTCGAAGTGGTGACGGTCCCGGCGGTGGCTGCCTACTGAGACCAGTTCAATAACGTTGCTGCCATGCTACAACGCGGTAGCTTCCGGGTCCACGACTATCACCCGTCGTCAGCCGACGATGAGTTCCTCCCCGTCGCGCCGCACCGGAGCCGAGGCGAGCGCTGTCTTCGCGGGGCCCTGTTCGACGGCGCCGGTGCCCCCGTTGAACCTGCTCCCGTGCGCCGGGCACTGCAGGGAGAGGCCGTCCTGCGCCGCCACGACCGTGCCCTGATGGGTGCACGCCGCGTCGAAGGCGACGAACTTCCCGTCGGTGGGCTGGGCGACGACGTAGGGCTTCGCGCCCGCGATCACCACCGCGCTGCCGACGGGTACCTGCGCGACGGGGATCCGGGCGCCGCCGCCCGGCGCCGCGCCTCCGGCGGAGCTGTCGTTCGTAGGAGTGGAGCCCGACGAGGAGTCGTCGGTCTTCGAGGTCGTTCCACAGGCCACCGCGACGGGCAGGATCGCGATACCGGGAAGGGCCGCGAGCACCGCGCGCCGCGTGGGGCAGAAGCTTGGCTGAGTTGTCTGCATCACAGGGTCCACTCTGCCAGCATTGATGCGTGCTCACCGAGATCGCGGGAATTCCGAGTCATCCGCTGTTGGTCCACGCCGCCGTGGTGCTGTTGCCGCTGGCAGCGCTGGCGCTCGTGCTCGCCGCGTGGTGGCCCGCGGCCCGCACCCGAGTGGGCGCCGGGCTACCGGTGTTCGCGCTGGTCGCCGCGGCGGCGTGCTACCTCGCGAAGGAGTCGGGGGAGAAGCTCGAACAGCGTCCGTCGATGGAGGGCATGCGCGAGCAGATCGCGGGCCACTCCACCCAGGGGACCGCGACCTTCCTGTGGTCGCTGGGGCTGCTCGTCGTGGCGGTCCTGGTGTGGGCCGGATCGAGCCCGGCGGTCGCCTCCCGCGCGTCCGGGGCGGCGGTGCTGTCCGGCCGTGCGGGGACTGTCGTGCTGGGCGTGGTGTCGACGGTGGCCGCGGCCGCGTGCATCTGGGGCGTGATCGCCGCCGGGCATTCCGGCGCGACGATGGTGTGGTCCGGGCTCTGAGTGCATGGGCTCCGGAGCCTGGGCCATGTGCCCCGGGCTCGGAGGCCTACGCCGGGCCGGTCTGCGTCGCGTGGGCCTGCGTGAGGAACTGATAGCCCGCGGCGTTCGCCGTGATCCCGGCGCGCTCCTCGTCGGACAGCTCGCGCCGCACCTTGGCGGGCACGCCCGCGACCATCGACCCGGGCGGGACCTCCATGCCCTGAGGAACGAGCGCGTTCGCCGCGATCAGGCTGCCGGCGCCGATCACCGCGCCGTTGAGGACGACCGCGCCCATGCCGATCAGCACGTCGTCGCCGACGGTGCACCCGTGCACGACCGCGTTGTGGCCGATGGACACCCGCTCGCCGACCGTCAGCGGGAAGCCGGGGTCCGCGTGCATCGCCACCCCGTCCTGGACGTTGCTGTTCTCACCGATGACGATCGGCGTCGTGTCGCCGCGCACCACGGCGCTGTAGAACACCCCGACGCCCGGCCCGAGCTCCACGTCGCCCACGACGGTGGCGGTCTCCGCCACCCACGCCGTCTCGGCGATGCGGGGCGTCTTGTCTGCGAACCGTGCGATCACTCGCGGCCTCCTCAGGCGATTCCGGTGGTGCCGAGGAGCTTACCCACGGCGTAGGTCACGGCCATCGCGATGAGGCCGCCGATCACGACGCGGGCCGTCGCGCGCCGGACGTCCGCGTCGCCGAGCCGCGCTGAGACGTACCCGGTGAGCGCGAGGCCGAGGAGGACGGCGACGACGATCGCGAGGATCCGCTGCGCCTCGATGAGCGAGGCGAGGATGGGGATCGACGCGCCGACGCTGAAGGACACCGCCGACGACAGCGCCGCCGCGACCGGGCTCGTCAGGTTCTCCTCGTCGATCCCGAGTTCGGCGTCGAGGTGCGCCTGCAGCGGATCCTTCGCGGTGAGTTCCTCGGCGACGAGGCGCGCCGTCGTGGGGGAGAGGCCCTTCTGGCGGTAGATCTGCTCCAGCTCGGCGAACTCGTCGTCGGGCATCTCCTTCAGTTCGGCCTTCTCCTTGGCGATGAGCGCGACCTCGGTGTCGCGCTGCGTGCTCACGGAGACGTACTCGCCGAGCGCCATCGACACGGCACCCGCGGTGAGGCCCGCGATCCCGGCGGTGAGGATCGCCGACGACTCGCCCGTCGCCGCGGCGACGCCGATGACGATGCCCGCGGTCGAGATCAGCCCGTCGTTCGCGCCGAGCACCCCCGCCCGCAGCCAGTTGAGACGGTCCCCGATCGCGGCGTGGTGCGGCTCGAATTCGTGTGTGCCTTCACCGATCTGCTCAGCCATGGGAAGGAGTCTAGGTACGTTCGAGGCATGACTGCAGCCCAGATCGGACTTCCCCGCCGGCTCGCGGTCGGAGGCGGCGCACTCGCCGACTCCGGTCGCCTGGTCACGGACCTCGGGTTCTCCCGGCCGGTGGTCGTGACCGACGCCTTCCTCTCCGCGCAGGGCACCGTCGCGCGGCTGGTGGCGGCGCTGACCGGCGCCGGCTGCGAGGTGTCGGTCTTCGACGGCACCGTGCCCGACCCGACGACGGACTCGCTCGGCCCCGGCCTCGCCGTGGTCCGCGCGCACGGCGCCGACTGCGTGATCGGCCTCGGCGGCGGCAGCCCCCTGGACACGGCGAAGGCCCTCGCGGTGCTCGCCGCGGGCGGCGGCAGCATGCGGGACTACAAGGCGCCCACCGTCACCGTCGGCCCCGCGCTCCCGGTGATCGCGATCCCGACGACGGCGGGCAGCGGCAGCGAGGCGACGCAGTTCAGCATCATCACCGACAGCGCGACCGACGAGAAGATGCTCTGTCCGGGACCCGCGTTCCTGCCCGTGGCGGCCGTCGTCGACTACGAACTCACACTGTCGATGCCGGCGCGCCTCACCGCCGACACCGGCGTGGACGCCCTCACCCACGCGATCGAGGCGTACGTCAGCCGCCGGGCGAACCCGTTCGCCGACGGCTTCGCGCTCACCGCCATCTCCACGATCGCCGAGAACATCCGGGCCGTGTACGCCGACGGTGCCGACCGGCCCGCCCGGGAGGCGATGATGCTCGCCGCCACGCAGGCCGGCGTCGCCTTCTCCAACAGCTCGGTCGCCCTGGTGCACGGCATGAGCCGCCCGATCGGCGCGCACTTCCACGTCGCGCACGGCCTCTCGAACGCGATGCTCCTGCCCGCGGTCATGCGCTTCTCGGTCGGCGCGGCACCGTCGCGCTACGCGGACTGCGCCCGCGCGTACGGGCTGTCCGGGGACTCGGACGAGGCACTCGCCCAGGCCCTCGTGGGCGCGATCGAGCAGCTGTGCGCCGACCTCGCTGTACCCACGCCGCGGGCGTACGGCATCGACAAGGCGCGCTGGGACGAGCTCGCGCCGCTGATGGCGGAGCAGGCGCTGGCGTCCGGCTCGCCCGGCAACAACCCGCGCGTGCCCGACGCCGCCGAGATCGTCGCCCTGTACGACGAGGTCTACGGCTAGGCCGCGTCCGCCGCGGGCTCGTCCGCCTCCACCGGGCCGGCCTCCGAGTCGTCCGCGGCGAGCTCCTGAGCGGCTGCCTCGACGGCGGGCTCCTCGGCGGTCGTCGGCTCCGGCGCGACCTCGGTCTCGCCGGCCGGGGGATCGGCGGGCGCGTCGGTCTGAGCGTCAGTGGGGGAGTCGGCGGGCTGATCCTGGGTGGGCGGATCCGCCTGGGGCTGATCCTGATCGGCGTCGTCTTCCTGGGTGAACAGATCCGCCACGGGAATGGCGTCCGGCCGGTCGTCACGATGACGGGCCGTCGACGGCGACGGAGCCGGGGCCGGCACGTCCGGGAGCAGTCCACCGTCGCCGGGTTCCGGCACGGGCACCAGCGTGGAGAGGATCTGGTCGAACTCCTTCGGCACGGCGAATCCGTTGCGGCGCAGCATCCAGCCCCAGGGATTCTCCCCCTTGTCGATCGAGACCCAGGTCGTATTGTCCTCCGTCCACGTCCGCTTGACGGTGCCGTCCGCGTAGGTCTCGACCGTCACGGTGGAGCCGTTGCGGGTCTCGGAGCGGGTGTCGACCGGGCTCTCGGGTGTGGATCCCGGAGTGAAGGGTTCGCCGCTGAGCGGGGAGTAGCGGCCGATGTTCTCCGCGGTGTAGACGGTGCCGTGCATCAGGAAACCGGGGATCATGTAGACCGCGACCGACACCGGGTTGAATCCCATCCCGCACGCGATGTCGCCCTTGAAACAGATGCTGACCACCTTCGCCCCGGACGCACCGTCGTTGCGCACGGGCCCCGAATGCAGGCCGGGGATGCCCGCGGGAATGACGTTCCACGCGCCGGAACGCACGAAGCTCGGACTGCCCTGTTCGATGAAGGTGAGTTTCGCCGACCCGTCGGACGGCCGCGGATGGTCCTTGCCGTACCGCAGTACCGCGAGGCCGACGACATCGGCACCCTGGGAGATCGTGTAGACCACGACCTCCTCGTCCGGGTTCTGCTTCGCCGCCTCGATCGCGTCGACGGTGGCCGCGGCGCCGATGTCGTTGGACTGGGCGTACGTGTGCTTGAAGTCGCTGCTGAGCGCGAGGCCGGGGAAGCCGACACCGAAAACAGCGGGGTACTGCACGAAGACCGGCGCGGGTCCGGTGTGATCACCGCCGATCCTTGCCCACTGATCCTTGCCGGTCGGGTCGCTGGCCCCGCCGACGACGATGATCGTCTTCGCCGCCACCTGGGCCAGGAATTCCGCGCCACCACCGGTGAGGGCGACCACGCCCGCGAGTCCTGTTCCGGCGGCCGCGAGTGCGATCGGCCGGGGCTTGCGGAGCGCATGCCTCGCTGTCATCGTTGCTCTCTTTCTTGAAGCAATGAAGTGATGGGGCACAGCGGATTCGACTGCCGACGCCGGCTGGTGGGCCGGCCGGTCAGGCACCGTTGAGCGACCGACGCGGTACGCGTCGGTCCGATGATCATGCCCTGCGCAAGCGCGACACAGGGCCGATTCGTCCTGACCGGCCGGGCGATTCCTCCGAACGGACTACAGGAGCTTCTCCATGCGGGTGATCTCGGCCTGCTGGCCGCTCTTGATCTGCTCGGCGATCTTCCGGTTCTCCGGGTTGACGCCCTTCGCCAGCTCGGTGTCGGCCATGGTGATGGCGCCCTTGTGATGGGCGATCATCATCGTGAGCCACTCGCGGTCGAAGTCGGGGCCCCGCAGCGTGCGGAGCTTCTCCATCTGCGCGGGCGTCATCATGCCGTCCATGGCGTGCTCCATGGTCGCGCTCGGGGCGGGCTTGCCCCACTGCGCGAGCAGGCGCGTGAAGGCGTCCATCTCGGGCTGCTGGGCACCCTGGATCTCACTCGCGAGCTCGACGACCTCGGGCCGGGCGCCCTTGCCGTCCACGAGCTTGGCCATCTCCACGGCCTGGGCGTGGTGCGGGTACATCATCGTGGCGAAGTCGACGTCGGCGTCGTTGAACTGCGCGCCGACTCCCGTGCTCGACGGTGCGCCCGACGACGCGCCCATGCCGTGGCCGGCGTGGTCTGCGGCACTCGTGGCGGCGACGCTCGAGGTCGCGGTCTCCGACGACGTGCCGGAGGTGCAGGCGCCGAGCAGGACGGCGCCGGCGGCGACGGCGGACAGCGTGGTGGCGATGCGGATACGTGAAACGGACATGGTTGTTCCTCTGCGGGATCGTGTATCGGTCTGATGGGTCGGCTCAGCGCGCCGCGGCCGTCAGGGCCGCGCGCGGGCGTCGATCAGACTCGGAGGACGCAGAGTTGCGCGAGGTCGAACACCGCCCAGGGCGGCGGCCCGCGGGCGAGGGCGGCCCGCGACGCCGGGGTGACATCGGGCGCACCGTCGGCGAGGGGGAGGACCGCGACGAGTGGGGGCGCACCGACGGTCTTGTGCACGACGACCGTGCCGGCGCAGTCGTGCGACTCGTGGTCATGGACGGCGTCGACGGTCTGCTTCTGCACCGCCGTGCCGTGGTCGGCGGCGTCCATCGCGGTACGGTCGGCGCCCTTCACGTCCCGGGGCGCGCCGTGGTGCGCAGCCGCCGCGGAGGGCATCGCCATGGGCGGCATACCCAGGTGCATGAGGAGGACGGCGAGCGCGAGGAGGACGGCCGTGGTGGCCGCCGTCCATCCGCTCCGCATCGTCCGCACGGCCGAATCATACCCCAGAGGGGTATTGCTCAGCGTTCGCGGAGCCGGACCTCGGCGAGGAGCTCGCGTGCGGCGGCACGGGCGGCGGGCGCATCGCCGGCGGCCACGGCGTCGATGACGGCGATATGCGCGCATTCGTATGACGTGGCGAAGCCGACCGGGAACTCCTGGAGGTGCTCCTGCAGGACCGGCACCAGCGAGTCGTAGAACTCGAGGTAGATGGTGTTGTGACTGGCGGCGACCACGCCGCGGTGCATCGCGAGATCCGCCGCGATGGCCTCCCGCTCGGCACCGGACTCGACCTGCTCGGGCGCCCAGAGCCGGTTCCGCTCCTCGAGCAGGCGGCGCAGTTCGGCGACGTCGTCGTCATCGCGCCGTTCGGCGGCGAGGCCGGCCGCGGTCACCTCGAGCGCCTCGCGCAGCTCGAGCAGGTCGGTGTCGCGCGCGGCGGAGAAGTAGTCGCCCAGTGTGGAGGTGGCGCACGCGGAGAGCACGTACGTGCCCGAGCCCTGGCGACGCTCCAGCATTCCGGCGTGCACGAGCGCCTGCACCGCCTCGCGGACGGTGTTACGCGCGGTGCCGGTGAGCTCACGGAGCTCGGTCTCGGTGGGGATGCGGCCGCCCACGGGCCATCGTCCGCTGGCGATCTCGCCGCGGAGCTGTTCTGTGACCTGCGCTATCAAGGTCTGCCTACGTACCGGTTGCATCACAGTCATCCTATCCGGACGGAAACCGTCTTGCCGTCATACATCCATTCATCCTATGATTTGTGTCGACCGTAAGGAGGGCGAATGACCAGCATCGCGACCGAGCCGCAGGAGGCCGATCAGACCATGGTGCGATCCGTGAAGCAGGGCCGGCTGCTCGTACTGCTCGCGATCGTGCTGTTCGCGCTCACCCTGCGTACCGCCGTGACGTCGCTGACGCCGTTGCTCACGCAGATCAGCGAGGACCTGCGCTTCGGCGCGACGATCATCGGCGTCTTCGGCATGCTGCCGACCGCGATGTTCGCCGCGGCCGGCATCGTGACGCCGTTCCTGACGAGCCGGATCGGCCTCGAGCGCACCACCCTCGTGGCCGTCGCCGCGACGGCGATCGGCATCGGCGTGCGCTCCCTGATGGGCGGCACGCTCGGCCTGCTGGCCTTCTCGTGCCTCGCTCTGATCGGCATGGGCGTCGGCAACGTCGTGCTGCCGCCGCTGGTCAAACGCTACTTCTCGGATAACGTCGCTGTGCTCAGCACCGCCTACCTGACCTGCGTCCAGCTGGGCACCATGGTGCCCGCGCTCGCGGCGGTCCCGGTCGCGGACGCCTACGGCTGGCGCGTCTCGCTCGCGATCTGGGCGATCATCCCGATCGCCGCATTCCTGCCGTGGCTCGGCATCGTCCTGGCCCGGCGCGGTCACGACGTGGAGGACGTGACGGGGGAGGCACCGTCGGAGCCGACGGGCCGGATCTGGCGCTCCCCACTGGCCTGGGGCGCGGCCGCGATGTTCGGCATGACCTCGCTCAACACGTACGCGATGTTCACCTGGATCCCGACGATCCTGTCGGACTCCGGCGGCAGCGCCGCTCTCGGCGGCAACATGGTCGCGCTGTTCTCGGGCGTCGGCTTCGTGGCGACGCTGATCGTCCCGAGCCTCTGCACCCGGATGGTGAACCCGTTCCCGCTGGTGACCGTGTTCCTCGGCTGCTTCGTCGTGGGTTTCCTGGGCCTGCTGTTCGCGCCGATGACACTGACCTGGGTGTGGGTGATCGCGCTGGGCCTCGGCCCGACGACCTTCCCCATGGCGCTGACCCTGGTGAATCTGCGCACCCGCACGGGCGCCGGCTCGGCATCGCTGTCGGGCTTCATGCAGGGCGTGGGCTACCTCGCGGCGTGCGCGGGTCCGCTGGGATTCGGCCTGCTGCACGAGGCGACGCACGGCTGGACGGCGCCGTTCATGATGCTGTTCGGCTGCCTCGTGATCCTCGGCCTCGGCGCCTACCAGGCGTGCAAGCCGCGCATGCTGGAGGACACCTGGCACTGACCTAGAATTTGCTGCTCCAGTAGTCCCAGAACTGCACGCCGATCAGGGCGAGCACGACGATGTACCAGAGCAGCACGACGGCGGCGAGCCCCTGCTTGACGGGCTGCGTCGCCTTCGGGCCGAGCGCGGCGGCGACGGCGGTCGCGAGCACGATCGGCATGATCGTCCAGACGAGCATGCACCACAGGCACAGCGCATGGATCACGAACAGGCTCGAGTAGATCAGGAAGATGACGAGCGCGATCCCGGCGGCGGCGCCGATCGCGAGCCCGGTCCAGAACCAGCGGGGGAGGTCGACGCCGCCGAGCGCGAGCACGCCGGCGACGATCACCACCGAGAACGACGCGATGCCGATCAGCGGGTTGGGGAAGCCGAAGACCGAGCCCTGCCAGGACTGCATGACGGAGCCGCAGGAGATCGTCGGGTCGAGGCTGCACCCGGGCACGAAGTTCGGGTCCTCGAGCAGTTTGATCTTGTCGATCGTCAGCATCGCCGAGGCCAGCAGCCCCAGCACACCGGTGACGAGGAGCAGGATTCCGGTGGTACGACGGTTCTCGGTGGCCGGTGCGGCAGTCTCGATGGTGGACACGCAGCGATCGTATGCGAACGTGCTGTGGACTCGCTGTCAGCGGACCCTCGACCGGGACGTCAGGCCCCGACGTACGCGGCGAGATGCTCGCCGGTCAGGGACGATCGTCCCGCCACCAGATCCGCCGGCGTCCCCTCGAAGACGACCCGGCCACCGTCGTGCCCGGCACCGGGACCGATGTCGATGATCCAGTCGCCGTGCGCCATCACCGCCTGGTGGTGCTCGATGACGATGACCGACTTGCCCCCGTCGACGAGGCGGTCGAGCAGCGCGAGGAGCTGCTCGACGTCTGCCAGGTGCAGGCCGGTCGTGGGCTCGTCGAGGACGAGGACTCCACCCTTGTCGCCCATGTGGGTGGCGAGCTTGAGCCGCTGACGCTCGCCGCCGGACAGGGTGGTCAGCGGCTGGCCCAGCCCGACGTAGCCCAGGCCGACGTCGTTGAGGTGACCGAGGATCTTGTGCGCGGCGGGGATCTTCGCCTCGCCCGCGCCGAAGAACTCCACGGCCTCCGCCACGGGCATCGTCAGGACCTCGCTGATGTTCTTCCCGCCGAAGCGGTACTCGAGCACCGCCGCTTGGAACCGCCGGCCCTCGCACTCCTCGCAGGTGGTGGAGACGCCGGCCATGATGCCGAGGTCGGTGTAGATCACGCCCGCGCCGTTGCAGGCGGGGCAGGCGCCCTCGGAGTTGGCGCTGAACAGGGCGGGCTTGACGCCGTTCGCCTTCGCGAAGGCCTTCCGGATGTGGTCCAGCAGGCCCGTGTAGGTGGCGGGGTTGCTGCGCCGGCTGCCCTTGATCGGCGTCTGATCGACGGTGACCACGCCCTCACGGGGGCTGATCGAACCGTGGATGAGCGAGCTCTTACCCGAGCCGGCCACGCCGGTGACCACGACGAGCACGCCGAGCGGCACGTCGACGTCGACCTCCTGCAGGTTGTGCTCGGTCGCGCCGCGCACCTCGAGCACGCCCGACGGGGCCCGCACCGCGTCCTTGAGGCGGGCCCGGTCGTCGAGGTGCCGCCCGGTCAGCGTGTCGGCGCCGCGAAGGCCGTCGACGGTGCCCTCGAAGACGATCTCGCCGCCGGCGGTGCCGGCCCTGGGACCGAGGTCGACGACGTGATCGGCGATCGCGATGGCCTCGGGCTTGTGCTCGACGACGAGGACGGTGTTGCCCTTGTCGCGCAGACGCAGGAGCAGGTCGTTCATGCGGGCGATGTCGTGCGGATGCAGGCCGATGGTCGGCTCGTCGAAGACGTACGTGATGTCGGTGAGGGAGCTGTTGAGGTGCCGGATCATCTTGGTGCGCTGCGCCTCGCCGCCCGAGAGCGTCCCGGCGGGGCGATCCAGCGAGAGGTAGCCGAGGCCGATCTCGACGAAGGAGTCCAGGGTCTGCTGGAGGTTCTCGACGAGCGGCGCCACCGACGGATCGTCGACGGTGTGGATCCACTCCGCGAGCTCGTTGATCTGCATGGCGCAGCAGTCGGCGATGGACGTGCCGTTGATCGTCGAGGACCGGGCGAGTTCCGACAGGCGGGTGCCGTCGCACTCCGGGCAGACACTGAAGGCGACCGCGCGCTCGACGAAGGCACGGATGTGCGGCTGCATCGCGTCGACGTCCTTGGACAGGAACGACTTCTGGATCTTGGGGATGATGCCCTCGTAGGTGAGGTTGATCCCCTCGACCTTGATCTTGGTCGGTTCCTTGTAGAGCAGGTCGTTCAGTTCGCGCTTGGTGTACTTCGCGATGGGCTTGGCGGTGTCGAAGAAGCCGCTGCCACGGTAGATGCGGCCCTGCCACCCTTCCATGCTGTAGCCGGGGATGGTGAACGGGCCGTCGTCGAGCGACTTGCTGTCGTCGTAGAGGGCGGTGAGATCGATGTCGTTGACGCTGCCCCGGCCCTCGCACCGCGGGCACATGCCGCCCGTGATGCTGAAGCTGACCTTCTCCTTGACCTCACGGCCGCCCTTGTCGTGCTTGACGGCGCCCGCGCCGCTCACGGAGGCGACGTTGAAGGAGTACGCCTGCGGGGAGCCGATGTGGGGGTCGCCGAGCCGGCTGAACAGGATGCGCAGCATGGCGTTGGCATCGGTGGCGGTGCCGACCGTGGACCGCGGGTCGGAGCCCATGCGCTCCTGGCCGACGATGATCGCGGTCGTGAGGCCGTCGAGGACGTCGACGTCGGGGCGGGCGAGGGTGGGCATGAAGCCCTGCACGAAGGCGCTGTAGGTCTCGTTGATCAGCCGCTGGGACTCCGCGGCGATGGTCCCGAAGACGAGCGAGCTCTTCCCGGACCCGGAGACGCCCGTGAACACCGTCAGGCGGCGCTTGGGCAGTTCGATGCTGACGTTCTTGAGGTTGTTCTCACGCGCCCCGTGGACGCGGATCCTCTCGTGACTGTCGGCGGCGTGCGGGACGGACTGCGGCATGGACGCTCCTGGTGACCTCGTGCGGCAACCGCACCAGAGTACCGGCGCCGGCGTGCACCGAAATGAAAGAAGCCGGGCACGCCCGTGGGCGCGCCCGGCTACGTGGACGGGGGAGTTGTCACTCGTTGTACTGGGAGAGCGAGACCTCGCCCCACTTGTACCGATTACCCGGGGTGAGGGTGGCGCGACCGAAGCCCTCGAGGTCCTCGAAGCCGCTCCAGTTGTCCTCTCCGTCGGTGAGGCCGAAGGCGTACACGTCGGTGCCCAGCAGGTGCTGCACGCCCACGGTGTAGCCCTCGACGTTGGTGACCAGCATCGGCATGCGGTGCATGTCGACCATGAGGTCGTTGTCCTCGGGGTTGAACGAGATCAGCTTCTCGCCGGAGGCGGACAGCTGCCACTTGATCTTGTCGACGGGGCCGTCCTTCGTGGAGAAGTCCAGCAGCTCCGCGAGGCGGAGCGCACAGTCGGCGCTGTAGGTGGCGATCAGCGATCCCGTCTGGCGCACCCGGCCTTCACGCTCGACTCGCTGGGCACGGACTTCCTCATCGTGCTTGCGAACGAGTTCTTGCGCGCGCTTGAGGACGGAGAGGTCTTCATTGGTCATGGTGTTAACAATAGCGTTATCCGACCACCGATGGTTAATGTTCCCCGTAGGAGGTCGCGCGTCGCCGCCGGATTCCGCTGTGAATCGATGCCGGCCGGCGACGGGATGACGCATCCGGGTGGCAGCGGCGTGGGCGAATCGATTTCCGGCCGTGGCGATCTGACGGAAGTTGACCAACGCGCCACGATGCGCCACCCGACGGGCGGCGCGTGGATCCGGCGCACTATCGATCATATCTATCAAATCGATCATGCGTGAAATCGAATCTATGGCCATTTGGCGCGTATCGGAACTGGCCAGCGCGGAAGTGGGTCGCGCGAGATCGAGGCCGGGAAGACTGAATTGCACCGTATCGTCGAGCGAGCCGTCGACGATCGGAACGGCCGCGACTTCTTCACGACTATGCCTACCCATAATTCCTCCTTGCGCACACGAACGAATTCCTCATTCGTCCGCGGTTCACCATGCGCCACAAGAGTAAGAGAGAGGCTATTGCTATTGCAATAGCCTCTCTCGTGAGCATTCACCCAATCCATCAACGAGTCCGCACGCCGAGCAACAAGGGGCCACGGAGACCTGATTAATACGTCACTGTGACGTATTGATCAGGTCTCACTGGATGCCACGACGGCCGGTGGCCGCGGCCCGGAACCATCGGGGACGGATCCCGATGCCAGAACACGGGCTGCGAGCGCCGTCGGATACGAGGAACAGGGCGCAAGAGACAGAAGGAACGGGGCCCGCAGCACGAGAATACGGAGGCCGGCCATCAGATACAGGATTGACGCGAGACGTCGAGCGCGGCCGTCGTTGCCGGCGAGCGACAGGCGCGCACCGACACTCCGGACACAGAAGACGACGAGCATGCACACGCCGTCGTCCACGGCCTTCCCGCGCGCACCTCGATTCACCGATAATCTACATTATGACATTACGAAGCGTTATTATTGCAGCGGATGCATGATCCGCCGCCGTCGTCATTGGCCTGCTCATGCTGCTGTACGCGCAGCCGCTCACCCGCATCGTCGCTCTCACCGTCAGCGACGTCGAGCTGACTCCGACTGAGCTCCGCCTGCGGTTCGGTCCCACCCCAGTACCTGTGCCCGCATTGTTTGCAACCTGGATCTATGTACTCCTCGAGAAACGCCCCAACCTGCAGACCAGCGGTACGGGCGGCGGCAATGACTACCTGTTCCCCGGCACCGGAGCAGGGCGACACCTGCATTCCCAGACAGTGACGAAGAGCTTGCGGAGTATGGGACTCACGCTGCTTGCGGGCCGCACCAGTTCCCTGCGCACCCTGGTCCAACGAGCACCAGCGCCGATCGTCGCGGACATGATCGGCTACAGCTACCAGGTCACTGCACGCCACAGCGACCTCGCCGCCGTGACGTACGCCCGCTACGCCTCCGAGATCGGCCAGCGCCGGCCATAGGTCCGAACCACGACCTACGACTTCGGCGGCCGCCGGGTGTAGCCGAGCGTGAACCACATCACCGACATAGCAAACCACGCCGTGCCCAGCGCGTTTCCTGCAGCGAGAAACCCCAGGGCGACAGCCACGAAGATCGCACACAACGGGTAGGCGAGCCGCTCCAACAACATGCCACGACTCTAACGAGACCGACCGACAAAGTTGTTGCTTGACAGGTTCCGCTCACGCGGAGGCTAGCCCGCGACGCTGCGATGCAACCGTGGTTACATGATCGTGTGGCTGGATACGGATCGACCGAGCGTGGACGGTGGGTGTTGCTGAGCTATCGGCTCCCTCGGGAGCCGTCCACGCCACGGATCACTCTGTGGCGCAAGCTTAAGAAGCTGGGGGTGGCGCAGATGTCCGACGGCGTCGTCGCACTCCCCGACGATGCCCGGTCCCGCGAGCACATGGAATGGCTGGCCGATGAAGTCCACGAGTGGGGCGGCGAGGCCGGTGTATGGGTGGCCACGCCCACGTCCCGGTCGCAGGAAGCGGTGTTGATCGAGCAGATGACCACCGCCCGGGCGGCGGAGTACACCGACCTCGCCGAGCAGGCGCAGGCCGCTGCGGCCACGGCCGGAGCGGACAGGACGAAGACTGTGCGCCGTCTGCGGGCACAGTGGCGGCAGATCGCGCGCCGCGACTACTTCCCGCCCGCGGAACGCGATCGTGCCCGCGCCGCTCTTCGGCAGCTCAGCGACGGTGTATCGACCGGCGCAGAGGGAGCAGTCCGGTGAGGTGGAGCACACGCGCCGGGATCCACATCGACCGCGCGGCGTGCGCGTGGTTGATCGTCCGGTTCATCGACCCGGGAGCGGAGTTCGTGTTCGTCGCGGGCCCGGACGAGGTTCCACCGGACGCGACGCCGTTCGACATGCGCGGAGTCGAGCTGTCCCACCACGGCGGCGATTGCACGTTCGAGACGATCCTGCGGCGCTACGACCTCGATGACCCCGCGCTCTGGCGGATCGCCGAGATCGTGCACGAGGCCGACATCGAGGACGATCGCTACGACGCTCCCGAGGCCGCCGGCCTGGACACCGTCCTACGGGGCCTGTCGATGATCGGCGACGACCGGCAGACGATAACGGTCACCGGGCCGGTCTTCGACGGCCTCTACGAGTTCTTCCGCCGCTCCCTGCTCGGCCGCGCTCCCCTCTAACCGAACGCCGCACCGGCCTTCACCGCTCACGCCTTCAAGGAGAATCCCTTCATGTCTCACAACAGCATTCCCGAGAACGGAGCCGCACGCGAAGACCTGGCCGCGCCGCCGAACACCGACGGCTCTGGACAGCCGCGGGAGCGGCCCCCGACCGGTGATGTCATCCCCTTCGGCGTCGCCCTGCGGGCGTGGTTCGCGATCAGCCTGCAGACGTTCGGCGGCCCCGCCGGTCAGATCGCGGTCATGCAGCGCACGCTCGTCGACGAGAAGCGCTGGATCGGGCAGAAGCGGTTCCTGCACGCCCTCAACTACTGCATGGTGCTTCCCGGGCCGGAGGCTCAGCAATTGGCGATCTACACCGGGTGGCTGCTCAACGGTACGCGCGGCGGCATCGCCGCCGGCACCCTGTTCGTCCTCCCCGGCATGCTCGCGATGCTCGCCCTCTCCGCGATCTACATCGCCTACGGCGACACCACCGCCGTCACCGCGATCTTCGCCGGCCTCGCCCCCGCAGTGGTCGCGATCGTCGCCCAGGCCGTGCACCGCGTCGGTAGCCGGGCCCTGACCACGCCCGCGCTCAAGCTGCTCGCCGTGGGCTCGTTCCTCGCGCTGTCGGTGTTCGCACTCCCCTTCCCCGTGGTCATCGCCATCGCGGCCCTGATCGGCTGCATCCTCGGCCGCACTCGTCCCGAGGCTCTTCAGGGACCCGCCAAGACCACCGCGACGGAGGCGGACGAGAAGCCGCCGCTGATCCCGGACGACATCCTGCACACTGAACGTCCCGCAGCTCGCCGCACGCTCCTGGTGCTGGCGATCGGGATCGTCGCCTGGGGCGTGCCCGTGCTCGCCTTCGCACTGCTCACCGGTACCGACAGCGTCTTCACCACCCAGGGACTGTTCTTCACCGGCACCGCACTGGTCACCTTCGGCGGCGCGTACGCCGTGCTCGCCTACGTCGCTCAACGCGCCGTCGAGGTCTTCGGCTGGCTGGCACCCGGCGAGATGGTCCGTGGCCTCGCACTCGCCGAGACCACACCTGGCCCGCTGATCATGGTCGTGCAGTTCGTCGCGTTCGTCGGCGCGTACCGCAACCCCGGCAGCCTCGACCCCTGGCTCGCCGGCACCCTCGGCGCCCTCATCGCCACCTGGGTGACCTTCGTGCCCTGCTTCGTGTTCGTCTTCCTCGGCGCCCCGTACATCGAGCGGCTCCGCAACAACAAGGCCCTCTCGGCCGCCCTGACCGGGATCACCGCCGCCGTCGTCGGCGTGATCGCCAACCTCGCGCTCTACTTCGCCTTCCACACCCTCTTCGCCGAGACCACAACGGTGCGATGGGGACCGGTGAACCTCCAATGGCCGGACCTCGCGACCTGGCAGCCGGTCAGCACCGTCATCACCGTCATCGCCCTGGTACTGATCTTCCGACTCAAGTGGCCCGTACTACGCACCCTCGGCGTGTGCGCCGCCCTCGGAGCCGCGGCCGCCGTCGCAGGGCTCCCACTTCCCTGACGGCTACGTTCCTGCTGCGCTCGCGGCTCGTCCGGGTCAGGCGGGCCAGCGGACGTGCTCGGTGTCGATGACGAACGGGTGCCGGTGCCGGTAGACACCGCCACCGACGGCGACCGCGTCGGCAAGATGCTCAGGCGCCGTTTCTGCGGCCACATGCTGATGCTCGAGCTCGCTCGGATCACGCCGCGGCCACATCCGCACCGCCACCAGCAGCCCGGCTAGGGACAAGCTGCCGAGGACCGCGTAGGCGGGGCCGAACCCGGCGGAGGTGCCGAGCCATCCGGCGATCGGGTAGGTGATCAGCCAGCACAGGTGCGAGAGCGAGAACTGCGCGGCGAACACCGACGCCCGGTCCGCAGGTACTGAGGAGCGTCGCAGCACCTGCCCGACCGGGGTGAGCACCAGGCTCATCCCGATCCCGATGGCCGACCACACCACGACCGCGGCCGGCCATACCAGCGCGCCCGGCACCGAGATCAGCACCGCCGCCGCGGCGGCAGCGACGACCAGCAGTGCGCCGCCGGTGAGCATCACCGGCCGCTCCGGCACCCTGTCGAGCAGCCGCGGCAGCAGCAGCGCGACGAGCATGGTCCCGATACCCGAGGCCGCGAGCAGCCAGGCGACGCCGGCCTGCGTCCCGCCGAGGTGATCCCGCACCACGTTGACGGTGCTGACCATCACGATCGCCCCGGCCCCGGCGACCGCCAGGTCGAGCCCGAGGACGCCGCGCAGCCGCGGCGTCGCTGCGAAGATCCGCACGCCCGCGAAGGTGCGGTCGAACACGCCCGCCCGGGCACTGCGCGTTGCGTCCGGGATCGACGTCGACACCACCAGCAGCGCGGACAGCGCGAAGCCGATGACGGTGAACCCGAACAACCAGTGGTAGCTCATCACCGCGAGCGCGACCGCCGCCAGGACCGGGCTCAGCAGCGATTCCATCGTCGACGCCAGTTGCGAGGCCGACAGTGCGCGGGTGTACTGCGCCTCGTCGGTGACGATGTCGGGGATCACCGCCTGGAACGTCGGCGTGAACGCCGCCGACGCGGACTGCAGGACCGCGATGAGCACGTAGATCTGCCACACCTGGTCGACCCACGGCAACGCCAGCACCACCGACGCCCGCAGAACATCGAGGCTGACCAGCAACAGCCGCCGCGGCATCCGATCCACGTACGCCGTCGCCAGCGGCGCGATTACCACGTACGCGACCATCTTGATCGTCAGCGCCGTCCCCAACACAGCGGCAGCCCGCGCACCCGCTAGGTCGTACGCCAACAGTCCCAGCGCGACCGTCGTCATCCCCGTGCCAAACAGGGCCACCACCTGCGCCGTGAACAGATGCCGGTAGTCCCGGATCCCGAACAGCGACGTCACATCTCACCTCTCGAAAGCCCCACACCACAAACGCGTGCCTGTGTACGCACATACTAACCATAGGAGCGGACTGCCGACCGGCTATCCTGTGACCGTGTACGCACATGACGTCACGTCGGAATGGGACCGGACGCCGCCCGACGAGCAGATCGAGGCGACCTGCCTGGCACTGAAGATGCTCTCCGTGCCGGCCCGGACGAAGATCCTCTGGGCGCTCAGCGGAGCCGGCGAGCTCGACGTCACCACCCTCACCGAACAGGTCGGCCAGGCCCGCCCCGCGGTATCCCAGCACCTAGCCAAACTCCAACTCGCAGGCCTCATCGCGCACCGGCGCGACGGCCGCCGCCTGCTCTACCGGGTGCGCGGCGGACACGTCCGGCGCCTCCTCATCGAAGCCCTCAACGCCGCCGAGCACCAGCTCAAAGACCTCCCCGAACACGACTGATCCGCGAAGAGTGGAACGACCGGCTGCCTAGCGAAAACTATTCTGGCGAAAGTACATTCAAGACAATGAACTCAGCGCCTCTGCCGTGGTGGCTTGCCGACAGCGCAGACCTGCTCGCGCACCTCTCGGCCGAGCAGCAAGACCGCATCAGCTCAGTCATCTACTCGAACTACCTCGCCGGCGCCGAGCCGCCATACCGGCATTTCATCGCACCGCTCGTCGACGTCGAGCTTGGCCTGATGACCGCCGACGAGGCGATCAACCGATTCGCCTACTACCGACAGGCCCAGATCGACGAATGACGGGCAACAATGACAACTTGATATTGACACTATCCAGTCATGTCGAGTCGCAGAAACACCACATGCCACATGGTCGATTCTGGATGCGCATCATCCGCGCACACGATCGAAACTCCCTGTCGAAGATTATCGGCGGCACGGTCCACGTCCTGCCCACGGAGAACGTGTACGCGGGTGCCGCCCACAGCCGTCTCGTCATGGTGGAACTGAAGCTGCCGGATATCGGCCTCGCCGATGTGGCCGCCCGCGCAGACTTCATCGCGCGCGCCACCGAGATCGTCGCCGACCTGACCGTGGAGGATCATTCCTCCGACGACACCTGGGTAAACATCATGAACGCCCCAGACGGTGGATGGGGCATCGGCGGTCGCCAATTCCGCTCCGCGGACTTGATCGCAGCGATTACCGCTGCGGCAGATTGAAGGCAGGATCACGTCGAGAACCACGCTTCGATCAGTGTGAAGATCGGCAGACGCCGAGACTCCACCGGGGCCCACGCTCTCCTGGCCCGTCAGGAGCGAGCGTGTGGGCGACAGTGTCCACGATGACGTTGGAATCCGATACACAGGGATTCCAGTAGCCCGATCATTGCCTACCCCTCGCGCCCGACCCGCCCCTGGGCAGGCCAGCCTTTGGTGATGAACAACCTTCGACCGACATGCTGGTGACATGTCCTGCACACGAGGCCTGGCGAGGTGCTCGCCGGCGCGATCAGTATCCCTGAACGCAGTCATTCTGGTCGGCCTGCTCGTGCTCAGCGCGTGCGGTAGCGGTCCGAACGCCGCCGATCCGACCAGAGCCGCTGCGCCCAGCGCCGCCGCGCCCACCTCCGTAGCACCCCTCGACTGCACGCCGCGCCCAACAACCGGGTCGAGTGAGGACAGCGCGAGATCTCCGACGTTCCGCGCCGTACCGGGACGATTGCCGGCACCTGGCGCCGCCGAGGTCGGCGGTGTCACGCTGCCACCCGGGCGCCAGGTGCAGAACGCCGACGGCGTCGCCGTCGCCTGGCTCGGAACCGACGTACTCAGCGAGCATCGCTTGACCGGACTGATCCGAGATCTCACAGGCGCGTTCTCCCGCACGGGCCTGTGGCCGATGAGGATTCCGACGCAATACCGAAGCAGCAGCACCCTCGAACCTCCGTGGCCGGATACGGGACCGCCTCTATCCCTGACCGCGGTCCCGACAGCGCAGGCCGTGTACGAGCGCCTCTGCCGCGACCACGCGCGCTATAGCGCCGACCTCGAGCCGATGGTGCCACCGGTGACGTCTCTGGCGCGACGTCAGCCGGGTCCGGAGCTGACGCCGAGCCGACTTCGGATCGCTCAGGGCGGTGGACTCCTCCTGGTCCCCGTCGCGCGCCCCGCCGACGTACCCGCAGCCCTGGGCTGGCTGGGTGCGACCAATTCTCAGCTCACCGGGGCCGACATCACCGCGGTTCTCCGATCATGGGAAGACCGATTCGAAGCCGTACTGGTGTCGATCGGGTGGGACACGCTCGAGGTGCAGATTGGGAATCGCCCCGAAACCACGCAGCAGCGCGGCAAGCTGGTCTCCGAGCACTACTGGATCTGCCCCGACAACTTCGCAGCATCCGTGCCCGAGACCTACAGCCAAGGCCTGTCCACGTGGGACCGGTGGTCGTTCTGGTGGGACTAGCACCTGGCGATCGTTGACGGATCGGCCGACGCGAGACGAGTGTTAGCGTCGTGCCCTCATTGATCTACCCGACGAACGTCTCCCTTGACGGTTACATCGAGGATGACGAAGGTCGCTTCGACTGGCTTCCCGGCGACGACGACGTCTTCGCCGCACACACCGCGTTGATGCGATCCGCCGGCACTCTCCTGTACGGCCGGCGCCTCTACGAGATGATGTCCGTCTGGGAGACCGACCCGTCTCTGGCCGGGCGCTCCCCTGCCGCAGCCGACTTCGCGGCCGCATGGCGAGCGGCGGCGAAGGTCGTCTACTCCACGAGCCTGACGACACCGTCGACCGCGAACACCCGGATCGAGCGCGCCTTCGACCGCGATCACGTCCGTGCCCTCAAGGCCGCCTCCGACCGCGACCTCCTCCTCGGCGGCGCCGATCTCGCCGCCCAGGCGCTCGCCGCAGGCCTCATCGACGAGGTCCAGCTGTACGTCCTGCCGCTCGCCGTCGGCGGCGGGAAACCGGGGCTCCCGACGGGCATCCGTGTCGACCTCGAACTCCTCGACCATCGACGCTTCGACAGCGGCGTCGTTCTCCTTCGTTACTCCCCCAGCAGCCGCTGAACGAAGACCGCCACGACATCGGTCGACACCGTCGGATCGGTGGCGCGTTGCATGCCCAGCCCCAGGATCAGGCTGAACAGGCCCAGCGCCAGCGTCTCCGCATCCACCGGCAGCTCGAGCCCGTGGGCCGCCTCGAGCTCCTCGACGAGTGCCGTCGTGGCGGCGCGGATGCGTTCGTAGCGCGACGCCGTCGCCGTCATCAGCGCGCCGTCCGCGGCGCTGGTGGCCGAGACCGCCATTTCGAGCCGGAACCACGCCCGGTCCCCCACGATGGTGCGGCCCCAGGCGTCGAGGGAGTCGATCACCGCGGCGAGACCGTCGGCCCGCGCGGCCTCCGCCAGGGCCAGCACCCGCGCCGTCTCCTGCTCGTAGAGGCCGTCGATGACCGCCGTGCCCAGGCTGACCTTGTTGGCGAAGTTCGAGTAGACGGCGCCGCGGGTGAAGCCCGCATGCGCCGCGACGGCCTCGAGTGAGGTCGCGGTGAACCCGTCGCGAAGGAACAGTTCCGTCGCCGAGGCGACGATCAGTGCCCGCGTGCGCGATTGGGCGTCCGCCCTCGACAACCGTTGCATCCGGCCATCCTATCGGGATACAGTCTGTTTTCGAATACTCATCGTATCTGAAATGAGGCGGCACCCGTGCCCGATACACCGCTCCCCGTGGTCCCCCACCATGAGATCGTCATCGTCGGCGCCGGGTTCTCCGGCCTCGGCACCGCGATCGCCCTGGCCCGGGCGGGATTCGACGACGTCCTCCTCGTCGACGATGCGGCCGGCCCCGGCGGCACCTGGCACTGGAACACCTACCCCGGCGTCGCCGTCGACATCCCGTCGTTCAGCTACCAGTTCTCCTTCGCCCAGCGATCGACGTGGTCGCGGAGCTACGCGCCAGGCCGGGAACTGCGCGCGTACGCGGAGCAGATCGTCGACGAGTACGGCCTCGCCCCTCGGCTCCGCTTCGGCACGCGCGTGCACTCCGCGTCGTTCGACGGTGCCGCCGCCCGCTGGACGATCACGACCAGCACCGGTGAGATCACGGCGCGATGGCTCATCCACGCGGGCGGGCCGCTGAGCCAGCCGAAGCTCCCGGACATCGACGGCATCGACTCCTTCGAGGGCGAGACGATGCACACGAGCCGGTGGGATCACGACGTCACCACGGCTGGGAAGCGCGTGGGCATCATCGGCACGGGCGCCACGGCGGTGCAGGTCATCCCCGAGATCGCCGCCGGCACCGAACAGCTCACCGTCTTCCAGCGCACGCCGATCTGGTGTCTGCCCAAGCCCGACTTCCCGCTCGGCAGCGTGGGCCGCGCAGGTCTGGCCGCGATCCCGGGCGTACGGCAGGCCGCGCGGCTCGCCAGCCAGGCGTTCGTCGAGGCGACGTTCCCGGTGCTCGCCCACTTCCACAAGTGGATTCCGGGCACCGACGTCCTCGAGGTCGCGGCCCGCAACTACATCCGGGCACAGGTCTCTGATCCGGTCACCCGGGACAAGCTGACGCCGACGTACGCCCTCGGCTGCAAGCGCCCGAGCTTCCACAACTCCTACCTCGCGACCTTCAACCGCGCCAACGTCGCGCTGGAGACCACGTCGATCGAGGCGATCACGCCCACCGGGATCCGCACGACGGACGGCACCGAGCACCTCCTCGACGTGCTGATCCTCGCCACGGGCTTCAAGGTCACCGACCGGGACGCCCTCCCTACCTACCGCCTCACGGCCGCCGACGGGACCGACCTCGCCGAACACTGGGAGGCCGGGCGGTTCCACTCGTACCAGGGCGTCGCGACCGCGGGCTTCCCGAACTTCTTCACGGTGTTCGGCCCGTACGGCTACAACGGGTCCTCGTTCTTCACGCTGGTCGAGAACAGCGCCGCCCACATCGTCCGGGTCCTCGACGAAGCGCGCCGCCGCGACGCGACGACCGCCGAGGTCACGTCGACCGCGCAGGAGTCCTACATGGAGTCGATCCTCGCGCGCCGCCCGCTGCAGGTGTTCTCGGATCCCAGCTGCGCCGGCGCCAACAGCTACTACTTCACCCAGCAGGGCGACGTCCCGTTCCGGGCGTCCACCACGCTCGAAGCGGCCTGGCAGAGCCGCCGGTTCCCCCTCACCGCCTACGCCTTCGCGGGCTGACATCCCACGATTAAGGAGCCCCCACCATGAACCTCGACCTCGCCGGCCGGACCGTCGTCATCACGGGAGCCGCGCGCGGCATCGGCCTCGGCACCGCGAAGGCCGCCGCCGCCCGCGGCGCGCGGGTCGCCGTGCTCGACCTCCGCCAGGACGACGTCGCCGCGGCCGCCGCCGAGATCGGCGATGGCGCCATCGGCCTCGCCGCCGACGTCACCGACCGGGACGCCCTCGCCGACGCGTTCACCGCCGTCGCCGACCGGTTCGGAGCGATCGACGTCGTGGTCGCCAACGCCGGCATCGCCCCGCGCGGCGCCACCGTGCAGGGCATGGCCCCCGAGGAGTTCGACCGGGTCCTCGCGGTCAACCTGCACGGCGTCTACAACACCGTCCTCGCCGCGATGCCGCACGTCCTCAAGAACAACGGCCACCTGCTGCTCACGTCGTCGGTCTACGCCTTCGTCAACGGTGTCGGCGTCTCCCCGTACGCGGTGGCGAAGGCGGGCGTCGAGCAGCTCGGCCGCGCGCTCCGCGTCGAGCTCGCGCCCTACGGCGCGACCGCAGGCGTCGTGTACTACGGCTTCGTCGACACCCACATGGTCAAGGTCGGCTTCGACGAGGACCCACTCGCCTCCGCGGTGACCGACCTCCTGCCGTCGTTCCTGACCGCCCGGATCACGCCGGAGCAGGCGGGCGAGAGCACCGTCCGCGGGATCGAGCGCCGCGCCGCGCGCACGATCGCGCCCGCACGCTGGACCGGCTACAGCCTCCTGCGCGGCCTCGTCAATCCCGCCCTCGACGTGGTCACCGCCGTCCACCGGCCCGTCGTCGAACTGGTGCGCGCCCTCGACGCTCGCTCCCTCGCCGAGCGCGAGTCGGTGCCGGCCCGGGCGGAGTGACGACGAAGTTCTACCGTCGCCGGGTGAGTTCCTCCGCCAGCACTGCCACCCGCGCGGCGATGTCGTCACGCACCAGGCGCATCCGCTCGATCCCATCGATGCCGCGGTCGGAGGGCTCGTCGGTGATCCACCGTTCGCACGGGAGGCCTTCGGGGACATCCAGGTGCGCCTCCGCTCCCACGATGACCACTCGGTCCATCCGCGCCAGCAGGGACGGATCGACCGGCGTGGGCGTCTCGGCCGTGATGTCGACGCCGACCTCGCCGAGCGCCTCGGCCGACAGGGCGTTGACGGCGTCGCCCGGCCGGGTTCCGGCCGAGTGGACGTCGACGGTGCCTCCGGCGCGCTGCCGCAGTAGTGCGGCGGCCATCTGCGACTTGCCCGCGTTCTTCACGCAGACGAACAGGACGGACGGGTTCATGCGGCGGACCCCTCGGCGGTGAAGCGGCGCCGCAGCGCCAGCGAGACGTAGACCAGTGCGACGAGGACGGGGACCTCGATCAGGGGACCGACGACGCCGGCCAGGGCCTGCCCCGACGCGGCTCCGTACGTGGCGATCGCGACGGCGATCGCGAGCTCGAAGTTGTTGCCCGCCGCGGTGAAAGCGAGCGTCGTGGTGCGCTCGTAGCCGAGGCCGAGGGCCGCGCCGAGGAGGTATCCGCCGCCCCACATGACGGCGAAGTACACCAGTAGCGGCAGAGCGATCCGGGCCACGTCCCACGGCCGCGACGCGATCTGCTCCCCTTGCAGGGCGAACAGCACGACGATGGTGAACAGCAGACCGTAGAGGGCCCATGGCCCGACGCGGGGCAGAAGAGTCGACTCGTACCACTCACGCCCCTTCGCCCGCTCCCCGATCCGGCGGGACAGGTAGCCGGCGGCCAGCGGAAGCCCCAGGAACACGGCGACCGACGTGGCGATCTGCCAGGGCGAGGTGTCGATGGTCGTGCGCTCGAGACCGAGCCACCCGGGGAGGACCGAGAGGTAGAACCAGCCGAGGACCGCGAACATCAGCACCTGGAAGACCGAGTTGAGGGCCACGAGCACGGCGGCGGCCTCCCGGTCGCCGCAGGCGAGGTCGTTCCAGATGATCACCATGGCGATGCAGCGGGCGAGGCCGACGATGATCAGCCCCGTGCGGTACTCGGGGAGATCCGGCAGCAGGATCCAGGCGAGCGCGAACATCAGCGCCGGGCCCACGATCCAGTTCAGCAGGAGCGAGCCGAGGAGGAGCCGCCGATCCCCGGTGACGGCGTCGAGACGGTCGTAGCGGACCTTGGCGAGCACGGGGTACATCATGATGAGCAGGCCCACCGCGATGGGCAGCGAGACGCCGGCGACCTGCACCGCCTCCAGCGCGGTGCCCAGGCCGGGCACGGACCGGCCGAGCAGCAGCCCGACCACCATCGCGACACCGATCCACACCGGCAGGAATCGATCGAGCGTCGACAGCTTTCCCACGACAGGGCTGCCGGTCGACGGTGCGATCACGACGGGAACCTCCACGAGCCGGTGCGATACGGGCGAACCAGTTCTACGCGACCTCTTCGACATATGTCAACGAGGTGCCTAGCATCGGCGCCATGCCCAAGGCTCTGCCCGTGATCGACATGTCGGATCCGGTGTGTTGCACCCCCATGGCCGCTGCACCGGCGGACGATGCCACCGCCCTGGACGTCGCGATGCGGCTCAAGGCTCTCGCTGATCCGGTCCGAGTGAAACTGATGTCGTTGCTGTTCACGTGCGGCGAACCGTGCACCACCGGATCTCTTGCGGCCGCGGTCGATCTCGCCGAATCGACGGTCAGCCATCACCTCGGCCAGCTGCGAACAGCCGGCTTCGTCACCTCCGAACGACAGGGCATGAGCGTGCACCACACGCCCCGCCGCGAGGCGCTCACCGCGCTCTGCCGGGTGCTCGACCCCGACTGCTGCTGACCGCGCGGCGCTCGCCGCGTGCCGGTCAGTGGTTTCTGAGCTCGTCGATCAGCGCGGCTTTACGCTTCGAGGAGTACCCGGTCAGGCCGAGTTCCTTGGCGCGGGACCTGAGCTCGTCGACGGTCCACTCGTCGTAAGCGCGGGAGTGACCACCGGCGGCGCCCACCGCGGATCGGCCGCGCTTCGCCGCGGCGTTCGCGATCCGCGCCGCCTTCTCCTTCGAGTCCCCCTTGTCGCGGAGCTCTTCGTACAGTTCACCGTCCTTCACAGACGGCCCCGGGGTCTTCTTCGCCATGTTTCCGACCGTACGCCGCGAGCGAGATGCACACCACAGCGTGCAACGGCGCCCGTCGCGTAGAAATAATGAATGCAGCTAAAGACCTCGGCCCTGCCCTCGATCCATCCTGGGGCGTCCCTGACCGGGCGCCGGAGGGTCCTCGCCGGGACGCTGCTCATCGCGACGGTCGCGTACTTCCTCGCCGAACTCGTCGTCGCCCGACAGTGGCCCCGGACCTACAGCTGGACGAACAACATGATCAGCGACCTGGGGGTGCCGGAGTGCCTCGGCGACCTCAGTCGCGACGGCGGACTCGCGGTGACCGACAGATTCGTCTGCTCCCCGTGGCACCCACTCATGAACACGGCGTTCGTTCTCGTGGGCGCACTCGGCGTCGCAGCTGCCGTGGCGGTTCGCCCACTGCTTCCCCGCCACTGGGACCGGGCCGCCGTCGCACTGGCGGCGATCAACGGTGTCGCCCTCGCGTGTGTCGGCCTCTTCCCCGGCAGCGCCGGGGAGTTCCCGGACGGGCCTCGGGCGCGCATCGTCGTGCATCCGATCGCGGCGTACGTCGAGCACGTGAGCGGGATGGCGCTGATGGGACTCGCCGGCCTGCTGCTGATCCGGTCCCGCCCGCGGCTCGCGGCTCTCACCGCCGTCTGCATCGCGGTCTCCGGGGTGGCCGCGCTGGTCATCCCGTTCGCGAACCCGCTCGGCGCGGGCGGAACCGAACGAGCCGCGATCGATCCTTTCCTCTGGTGGCGCTGCGGCCTGGGCGTGGCACTGCTGGTGGTCGCGCACCGGGCGCATCGGCCACGGACCGTCGAGGCGGCCTTGACCTGAAGCATTGTTCAGGTCATAGCGTCGGAAACACCCCGACGAGAGGACATCCGATGCTCACCACGATCCGGCGCGACCTGCTCGAGACCCCGACGTACTCGCCGTTCCCGGGCCTGACCACGCATGCGTACCTGTGGACTCCCCCGACCGGCGGCAACGTCCTGTTCTACTCCCCCGGCGACGCCGCGGACTTCGACGCCCTCGCCGAGCGCGGCGGCGTCGCCCACCAGTACCTCAGCCACCAGGACGAGGCCGGCCCGATGCTGGGCGCGATCGCCGAACGCTTCGGCCCCGTCCTGCACGCGCCGGAGGGCGACCTCGCGGGCATCGCGGAGCACGCCGTGCCGGGCGTCCTGCTCGACGACCGGGCCGTCGACGGTAACGGCGTCGAGGCCATTCCGACCCCCGGCCACACGCCCGGGAGCACGTCCTTCCTCGTCACCGGCGCCGACGGTGCGCGCTACCTGTTCACGGGCGACACGCTCTACCGCGGCGCCGACGGGCGCTGGAACGCCGGCTACCTCCCCGGCATGAGCGACGGCGAGCAGCTGCTCGCGAGCCTGCGGGTGCTCGGCGACCTGGAGCCCGACCTCGTCGCCTCCAGCGCCTTCGCGGGCGAGAACGGCGCACACGCGGTCGACCCGGCGGACTGGCGGCGCACCGTCGCCGAGACGGCCGAGCGGCTCGCGACGGGCGTCCTCGCCCGCTGACGTGTCAGCCGGACGCCGGAGAGGTCAGTTGAGGCGGTCCGTGAGGTGCACCTCGACCTCGTCGCCGTCGGTCTTGCCGATGCGGCGGCGGATCGCCGCGGCGACGGGCAACTTGTGCGTTCCGTCGCCCAGTGCCATGAACGACGAGGTGAAGGGCACGCCGTCGACGGTGCCGGCGACCTTGACCAGGCCGCGGGTGCCGAAGATCTCTGCGGAGCCCGGCAGCTGCACGCACGTCCAGGTATCGCCCTCGCGCACCTTGCCGAGGACGGCGGAGAAGGTGATGTCGATCGGTCCCGCGGTATCGGCCATGGCTGCGCCCTCCTAGATTCCGGCCGGGACGACCTTGCCGTTGACGGTCACCTCGACCTTGCCGGTCTGCGGGTTGAAGGTGATCTTCCCGTGCTCGAAGGTGGTCTGCTTCACCGCACCCGCGGTGGTCTCGTCGCTGGTCACTGCGCCCAGCGGCCCGGCGGAGCCGTTCTTGCCGTCCGGCGAGGGCTTGCCGTCGGGGCTGCGCTCGATGTTCCAGGCGTCCCGGATCCGGCCCCAGGTGATGTAGGCGGGTGTGCCGACGTCGCCGTTCTTCGCCGTGATGACGCCGCCCTTGAACTGCTGGAAGATCACGCCGCTCTCCCGCGTTCCCGCGTTGTGGTCGCCGGTGAGCACCACCCCCAGGGCGGTGCGCTGCGCCTGCGTCGCGGCGGAGTACTTCGCGGCGATCGGGCCGGTGAGCGTGACGTCGCTGCCGTTGGCGCCCTTCACCTTGACACCGCCGGCAGGCATCGCCGCGGAGGATCCCGCCGGCCGGGACGCGGAGACCGACGCGGACGACGGAGCGGTCGCCGACGACGCAGCAGTGGACGAGCCCGCGGCGCCCCCGGCCGAAGCGTCGGCCGCCGAGGTCACGGCCGACGTGGCCGCCGCCCCCTCACCCGAGTCGCCGTTCCCACATCCCGCGACGACCAGGGATGCGGCCGTCAGGCCTGCGACGACGCCGATGATCCGCCGAGCTGCGATCTTCCTCATGGGTCCTTCCGGTGGTGCTCCGAGTCGACCGAGCGGCCGTTCGGACACCGCTCGTTCCCCGACGTAACCACATCCGGGCGCCGCGGACCGGCGCTTTCACGCACCTCCCGGTGGCCCTGCCGTCGCCGCGAACCGCACGGGCGACCCGAGCGGCAGTTGCGCCAGCAGGTCCAGGTGGTGCTCCGCGACGACGGCGAGCACGGGATACCCGCCCGTCGTCGGGTGATCGACGACGAAGACGACCGGCTCCCCGGACGGTGGGATCTGGATCGCGCCGGGCACCAGCGCCTGGCTCTGCACCTCACCGTCGGCGCGCGCGAGCGGCTGACCCGCGAGCCGCACGCCGACGCGGTCGCTGTTCGGCGTCACCTCCCACTGTTCGTCGAGCAGGTGCGCCCAGGCGCCGTCGGGGAAGACCTCCGCGTCGGGCCCGGGCAGCACGTCGAGCACCGTCGGAGAGCTCCCGTCCGGCACTGCGGCGACGGCCTCGGGCTCGGCGACGACGGTCCGCGGCGCGCGCCCGACGGGCAGGACGTCACCGGCGGCGATCGGGGCGGGTCCGAGGTGGGCGAGGGTGTCGGTACTGCGGCTGCCCAGCACGGGCGGCACGTCGATCCCGCCGCGCACCGCGATCACGACGCGCAGGCCCGCGGTCGCCGGGCCGATCTCGAGGAGGTCGCCGTCGTCGAGGGCGAACGGGCGCCCCCGCTCGACGGTGCGCCAGCGCCCGTCCGGCGACTCCACGACGAGGGGCGCGTCGGCGCCGGTCACGGCGAGCACCTGCGCCCCCGCCGCCACGAGCTCCATTCCGCCCCCGGCGTTCTCGATGCCGGCGACGCCGGCATCGTTGCCGACGAGCCGGTTGGCCTGGCGCAACGCACCGCGGTCGGCGGCGCCGGACCGGGTGACGCCGATCGCCGCGCGGCCGGGTCGGCCGAGGTCCTCGACGAGGCTCTGCAAGCCCGTCTCCCGCACGAGGAGGCCGCGCTCCGGGCGCGCGGTCGCTCCGCTCGGCGGCGGGGCGGTCGGCACGGCGAGGCGCTCGCGGACGGCGGTGAACCGCACCCGCGTGCCGGGCACGAGCAGCGCGGGCGGGTCGCGGTCGAGCGACCAGAGTTCGGCGTCCGTGCGGCCGATGAGCTGCCACCCGCCCGGCGAGGTGCGCGGGTAGACCGCGCTGCACTCCCCCGCGAGCCCGACGGCCCCGGCGGGGACCCGGACGCGCGGCGATGCCCGCCGCGCGATCTCGGGCCCGGCGTCGGCCGACCGGAGGTACGCGAATCCGGGGGCGAACCCGAGGAAGCCCACGTGCCACGCGCGGTCGGTGTGCATCCGCACGACGCCGGCCTCGTCGGTGCCGAGTTGCTCGGCGACGGCGCGCAGGTCCTCACCGTCGTAGACGACGCCGATCTCGACGAGCGGGCCGTCGGCGGCGACCGGTTCCGGCGGCGCCATCGCCCCGAGCACGCGTTCGGCTTCTGTGGCGGAATCGGCCCCGTCGAACAGGACGGTGACGGACTCGCCCCCGGCGACGAGCTCCCGCTGGCCCGGCAAGGGCTCGGCCGCCAGGTGGCCCCGGAGCGCCTCGACGGTGCCGGGGTCCACCCGGACCCGGACGGCGCGAGCGCCGAGGCGGCGGACGTCAGTGGGGAACATCGACACCGTCCGGGGCGTCGGCGAGCAGCTCCAGCTCCTCCTCGGGGGCCGGGTCGCGGCCGATGACCATGCCGGCGACGGTCGCGACGGCGGCGACGGCGACGTACGCCGCGATGATCACCCAGGAGTCGGTCCAGCGGAAGAGCACGGTGAAGATGAGCGGCGCCATGCCGCCGCCCACGACACCGGCGAAGGTGTACGCCAGCGAGCTGCCTGCGTAGCGCAGGCGGGCGGGGAACTGCTCGGTGATGAAGGCCGCCTGCGGTCCGTACATGAGGGCGTGCAGCGACATGCCGACGACCACGCCGACGGTCAGCAGCACCCGGCTGCCGGACTGGATCATGAGGAACAGCACGGGGACCCACGCGGCGGTGAGCGCCGCGCCGATGCCGTAGACCAGGCGCCGGTTGAAGCGGTCCGTGAGCGAGCCCGCCAGCGGCATGACGAAGACCTGCACCGCGGATCCGGTCAGCACCGCCGTCAGCACGTGGCTCGTCGGGAAGTCCAGTTCCTTGGTGGCGTAGCTGGCGAGGAAGACGGTGAGCAGCGAGTACAGGACGTCGGGGCAGATGCGCGAGAGCGCGGCGGCGAGCAGCGCGCGCGGGTGCCCGCGGAGCACCTCCGAGATCGGAGCTTTGGGCTGCTCCGCGCGCTCGGCGATGGCCTGGAATACGGGGGTCTCCTCCAGTCGCAGGCGGATGAGGAGACCGAAGACCACGAGGACGGCCGAGAGCAGGAAACCGATGCGCCAGCCCCAGTCGCGGAAGGCGTCCTCGGTGAGCAGCGCTGCGACGAGCGCGAGCACGCCGTTCGCCATGAGATTGCCGACCGGCACGCCGATCTGCGCCGCGGACGCCCAGAATCCGCGCTTACGCGGATCGCCGAACTCGCTGGAGAGCAGCACCGCGCCGCCCCACTCGCCGCCGACGCCGACGCCCTGCGCGAAGCGCAGCAACACGAGGATCGTCGGCGCGATCACGCCGATCGTGCCGTAGCTCGGGAGCACGCCGATGAGCACCGTGGCGACGCCGATGAGCAGGAGCGTCGCGACGAGGACGTTCTTGCGGCCGATGCGGTCGCCGAGGCGGCCGAAGACGACGCCGCCGATCGGGCGCGCGAAGTAGCCGACGGCGAACGTCGAGAAGGACAGCAGGAGCCCGATGAACGGGTCCTCCGCGGGGAAGAAGACGTGCGGGAAGACGAGCGCGGAGGCGACGGAGTACAGGGCGAAGTCGTAGTACTCGAGGGAGGTACCGGTGAGGCTGGCGATGTACGCCTTGACGGCGCCCTTCTGGGCGGCACTGGGCTCCGGCGAAGTGGTGGACATGGGTGGGTCTCTTCTCGGTCGAGCGATCGGGCTCTGATGTGATCCACACCATAAACGATTGTTGAACAATCTGTCACTAGTCGGGGGTCGATTTGTTGAACAAAAATCCGCTTCGCTCCGTAGGATCGTCCGCGTGAGCACCGGACGGCAACGCGGCCACGCCGCGACGGAGGCGACCGACGACCTGCGGCGCGCCATCGTCGAGGGTGCACTGCGGCCGGGCGACCCGCTGCGCGAGGAGCGCCTGGCGGCGGAGCTCGGGGTCTCTCGGAACACCCTCCGCGAGGCCATGCGCACCCTGGCCCACGAGGGCCTGATCGTCCACGAGGCCAACCGCGGCGCCCGGGTCACCGCGCCCACCCGGGCGTCAGTGCGGGACATCTACCTGGTCCGGCGCACCGTCGAGCCGCCCGCGCTGCGCGCCGCGGGGCCCGAGCACCCCGGGACCGTCCGGATGCGCGACGCCGTCGCCACGGCGCAGGCTGCGGCGCGGCGCGGCGACTGGCAGGCGGTGGGCACCGCCGACCTGGAGTTCCACCGCGCGATCGTCGGGCTCAGCGACAGCCCCCGGCTCGACGCCGTCCTCGACTCGATCCTCGCCGAGTTGCGCCTCGCCTTCGGCGCGATCGCGGACCCCGAGTTCCTGCACGCGCCGTTCCTCGACGACAACGTGACGATCCTCGAGACCTTCCTCGGCGGCCGCGGCGACGAGGCGGCGACGCTGCTCGAGGAGTACCTCCTCCGCTCGGAGGAGACGCTGTTCGGCGCACAGCCGGTCTCGAAGATCACATCGTGAGGAGCGGCCCCTTCGAGGGTTCCACCCGTAGAATAAGTTCCATGTTCGAAGGACTTTTGGCGCTCGGGATCCGCAACGGAACGATCGTCCGCGTCTCCCTCCCCGGCGGCGCGGTCGAGACCGTGTACACCGACGAGGCCGGGGCCTCGCCCGACGGCGTCCTCGTGGAGGACGGGCGGATCTTCTGGACCACGATGGGGCGTCCCGTCCGCGATCCGGAGCGCACCGGCGAGGCGGGCCTGGACTACTCGGCCCGCACGGGCGGCGTGCATTCGATCCGGACCGACGGCACCGACCGGCGCGACCTCGTGGCACCGGGCGCGATGACCACCGGGAAGCAGCTCGCGTCCGACGGTGCCGGCCGCCTCTACTGGGGCGATCGCGAGGGCTGTCGGGTGAGTTCCGTCCGGACCGACGGCACCGGCCTGCACGACCTCGTCGTCAACTCCCCCGAGCCCGACCGCCTCGCCGAGTGCGTCGGCGTCGCGGTCGACCCCGCGCGCCGCTACCTGTACTGGACGCAGAAGGGACCCGCGAAGGGCGGCCGCGGACGGATCCTCCGCGCCGGCCTCGACCTCCCGCCCGGGGCGACACCGGAGGACCGCGACGACATCGAGACGCTGTGGGACGGACTGCCCGAGCCGATCGACCTGGAGATCGTGGGCGACACCCTCTACTGGACCGACCGGGGCGCCGCCCCCGACGGGAACTCGCTCAACCGGGCTCCGCTCCCGGCGGCCGGCGGCCGTGGGGGCGCGCCCGAGATCCTGGCGCGCGGCTTCGACGAGGCGATCGGCCTGGCCGTCGACGCCACCGCGGGACTCGCCTACGTCTCCGACCTCGGTGGACGTATCTGGCGCGCGCCGCTCGACGGCCGCGCCCCGGAGATCCTCGTCGACCTCGGCACGCTCGTATCCGGCATCGTCGGCCTCCCCGCCACCGACCCGCACTGAGAACGGAGTCGCCATGCCCCTCCCCTTCACGTTCGACGACGTCCGCCGCCGTCCGGTCGCCGTGGTCGGCGCCGGCACCCTCGGCCGCCGGATCGCGCTGATGTTCGCGACCCGCGGCGGCGACGTCCGCGTCCACGACCCGAATCCCGACCAGGCGCGCGCCGCAGTGGACTACGTGGCCGACACGCTGCCCGAGATCCTCGCCCGGCGCGGGTCGGGTGAGGCGGGGCGGGCCATCGCGGCCGACGACCTCGCCGCCGCGCTCGACGGTGCCTGGCTCGTCGTCGAGGCGGTGCCGGAGCGGCTCGACATCAAGATCCCGCTGTGGGGCGAGATCGCCCGCGCCGCACCGTTCGACGCGATCCTCACGACGAATTCCTCGTCGTACGCCTCGCGGCTGATGAGCGAGAACATCCGCGACCGGACCCGCTTCTGCAACCTGCACTTCTACATGCCTCCGGCCGCCAACGCGGCCGACGTGATGTCCGACGGCGAGACGGCCCGCGAGGTCATCGACACCCTGCTCACCGTGCTGCCCGAGTTCGATGTGCACCCGTTCGAGGCCCGCCGCGAGAGCACGGGCTTCATCTTCAACCGCGTGTGGGCGGCGATCAAGCGCGAGTCGCTGGCCGTCGTCGCGGAGGGCGTCGCGCGGCCGGAGGACGTGGACGGCATGTTCCGGCTCAACTGGCACATGCCCGCGGGGCCGTTCCAGATGATGGACCGTGTCGGCCTGGACGTCGTGCTCGACATCGAGGACCACTACGCCGCCGAGAACCCGCACCTGCCCGAGGGGCCGCGGCGCCTGCTCCACGAGTACGTCGACGCCGGCAGGCTCGGTGTGAAGACCGGCGAGGGCTTCTACCGCTACCCGCCCGCTAGCGCTCCGTGACCAGTTTCGCGCCGAAGCCGATGAGCGCGACCCCGGCGACGCCGTCCAGCATCCGGCGGGTGCGCGGGGTCCGCATCCACCGGGTGACGGTGCCCGCGGCCGCGATCAGGACGCCGCAGTAGACCGCCGTCAGCGCGATGTAGACACCGCCGAGGGCCAGCGTCGTCCAGGTCACCGAGTAGCCGCTGGGCACGAAGCCGGGGAGCAGGCTGACGAACAACACGCCGATCTTCGGGTTCAGCATGTCGGTGAGGAAGCCCGCGGTGAACCCGCCGGTGCGCCACGAGGACTCGACCGGCGGCGCGGGCTCCTCCCCCAGGGCCGAGCCGCGCACCACGGCGCGCAGCGACTGGACGCCCATGGAGATCAGGTAGGCGGCGCCGAGCACCTTGAGCGCGGTGTACCCGTACTCGCTGGCCTTGAGCATCGCCGAGATGCCGAGGACGGCCGCGACGACCCACACCACGAGGCCGCTGAGCACACCGAGACTCGTGCGCAGGCCGGCGCCCCGGCCGCCCTGCACCACGCCGCGGACGACGACGAGGGTGTCGGGGCCGGGCAGCACGACGAGGAGCGTGGAGGCGGCGGCGAACGAGAGCAGGGCGACGAGCATTCGATGATCTAAGCAGGCGCCGCGGGTTACGCGGAAGTCACCTGCGGGGCGTCACACCGCGGTCGTGGCTGTCTCGCTCGGCGACTCCCCGAAGCGCGCCCGATAGTCGACGGCGAACCTGCCGAGGTGGGTGAGCCCCACGCTGAGCGCGACGTCGGTGACGGTACGGCCCGGATGCATCGCGTCGAGCAGCCGGGCGCGCGCCGCGAGCAGCCGCCGCTCCTTGACCACCGCGGTCGGCGTCGATTCGAGCTCGGAGCGGCACGCCTCACGGAGGGCCCGAACGCTGACCCGCAGGCGCTCCGCGAGCCATCCCGGCCCGAGCGGGTCGGCGAGGTGGTCGTCGATGAGCGTGACCATCCGCGAGCCGAGCGTGGCCGCCCCGTCCGCCGCCGCCGCCAACGCGGCACTGTAGTTGTGGGGCTGCACGTCGAGCAGCTGGTTGACGACCCCGCGGGCCAGGTACTCGGAGCAGTCCGCACCGCCGACGGAGGACGCACCGCGGAGCGCCTCGTCGCCGAGGAACCGGACCATCCGGACCCAGGAGGCCACGTCCGGCCGACGCAGGTCCATGCCGACGTCGAACCGCAGGGGCGTGGTGATCTCGCGGCCGAGGCGCCGCATGAGCTCCCGGTCGACGGTGCTGCGCCGCAGCCGCACGCACAGCTGCGGATTGCCGCGCTGCCAGGTCATCGACGTCGGCGATGTCGGCGACAGGACGGTGGCCAGGTGCGGCGAGGACTGGACGCGCGTCGCGCCGTGTTCCACGACCGCCCGGCCCGCGAGAGGGATCTGCACCAGGTAGAAGGTGGCCAGCGGGCCGGGCCGGATCTGGACCGGCTCGCCGTAGTCGAGGTGCACGAGGCCCATCGAGCCGACGGTGTCGATGCGCAGCCTCATGTCGATGGCGTGGGCGCGCCCCACCGGGTCGAGCCGGTGGTCGCAGAAGAAGTCGGCAACCCGCGCCCGGGCGAGGTCGACGTCCCGCGTCCGGAGGACCGTCGGTGCGGTCACGTGCACCTCCCTGTGGCGTGGATCACTCCCCCATCATGTGCTGCATTCCTGCCTGTCGTCAAGCAGGCGCGATACCGCGATCTGGATAGCGCCCGCGTCGGAGCGGATAGCAGCGCTATGACCTGCATCACTACCGTCCCGATCGACCGGCGCCTCCGCGGCGCCACGGAACCGACGCGAGGTGGAGGCATGACGGGAAATCTGGACGGGCGTACAGCGATCGTGACGGGTGGAGCGACCCTGGTGGGGCACGGCGTGGTGGAGGCGCTGCACGCGGAGGGCGCCACGGTGATCGTCGCCGACATCGACGCCGACGGTGCCCATGCGATCGCCGACCGGCTCGGCGACCGCGTGACCGCACGGACCACCGACATCACCGACGATGCGCAGGTCGCGGACCTGGTCGCCGGAGCCGTCCGCGAGCACGGCGGGCTCGACATCGTCGTGAACCTCGCCTGCACGTACCTCGACGACGGTGCCGACACCGCCCGCGCCGACTGGCTCACGGCCTTCGATGTCAACGTCGCGAGCGCCGTGCGCGTGGCGGCGGCGGCGCGGCCCGCGCTCGCCGCGAGCGGCCACGGCTCCGTCGTGAACTTCACGTCGATCTCGAGTTCGGTGGCGCAGACCGGCCGCTGGGTCTACCCCGCCTGCAAGGCGGCGCTGGTCCAGATCACCCGGTCGATGGCCATGGATTATGCCGCCGAGCGGATCCGCGTGAACTCGGTCAGCCCCGGCTGGGTCTGGTCGAAGATCATGGACACCGTCTCCGAACACGACCGCGCGCACACCGACGGCGTCGCCGCTCCCTTCCACCTCACCGGCCGCGTCGCGGACCCGATCGAGGTCGGCCGCGTGGTCGCCTTCCTGTGCTCCGACGCCGCGTCCGTGGTGACCGGCGCCGATTGGGCCGCCGACGGCGGCTACTCCGCGATGGGGCCCGAGCAGGCCGCCCCCGCGATCCCCCTGTTGGCCCCCGCGGGCACCGAGTAGGAGAAGAACAGCCATGCGTATCGCCGTGATCGGAGCCGGCTTCGCCGGAGTCTCCGCAGCCAAGGTCCTCACCCAGTTCGGCCACGACGTCACCGTCTACGAGAAGGCCCCCGACATCGGCGGCGTCTGGAGCGCGTCCCGCCGCTACCCCGGCCTGCGCACGCAGAACAACAAGGGCACCTACTGCCTGTCCGACCTCCCGATGCCGCGGCACTACCCGCAGTGGCTCGAGGGAGCGCAGGTCCAGGAGTACCTCGACGCGTACGTCGACCGGTTCGGGCTGCGCGACCGGTTCCGGGTCTCCACCACCGTCATCTCCGCCACCCTGTCCGAGCCCGACGGTGCGCCGTCGGGCGACGTGACGGCGGATCCGGCGCTGCGACCGGTGATCTGGTCGGTGACCGCCGAGGGCCCGGAGGGCGTGAGCACCGAGGACTACGACTACCTCGTCGGCGCCAACGGCATCTTCTCGGCACCGTCGATCCCCGCGTGGCCGGGCCGGGACGCCTTCGAGGCCGCGGGCGGCCGGGTCTGCGCCCCCGGCGACGTGCACGCGCTCGACGAGGTCACCGGCCGCGACGTGCTCGTCGTCGGCTACGGCAAGTCGGCCTGCGACGTCGCCTCCGCCATCGCGCCCGTCACCGCCAGCGCCACGGTCATCGCGCGGAAGCTGCTGTGGAAGATGCCGCGCCACCTCGGCGGCGCCGTCAACTACAAGTTCCTCATGCTCACCCGCCTCGGCGAGGCGCTGTTCGAGTACCAGCGCCTGCGGGGCGTCGAGGCCTTCCTCCACGGCGCCGGCAAGCCCGTCCGCAACAGCATGCTCGCGAGCCTGCAGGCGGTCGCGACGAAGCAACTCAAACTCAAGCAGCACGGGCTGGTCCCGGACGGCGACTTCGAGAGGATCGCGCGCAGCACCGTGAGCCTCGTCAGCGAGGGCTTCTTCGAGGCGGTCCAGGACGGCTCCCTCGCGGTGCGCCGCGACACGGAGATCACCGAGCTGTTGGTCGAGGACGGCCGCCCGGCGGCGCGCCTGTCGGACGGGTCGACGGTGCCGGCCGAGGTGGTCATCGCGGCGACCGGCTGGCGGCAGGACGTGCCCTTCCTGGACGCCGACGTGCAGGCCCGGCTCACCGACGTGAACGGTGACTTCGAGCTGTACCGGTTCATCCTCCCGCACGAGGTCCCCGGCCTGGCCTTCGTCGGCTACAACTCCTCCTTCTTCTCGCCCCTGTCGGCGGAGATGGCCTCGCTCTACGTCGCGCACGTGCTCGACGGCGCCGCCGAGCTGCCGCCGGTGCCGGACCGCCGCGAGCAGGTGTCGGCGCGGCTGCACTGGATGCGCGGACGCACCGAGGGCCACCACGCCCGGGGCACCAACCTGATCCCGTTCTCGATGCACAACATCGACGAGATCATCGAGGAGATGGGCCTGCGCCTCCCCCGCCGCCAGCGGGTGCGCGAGTGGCTGCTCCCGCCGAAGCCCGCGGACTACCGGTGGGTGACGCGGCGACTGCTCGCCCGCCGCCCCCGCCCCGTCGCGCCCGCACCTCGGTCCGGAGCCGGCTCGAGGCGCGTCGCGTGACGGCCGACGTCATCGTCATCGGCTCCGGGATCAACGGCCTCGTCGCCGCGGCCGAGCTCGCGGGCTCCGGCCGGTCGGTGTGCCTCGTCGAGAAGGCCGACCGGCTCGGCGGCTTCCTCGCGAGCGACGAGCTGACCCTTCCGGGCTTCCTGCACGACACGTACTCGTCGTGGCACCCGCTGTTCGTGACGGGAGGCGCCTACGCGACGCTCGGCGAGGACCTGCACCGCCACGGGCTGGAGTATGCGAACGCGGACGACGCCGTCACCGGTTCCGTGTCCGGCGACGGCCGCGCGGTGGTCGCGCACCGGGACCCGGCGCGCACCGTCGAGCAGTTCTCCGAGCCGGACCGGGCCGCCTACCTCGCGATGCTCGACCGGATCGGCGGCGACCTCGACGTCATCGGCGGCCTCCTCGGCAACGAGACGCGCGCCCCGGGCGTGCTGGGCCACGCGGCGACGATGCTGCGCCGCGGCCTGGCCCGCACCGAGGGGTGGGTCCGCGACGCCGCCACCAGTGGGCGACGCTGGGGCCGAAGGACGTTCAAGGGCACCGAGGTGGATCAGCTCTGGGCGCCCTGGCTCTTGCACGCGGGCCTCTCCCCTGACAGCGCCTCGGGAGGGCTCATGATCCCCGTCTTCGCGGCGACGATGCACGGCGCCGGCCTACCGGTGGCCGTGGGCGGTCAGCGGGCCTTCCTCGACGCCTTCGCGTCGCTGCTCGCCGAGCGGGGCGTCGAGGTTCTGACCGGTGCGCCGGTGGACCGGATCCTGGTCGAGGGCGGCCGCGCCGCGGGCGTGATGGTCGCCGGGCGCCGCGTCGACGCCCGGCAGGCCGTCCTCGCTTCGGTCACCCCGACGGCGCTGTACTGCGACCTGTTGCCGGAATCCGCCGTCCCTGAGGCGGTCCGCGCCGAGGCGCGCGGCTACCAGTACGGCCGCGCGGCCATGCAGGTGCACGTCGCGCTCGATGCGCCGCTCCAGTGGTCGGACGCCGCGCTCGACGGCGCGCCGCTCGTGCACCTCACCACGGGGTCGGACTCGGTCGGCATCGCGTGCGCGCAGGCCGAAGCCGGGCTGCTGCCGGCCCGCCCCACGGTCGTCGTGGGCCAGCAGGCCCTGATCGACCCGAGCCGGGTGCCCGCAGGGCGCGGCATGCTGTGGCTGCAACTGCAGGAAGTGCCCTTCGCCCCGGTGGGCGACGCGGCGGGCGAGCTCGACACGTCCGAGGGCTGGACCGATGACCTGGTCGCCGGCTACGTGGACCGGGTCCTGGGCCTGGTGGAGGAGGCGGCGCCCGGCACCCGTGACACCGTCCTCGCGGTCAGCGCGATCAGCCCCGTCGACCTGGCCGCGGCGAATCCCAACGCGATGCAGGGCGATCCCTACTGCGGCGCGGCGGAACTCGACCAGAACATCTTCTGGCGCCCCGGGCCGCTCACCGCGCGGCACCGCACCGCGGTCGACGGGCTGTGGCACATCGGCGCCGCCACCCACCCGGGGCCGGGCCTCGGCGGCGGCTCCGGTCACCTCGTCGCACAGGAACTCCTCAAATGCGACGACGGTGCCCTCACCCGCGTCCGGCGGCTCCTCGGCCGCTGAGACCTCCGACGGCGAAGGGGCGAACCGGTTCACCGGTTCGCCCCTTCCTTCGTGTCCCCGGGGGACGCCCCTCAGGCCGCGGTGCGGCGCAGGGCTGCCAGTCCGTCGCGGAGCTTTCCGCCGTCCTCGTCGGCGACGGCGGCGTCCACCAGGCGACGCATCCGCGCGGCGGCGTCGGGCAGACCGCGCACCAGCTCGAGCCCCTCCATCAGTAGGCCGAAGCTGTCGACGCCGTGGGCGTGGGTCTGCCCGTAGCCCTTGAGGACCCGCGCGGCGACGATCACCTCGGTCGCGAGCGCGGGATCGGTGCGGCCCACCGACGTCACGGTGTCGAGCCACGTGTCGATGAAGACCTGCTCCCGGCCGAACCGGAGGGAGCGGGGTCGCAGGGGCCGCATCCGGGCGAGGGTGGAGAGGGTCGTGTAGCCCCAGACCGAGGTCGTGTTGATGATGAAGCCGCGGTGGCACACGGTGTCGACCGCCTTGGCGAAGGCGCGGTTGTGCTCGAGCGCGCGGCCGAGTGCGGTGGGCAGGGTGTCCGTGATCTCGTCGACCTGCGGGTGCAGGTACTCGTGGACCCGCATCACCTGCTCGTCGCCGGGCCGCACCTCGGCGCGCACGCGGTCCATGCGGCGGCCCCGTACCTTCTGCAGCGCGACGTGCACGGTGTCTTGGTAGCTCATCCACAGTGCGATGTGCCGGGCGGCCTCCACGGTGAGCCGGGCCTCCCCCTCGTGGTCGGGGTCGAGCGCGCTGATCCGCGCGACGCGGTCGAGGTAGCGGTCCGCGTAGGCGAGATCCTGGTAGACGGCGGTGCGTTCGAGACCGTGGAGGAGCATCGACGCCGCCGCCGGCGGGAAGGACCGTGCGACGCGGCGGGCACGCTCGGCGAGTGCCGGGCCGACCAGGGATTCCGGGGCCCGGACGGCGATCTCGTTACGCTCGGCCTCGCGGTCGGCCTTGAGCTCCTCCGGCGTCTTCGGCCGGCGCACCTGCAGGGTGAGCGGCACGGGCCCGCCGCCGGACGGGGCCGGCGCGGGGGCCGTCCTACGGGCGGCGTCCTCCGCGAGGCTCTCCCGCGCGCGCTCGTAGCCCGCGGCGAAGGCGGCGAGCGAGGTCTCGACGCCCTTGCCGCCCTTGCGGATCGCCTCCTCGAAGTCCTCGCGCGGGAAGGGCAGGGCGCCGCTCCCCGCGAGGGCGCCGAAGAGGGACGCACTGATGACGCTGCCGTTGTCCCGCGCGAGCGTGGCGAAATCGCCGGAGACGAGGGTCTTCGCGGCGGCGACGGCACCGTCGAGCAGGGCCGACGAATCCACTCGGCCGTCGTCGAGCGTCGACTTCTCGAGTATCGAGTAGACGCGGTTGAGGGAGGTGATGAGGGTCGTCCGGTCCGGGGTGACGAAGCCGCGCTGCACCGCGCGGCCGGCCTCCATGAGCTCGGACGCGATGAGCACGTCGACCTCGCCGGGGGTGGGCATGAGCGAGAGGATCGGGGTCTCGCGGGCGCGCCCGGATCCGCTGCGGTGCGCGACGTCCGGCGGGAACAGCTCCGCGTAGTACACGGTGGCGCCGGTGCGCTGCGCGACGCCGGCGACGGAGGTGTTCTGCGCCGTCCAGCCCTCGTCCTCGCCGAGCGAGACGATCCAGTCGGCGAGGACGCCGCCGCCCTCGCCGCCCATGGCGAGCACCGCGACGGTGATGGGCCGCTGCCCGATGGTCCAGCTCATGAGAAGGCCTCCGTGGATTCGAAGCGGGCCGCGCGTCCCTCGAGGCCGCGGCCGAGGCGCTCGGACACGGCGCCGCGCACGCGGTCGCGGATCCGGTCGACGCGAGTGGGGTTGGTGACGACGTCGGTGCGGTAGAAGGACGGGCACAGCGCCGCGGCGTGGGCGTTGTTGCCGCACACCCCGCAGCCGACGCAGGTGTCGGTGACCGCGGCGACGGGATCGGTGCGCATCGGGTCGGGGTTGGGCGCGATCGTCAGCGACGGGCAGCCCGAGATCCGCATGCATGCGTGGTCGCCGGTGCAGGTCTCCGGGTCGACGCCGAACCGCTGGGTGACGACGCGCTTTCCGGCCTTGACCGCGGCGGCCCGTTCCGGCTTCTCGCGGCGCTGCTTGTTCAGCTGGCACTCGCTCTGGGCGACGATGACCTTGGGGCCCTTCTTCTTGGTGGTGAGGGCGTCGATGAAGACGTCGCGCATCTTCGCGACGTCGAACGTGTCGGGCATGGTCCTGGCCCACTTCACGCCGACCCCGCGCACGGCCCGCTCGATCGGGTTGTTGGTGCTGCGGTCGGGCAGGATCGCGCGGGACGAGAGCAGGTCCTGACCGCCGGTCGCGGCGGCGTAGGCGTTGTCCACGACGACGAGGAGCTGGTCGGACTCGTTGAAGACGGCGTTGCCGACGCCGGAGGTGAGACCGTTGTGCCAGAAGCCTCCGTCGCCCATCACGGCGACGCCGCGCCGCCCGGCGTCCTTGCTGCTCAGTGCGGCTCCGCCGGCGGAGCCGAGGCCGTAGCCCATCGTCGTGGCTCCCAGGTTGAAGGGCTCATTGATGGCGAACAGGTGGCAGCCGATGTCGGCGCTCACGTGGTGCTCCACGCCGGTCTCGCGTTCGGCGAGCTTGAGCGCGGAGAAGATGGGCCGCTCGGGGCAACCGGTGCACAGGCCGGGCGGGCGCGGCTGCACGGCGCGACCGTCGACCCGCTCGGTGAACGGGCTGCGGGGGTCGCCCGCCGGGAGCAGGACCGCCGGGTCGCCCGTGACGAGATCGGGCGCGTACCGGCCGAGGAACTCGGCGACGCCCCTCGTCACGGCGATCGGGGTGTACTCCCCCGCCTTCGGCAGCACGTCCTTGCCGTGCAGCGCGGTGTCGAGGCCGTTGCGTCGCAGGATCGCGTTGAGATTCTGCTCGATGTAGTCGGGCTGTCCCTCCTCGAGCAGGAGGACCGCGTCCTTGTCGGCGCAGAACTCGACGATCTCCTCGTCGATCACGGGGTACGTCACGTTCATGACGTACAGCGGGACCGCAGTGTCGCCGAAGGCGTCCGAGCAGCCGAGGAGTTCGAGTGCGCGGTTGAGCGTGTTGTACAGGCCGCCCTGCACGATGAGGCCGACCCTGCCGTCCGACGGCCCGAACGTCTCGTTGAGCCCGTGCTCACGGATGTACTCCACGGCGGCGGGCCAGCGGTGAGCGATCTTCTCCTGTTCGTGCAGGAAGCTGGCGGGCGGCAGCACGACTCGGCTGACATCGCGCTTCGGGTTCTCCATCGCCTGCTCGACGGTCATCTGCGGCCGCCGGTTCTCCCGGGTGGTGAACGTGCCGTGCAGGTGGCACGAGCGCAGCCGCAGCTCCAGCATGACCGGGGTGTTGGACGCCTCCGACAGCGCGAAGCCGTGCTCCACCGCGTCCACGATGGCCGTGTGGTCGGGTCGCGGATCCAGCAGCCACATCTGCGATTTCATCGCGAAGGCGTGGGAGCGCTCCTGCATGATCGAGCTGCCCTCGCCGTAGTCCTCACCCACGATGATGAGGGCTCCGCCGGTGACTCCGCCGCTCGCGAGGTTCGCCAGGGCGTCGGACGCGACGTTGGTGCCGACCGTCGACTTGAAGGTGATCGCGCCGCGCAACGGGTAGTGCACCGAGGCGGCGAGCATCGCCGCGGCGGTCGCCTCCGAGGCGCTGTTCTCGAAGTACACGCCGTACTCGTCGAGGATCTCGCGCGCGTCGCCGAGGACGTCCATGAGGTGGCTGATCGGCGCCCCCTGGTAGCCGCCGACGTACGCGACGCCGGACTGCAGCAGCGCCTTCGTCACCGCCAGGATGCCCTCGCCCTCGAACCGGGTCCCCGGCTCCTGGCGCAGCTTGAGGACCTCTTTCGCAAAGGAGCGTTCCGCCATGCCCCGACCTGCCTTCCACGTATCACGGGCTGTGTGATGCGTCCCACGCTAGCCTCGCCGCAGGACGGGTTGAAGGGCCCGCGGTGGGCCCGCGCCGATCGGGACAGCGGGCCGTCGCGATCTGGATAGCCGGGTGGTGCGGCGCGTCCTACCGTCGGGCGCAGCCGCCGTGTTCCGACGGTGCGGCCCGCGCGGCCGCTCAGCCGATGCCGGCCCGTGCCGGGGAGAAGAGGACCCATGCTCACCGAACTCGCCACCGCCCTCGCGGGCGGCAGGATCCGGGTACTCGACCTGACCACGCCGCTCTCGGCGGACACGCCGACCCTCCGGCTGCCGGAGCCGTTCGTGAACCTCATCGACTTCAGCCTCGAGCGGGTCGCGGCGTTCGAGCCGACCGCGCCGGCGTGGCAGCACAACAACATCCACACCGGCGAGCACATCGGCACCCACGTCGACGCCCCGTGCCACTGGATCACGGGCCGCGACGGTGCCGACGTGAGCCAGTTGCCTCCGGCGCGCCTCGTCGGGCCCGCGTGCGTGATGGACTTCGCCGACCGGGCCGCGGCCGATCCGGACTGGCTGCTCGACGTCGCCGACGTTCAGGGCTGGATCGCCGAGCACGGCGCGATCCCAGAGGGCGCGTGGCTCCTGCTCCGCACGGGCTGGGATCAGTACGGCGGGGACCGCGAGCGCTTCCTCAATGTCGACGAGGGCGGCTCGCACACGCCCGGCGTCTCCGCGGCCTGCGCGCAGTGGCTCGCCGAGGAGGTCCCGATCTCCGGCTTCGGCGTCGAGACAGTGGGCATCGACGCCGGTAACGCAGCGATGCTGGAGCCGCCCTTCCCCGCGCACAACTTCCTGCTCGGCGCCGACAAGTACGGCCTCACGAGCCTGCGGAACCTGACGCAGCTGCCGCCGCAGGGCGCGGTGGTCGTGGTCTCGCCGCTGCCGATCGTCGGCGGCACGGGCTCCCCCGCCCGCGTCCTCGCCCTCGTCCAGGCCTGACCGGAGGTACTGCATGAGCGACCCGACCGGCCCGATCGAACCGTACAACGCCGTCGGCCTTATCCCCGTGTTCCGTCCGATCGCGACGCGCGCGGACATCGGCGCGAACATCGACCATCTCGAGCACCTCGCCGCGGGCGCGTTCTGGTTGTCCAATCTGGACATCCCGGTCCGCCTGCTCGCGGTCCCCGAGGGCGCGCTGCAGGGCTTCACCGACGAGATCCACGACGCCGACCACACCGACTACGCGCACACGTGCGCCATCGACATCCCGGGGCCCGAGACCGACCGGCTCGCAGACCTGGCGCGACGATGGAACGTCTTCGTCATGGGCCAGGCCAAGGCCCGGCATCCGGATTGGCCCGACCTGTTCTTCAACGTCGGCTTCGTCATCGCCCCGGACGGCGACATCGCCCTGCAGCATTACAAGCTCAATGCTCTGCTCCCGGTCGAGCGCTCGGTCTCACCGCACGACCTGTTCGACTGGTGGATCGAGAAGTACGGCCGCAGCCTGGACGCCTTCTGGCCGGTCGCGGACACCGAGATCGGGCGGCTCGGCGTCATGATGGCGATGGAGGGCAACTTTCCCGAGAACGGCCGTGGGCTGGCGCTGAACGGTGCCGAGGTGGTCTACCGCGCCTCTCTTCCCGCGCCGTTCACCGAGAACGACGTCTTCGAGATCTCCAACCGTGCACGGGCGCTCGAGAACAACATGTACGTCGTCGCGCCCAACATCGGGGGCAGCATGGAACCGGGGCAGCCCGCGATCGACGCCGGCGGCGGACGATCGATGATCGTCGACTACAAGGGGGCGATCGTCGGCAAGCAGTTCGACAGCAACGGATCCACCTTCGTCTCGGGCACCGTCAACATCGAGGCACTGCGCCATCACCGCGCGTCGGCGCAGGTGACGAACTGGCTCAAGGACGTCCGCACCGAGATGGCTCAGCTCATCTACGAGCAGCCCCTGTATCCCAAGAACCGGTACCTGGATCGGATTCCCCCGCACCACGCCGAGTTCCGGCGCGAGGTCATCGATCGGCAGATCGATCTCCTGCAGGACCGCGACGTCTGGCGGCGGCCCTTCGCCGCACCGTCGGACTGACACCAGATCGACGAGCGGCGGCGCCCCCACGGGGACGCCGCCGCTCGCGTGCGAGGGTCAGGTCCGGGCGGTGACTCTCTCCTCCGGCTCCGGGGCCTCGTCGGGCTCGCCCCGCAGAAGCGGCAGCGCGGCCACCGCGAGCGCGGCGACACCGCCGACCACTGCGAAGAACACGAAGTTGGCGCGGTAGCCGAAGCCCGCGCCCGCGATGAAGCCACCGACGATCGGACCGACGATGGCCCCGACTCGTGCGAAGGACAGCGCCATCCCCGTCGCGGCGGCGCGGACGCGGGCCGGGTAGTAGTGCGCCACCCAGCCGGTGAGCACGAGCGAGGTGGAGATCGAGCCGATGCCGGCGATGCCCACCAGGAGGTAGTTCACGACCATCGGTCCGCGGAACATCAGGGCGAGGATCCCGAGCGCACCCACCGCGTAGCAGACCACGAGGACGGGCTTCTGGCCCCGTCGGTCCGCCAGCACGCCGACGACGATCCCGCCGATCGCAGAGGCGAGCGAGAAGACGAGCAGGAACATCAGCGACGAGCCGAGGTCGTAGCCGGCCTTGCGCATGATCTGTGGCAGCCAGGTGTTGAGCCCGTAGACGAGCAGCAGACCGCAGAACAGGGCGACCCAGAAACAGGCGGTGGCCAGGCGGTACCGTGGAGAGAAGACGACGCGCAGGGCGCTGAGGAAGCCCTCCGACTCTCCGTCGGCCGGAGGCGCCTGGGCGACCGCACCGGGTGAGGGCTCGATCCCCAGTCGCCGGGCCTCGGCGGCGGCGCGATCGGTCTGCCCGCTCGCCGCGAGCTGCTCGATCGACGGCGGCAGTGCGACGGCGAGGACCGGCACCAGGATCACGGCGCCGAAGCCGAGGCCCATCACCCAGCGCCAGCCGAGGGCGTCGAGGGACAGCACGGCGACGAGCGCTGCGAGCATGATCCCCAGCGAGTAGCCGGAGTACATGATCCCGTAGTTCATCGACTTCTTGGCCGGCGGCGAGAACTCGATGGTGTACGCGGCGGCGATCGGGATGACGCCGCCGAGGCCGAGGCCGCCGATGAATCGGAACAGTCCGAGGACCTCGGGGCTCGGCGCCAGCGCGACGCCGAGTTGCGGCAGTGCGCACAGCGCCACGGCGACGAGCAACATGTTCTTGCGCCCGACCCGGTCGGCCAGCACGCCGATCGTGGTGGCGCCGATCAGCATGCCGACCAGCGACCAGGCCGCGAGGCCGCCGATCTCGACCGCGCTGAGCGACCAGGGCTCGTAGGCGAGCAGGCCCGGCACCACGGCGCCGAAGACACCGACGTCGTAGCCCTCGGCGAGGATCGCGAGCCAGCAGCAGAGCAGGACGCGGCGGGTCACCGCGGCGGGGATCACGGGGTCCACCGCACGTGTGCGGCCGGCTCTGGCTCCTCGTCGCGGAGCAGCGCGAGCCGCGGCCGGACGGCGTCGGTGCGGGCGCTCGGCGGCTTGCGGTTGCCAGCCCGGAACTGGTCGGGCCACTCGGCGCCCGGTCCGGCGTACTCCTGGTCCGCGGCGGCGTGCAGAGTCCACTGCGGGTCGTACAGGTGGGCGCGGCCGAGTGCGCACAGGTCCGCGCGGCCCGCGAGCAGGATCGAGTTGACGTCGTCGTACGACGAGATCGCGCCCACGGCGACCACCTTCACCCCTGCGGGCCCGGCGACCTCGTTGCGGATGCGGTCCGCGTACGGGGTCTGGTAGCTGCGTCCGAAGGCGGGCCGCTCGTGCTTGGCGACCTGACCGGTGGAGACGTCGACGAGGTCCACGCCGTGCTCGCAGAAGGCGCGGGCGATCTCGAGGGCTTCGTCGATGTCGTTGCCGTCCGGGATCCAGTCGGTGGCCGAGAGCCGCACGGAGATCGGCCGGTCGGCGGGCCAGGCGGCGCGGACGGCGTCGAAGACCTCCAGCGGGAAGCGGAGCCGGTTCACCACGGAACCGCCGTACTCGTCGGTGCGGGTGTTCGAGATCGGAGAGAGGAACGAGGAGATCAGGTAGCCGTGGCCGGCGTGGAACTCGAGCAGGTCGAAGCCGGCGTCGGCGCCGCGGCGCGCGGCGTCGGCGAACTCCCGGACGACGCGATCCATGTCGGCGCGGGTCATCTCGCGGGGTACGGCGCTGTTCGGCCCGTAGGGCAGCGCCGACGGTGCCATGACCTCCCAGTTGCCGTCGTCCAGCGGGTCGTCGATGCCCTCCCACATGAGTTTGGTCGAGCCCTTGCGCCCTGAATGGCCCAGCTGCAGGCCGATCTTCGCGCCGGAGTACGCGTGGACCGCGTCGACCACCCGCCGCCACGCCTCGCGCTGCTCGTCCGTGTACAGACCCGTGCAACCGGGGGTGATCCGGCCGTCGGCGGAGACGCACACCATCTCGGTCATCACCAGGCCGGCGCCGCCGAGCGCCTTCGAACCGAGGTGCATGACGTGGAAGTCGTTCGGTAGGCCGTCGACGGCGGAGTACATGTCCATGGGCGAGACCACGATCCGGTTCTTCAGGCGCAGGTCGCCGATCGTCACGGGGTGGAACATCGCCGGGGTCTGCGGGCCGGCGCCGGTTCCGGCTCCGAAGGAGCGCACGACTCGGTCGGCGAAGTCGGCGTCGCGGAGGCGGAGGTTGTCGAAGGTGATGCGGCGGCTGCGGGTGAGCAGGTTGAAGGTGAACTGCACCTGCTCCTGCTCGCGGTAGGTGCCGATGGTCTCGAACCACTCGAGCGAGGCCTGCGCCGCGCGCTGCGTCGACTCGACGACGGGCCGCCGCTCCTCCTCGTAGACCTTGAGCGCAGTGCCCAGGTCGCCGTTCTCGTGCAGGCACGCGACCAGCGAGAGCGCGTCCTCCATCGCCAGCTTGGTGCCGGAACCGATGGAGAAGTGCGCCGTGTGTGCGGCGTCGCCGAGCAGGACCAGATTGCGGTGCACCCAGCTGGTGTTGCGGACGGTCGTGAACGTGATCCACTGCGAGTTGTTGGCGAGGATACGACTGCCGCCGAGGTAGGGCGCGAAGATCTCCCCGATCCGGGCGATCGCGGCGTCGTCGTTCTCGCCGGGCGCGAAGGCGCGGCCCTCAGTCGCGTCGAAGCCGGCGCGCCGCCAGACGTCCTCCGCCATCTCGACGATGAACGTGCTGCCCTGGTCCGAATAGGGGTAACCGTGGATCTGCATCGTGCCCCACTCGGTGTCCTCCACGATGAAGGTGAAGGCCTCGAAGACCTTGTCGGTACCGAGCCACATGTACTTGCACCGGCGGCGATCCAGATCGGGTTCGAAGCCCTCGGCGAAGCGCGACCGCGCCGCGGAGTTCAGCCCGTCGGCGGCGAGCACCAGGTCGTGCGTCGCCATGAGCTCCTCGACGTCGGGGGCCGGCGTCGCGAATCGCGCGTCGACCCCGAGGTCGAGGCAGCGGCGCTGCAGCAGCGCGAGGAGGTCGTGTCGGTTCATCGCGGCGAAGCCCTGGCCGCCCACGGTGTTCCACCGACCGCGGTAGTGCACGTCGATGTCCGTCCACCGGGCGAAGAGCGATTCCATCTGCCCGTAGATCACCGGGTCGGCGTTCTCGATGCCGCCGAGTGTCTCGTCGGAGAACACGACGCCGAAGCCGAAGGTGTCCTCGGCGCGGTTCCGCTCGAACAGGGTGATCTCGTGGGCGGGGTCGAGCTGTTTCATCAAGGCGGAGAAGTAGAGGCCGCCGGGGCCGCCGCCGATCACTGCGATCTTCATCTGTCGTCCTTCGTGCTCAGGTGGGCGGGTCAGCCGCGGACCGCGGCGTCGGCCTCGCGGGCCAGTTGTTCTCGGAGCCGGAAGTGCTGGAGCTTGCCGGAGGGGTTGCGGGGCAGGGCGTCCACGAAGCGGACGTCCCGCGGGTACTTGTAGGGCGCGAGGCGGGCCTTCACGCCGTCCTGGATCCGCCGCACCATCGCCGCGCCGCCATCCTCGCCGTCGCGCAGCACGACGAACGCGCACACGACGGCGCCGCGCTCGGTGTCGGGCCGGCCGACGACGGCGGCCTCGACGACGGCGTCGTCGGCGCAGATCGCCGCCTCGACCTCGGGGCCGCCGATGTTGTAGCCGGAGGAGACGATCATCGAGTCGGACCGGGCCTGGAAGCGGAACGTGCCGTCGGCGTCGCGGACGACGGTGTCGCCCGTGACGTTCCAGCCGTCCACCACGTAGCCGAGCTGCCGGGCATCGTCGAGGTAGCGGCAGCCCGTGGGGCCGATGGCGGCGAGGCGCCCCGCGACGCCCGGGCCGACCTCCTCGTCGTCCGGGCCGAGCACCGTGGCGCGGTAGCCGGGCACGGGATGGCCGAGTGCTCCGGCGACGGTGCGGCCGGGTGCGGTGGAGAGGAAGACGTGCAGCAGCTCGGTGCAGCCGATGCCGTTGACCAGCTCGAGGCCGCACTCGTCGCGGACCAG